>DASQAH010000105.1:0-5186 GCA_035635835.1 Gemmatimonadales bacterium
GCCGAGCTGCTGCTCATCCGCGCGTCCGCGCTGGGGGCGATCGCGACGCCGTTCGCGGAGTATCTGCTGCGCTCGCTCGGGCTCGATCCGACGCGCCCGCCCTATGACGGCGTCGTGCACTGGGTGGCCGCGCTCGCCATCGTGGTGACGGCAACCTTGAACTACGTCGGCGTGCGCTGGAGCGCGCTGCTCTTGAACGCGACCACCACGGCGAAGTACGGCGCGTTGGCCCTGCTCGTGTTGCTGGCGTTCGTCCTGGGGCACGGGAATTTCGCGCACTTTGCGGAAACCGCTGGGCCCGTGCGCAGCGGGCTGTTCGGGCTGGCGCTCGTGTCGGTGATGTGGGCGTATGACGGCTGGGGAGACCTGTCGTTCGTGGGCGGCGAGGTGCGCGACCCCGAGCGCAACCTGCCGCGGGCGTTGCTGCTCGGAACGGGGGCGGTGGTGGCGATCTATCTGCTCGTGAACGCCGCCTACTTGTATCTCATTCCCATCGGCCCCATGGCGCACTCGCCGCTCGTGGCGGCGGATGCCGCACACCAGATCCTCGGCCAATTGGGCGTGGGGCTCGTGTCGATCGTGGTGATGGTGGCGACGTTCAGCACGCTGCTCGGGTCGATGCTCACCGCGCCGCGCATCTTCTTCGCGATGGCCGATGACGGCCTGTTTTTCCGTAGCGTCGCGCGCGTCCACCCGCGCTTCCAGACGCCGGGGGTCGCGATCGCGCTCACGGCGCTGCTGGGGATTATCTACGTCGCATTTCGCACCTTCCAGCAGCTCGCCGATCAGTTCGTAGTCGCGATCTTCCCGTTCTACGCGCTCGCCGCGGCGGCGGTGTTCGTGCTGCGCCGGCGCCGGCCGCCCGCGGTGGTGCCCCGGCCTGTGCGGGTGATCGGCTATCCGGTGGTGCCCGCGCTGTTCGTGCTCGCCACCCTGTACATGCTGGGGAACGCGCTGTTCGAGGACCCGGTGCACACGGGCCTAGCCTTCCTCATCATCCTGGCGGGGGTCCCCGTCTACTACACTTGGCTGCGCGGGCGCCAGGCCGAGCCGGCAAGAGGGGGGGCGACGTGACAGAAACGTGACCGCCGTTTGGTTGACGTCCCGGCAGATCGGCGTCATGTTTTCACCTGCCCTGACACCCCGTTTTCGTTAGCACTTCCGGAGATCCATCAGATGAAACGTCTTGTGTGGTCGATCGGCGTTCTCGCCGCGGTCGGCGCGTGGGCGCCAGTTCCCATGGCGGCACAGGGAGTCACGACGGCTGCGATCGCCGGGGTCGTGAGCGACTCCGCCGGCGCGCCGTTGCCAGGGGCGCGCGTGGTCGCGGTGCACGGGCCGTCCGGCACGCAGTACGGCGCCGTGACGCGCGCCGACGGTCGGTTCAACATCCCCGGCATGCGGGTCGGCGGGCCGTATCGCGTGACGGCCGGTGTCGTTGGGTACCGCCAGGAGGTGCAGGACCAGGTCAACCTGACGCTCGGCGGCACCGCCGATCTGCGGTTCGTGCTCCGGGCGGCGAGCCTCGAGCTGGAGCCGATCATCGTGACGGCCACGACGAGCCCCGTGTTCAGCTCCGAGCGGACCGGGGCCGCGACAACCGTCGGCACGAACGAGATCGCCCACCTCCCGACGATCACCCGCCGGGTCGAGGACCTCCTGCGGCTCTCGCCCCAGTACATGCAACTGCCAGGCTCGGTGGCCCCCTCCGGGGGCACTGGGTTTTCGTTCGCGGGCCAGGACAATCGCCTGAACAACATGACCGTCGACGGCTCGTACTTCAACAACTCGTTCGGGCTGGCAGGCGAGCCGGGCGACCGTACCGGCGTGGCGCCGATCTCGCTCGACGCGATTCAGCAACTCCAGGTGAACGTGGCCCCGTACGATGTGCGCCAGGGCAATTTCGTGGGCGCCGGCATCAACCTGGTCACCAAGAGCGGCACGAACGAGTACTCGGGCTCGCTCTACTACAATCTCAGCAACAACAGCTACGTCGGCACCACGGCGGGCCCGAACACCTTCAATCCGGGCACGTTCAAGTACCACGACGTGGGCGCCGCGCTCGGCGGGCCGATCATTCGCGACAAGTTGTTCTTCTTCGCGAGCTACGAGGACGACAGTCGGACGCAGCCGGGCACCACGTTCCTGGCCAACGCGGGCGGGCAGCCCGTGGGCGGGACTGTTACGCGCGTGCTCGCATCGGACCTGGACGCGCTGAGCAGCTACCTCAAGAACAGCTTCCAGTACACGACGGGCCCGTATCAGGGCTACGACTTCCAGGTGCCGTCGACGCGATTCCTCGCGCGCCTGGACTACAACCTGAACGAGCGCAACAAGCTAAACGTGCGCTTCAACCTGCTGAACTCGAGCACCGACGTCCTGCTCTCGAACTCCGGGTCGCTGGGCTTCGGGAACCGGCGGAGTAGCCTGAATTCCCTCAACTTCGCCAACTCGAACTACGGCATCCTCGAGAACATTCGCTCGGTGGTCGGCGAGTGGAACGCGGCGATCAAGAACAACATGTCGAACAACTTGATCCTCGGGTACACGACGAACGACGAAAGCCGGCGGACCATCACCCCGCCGTGGTTCCCGTTGGTGGAGATCCTGTCGGGGGGCACGAACTACACGACGTTCGGGTTCGAGCCGTTCACGCCGGACAACCAGCTGACCTATCACAGCTACCAGCTACAAGACAATTACACGATCTACCTGCCGCGGCACTCGCTCACGTTCGGCGCGAGCCTCGAGAAGTATCACTCCACGAACGTGTTCTTCCCGGGCGCGCAGAGCGTGTACGTGTACAACTCGCTCGCCGACTTCTACTCGGACGCGAACGGCTACCTCGCGAACCCGGCCCGCACGACGTCGCCCGTGACGCTGCGGCGCTTCCAGGTACGGTATTCGAACATCCCGGGCCAGGCCCAGCCGGTGCAGCCGCTCGACGTGCTGTACGCCGGCGTGTACGCGCAGGATGAGTGGCGCCCGATCCCCAACCTGACGCTCACCGGCGGGATCCGAGTCGATGCGCCCCACTTCGACAACACCGCGTATGACAATGCGTCGGCCGACACGATGACGTTCCGCGATGCGACCAGCGCCGCGGTGCACTACAACACGGGGAGCCTGCCGGGGGTGAACCTGCTGTTCTCCCCGCGGTTCGGATTCAACTACGACCTGCACGGCGAGCAGAAGACCCAGATCAGGGGCGGCACCGGCATCTTCACCGGCCGGCCCGCGTATGTGTGGATTTCGAACCAGGTCGGCAACACTGGCGTGCTCACGGGCTTCATCCAGCACGACACCACCACCGCCTACCCGTTCAACCCCAACCCGGACGCCTACAAGCCCACCACCGTCACGGGTGCGCCGGCGGCGAGCTTCCAACTCGCGCTCACCGATCCGAACTTCAAGTTCCCGCAGCTGTGGCGTAGCAACATCGCGGTCGACCAGCGCCTGCCCTGGGACGTGGCGGGCACGGCGGAATTCCTCTACTCCAAGGACGTGAACGGCATCGCGTACATCAACGCCAATCTCCCGGCGGCGCAGACGACGTTCACGGGCGCCGATAACCGCCCGCGCTGGACGTTGAATCGGATCCACCCGAACGTGAGCGACGCGACCGTGCTCACGAACGAAGGCAGCGGCTACTCCTGGATCCTCGCGTTCACGCTCGAGCGGGCGTTCGCGAACGGCCTGTACGCCAAGCTCGGCTACAGCTACGGGGTGAGCAAGAACACCGTGGACGCGGGGTCGATCGCGTCGGGCTCGTTCACCGGCAACCCGATCTCAGGGGACCCGAACAATCCGACGGCGGCCTATTCCCAGTTCTCGCCGGGGGGCCGGATCTTCGGGGCGCTGTCCTACAGCCGGGACTTCACCCGAGTGGGCGCGACGAGCGTGAGCTTGTACGTGGACGCGCACAGCCCCGGCAACGGCAGTTACACCTTCAGTGGCGACATGAACGGCGATGGCGCCTTCGGCAACGATTTGATCTACATCCCCCGCAACACCGGCGAGATGAACTTCATCCCGCTCACGGTCGGGACGACCACGTACACGCCCGCCCAGCAGGCGGCGGCGTGGGATGCGTTCATCAACCAGGATTCTTATCTCAGCACGCGTCGCGGGCAATACGCGGAGCGCAATGCCGTGTTCCTGCCAAAGGTGTTCCGGGCGGACGTGAGTCTCTCCCAGGACGTGGGCCGGACGATCGGCGGCCGTCCCAACCGGTTGCAGATCCGGTTCGACATCCTGAACGTCACGAACCTGATCAATAGCGATTGGGGGGTGTCGCAGTTCTTCGTCACGCAGAACCCGCTAATCGCGAAGGGCGTCGATGTGACCGGGGCGGCGCAATATCAGCTAGCCACAACGGGCGGCCAGTTGATCTCGAACTCGTTCCAGAAGGTCGTCAGCCAATTCGACGTGTGGCGGATGCAGCTGGGCGTGCGCTACGGGCTGAACTACTGAGCCGCGCGTCCGAACCTACCACCGGCCGCCCCCCGCGAGGGGGGCGGCTTGGTGTTTACGGGGCGTGGGGCGGGCGGATCACGTCCGCACCTTCGTCCACAACCACAGCCCCGCACCGCCGAACAACAGGTTCGGCAGCCACGCCGCGAAGGTCGGTGGCAGCGCGCCGCCGCTCCCGACGGCCTTCGAGAGCTGGAACATCAGAAGGTCCACGAAGGTGGTGGCGAGGCACACTGCCACCCCCCACGCCGTGCCGCTGCGCGGCGTCGAGATCGCGAGCGGTGCCCCGAACAGCGCAATGACGATGCAGGCGAATGGCACCGAGAGCTTGAGCGCGCGTTCCACCCGCAGCTTCTTCGTGTCCGAGCCGGAGCGCGACAGGGCGTCCACGTAGCGGCCCAACTCGGCATAGCCCATCTCGTCGGGTGCCTTGGGCTCGGCGAGCAGGTCCGCGGGCGTCTCGCGCAGCGCCTTGGTCCGCAGCGTGTCGAAGTCGAACGTGGTCTCGCGCCCGGGCCCCAGCAGATAGCGCAAGGCACCCTTGGTGAGCGTCCAGCCGTGCCGGGCTCGACCGGTGTCGTAGGCGGCGCGCGGCGCGGCGATCACGATGGTGGGATAGTCCTCACCCCTGCCGCCGCGCTCCATGATCAGGTCCCGCAGTTCGCGCGACCCGGTCTCGAGGGAGCGGATGGCGTACACCCAGCCGCCGTCCG
>DASQAH010000106.1:0-3532 GCA_035635835.1 Gemmatimonadales bacterium
CCCCCCCCCCCGCCCCCGCCCCCGCCTCGCTCCAACTCCGCGCGAGCGAAGGCCTTGGCAGCCTCTACATCCGGCTGGTCGAACGGATTCACGCCCAATCGCTCGCACATTGCCCACGTGGTGTACTCCCACCGCAAAAACTCCGCGCCGAGATCGAGCGGATCGCTCGAGAACTCGTCAATGTTCTCAACGTCGGGCCCGGCGGTCCCCGAGCTCCCGACCACCGGGATTACTCCTCGCCCCGCCTTGCCCGTGCTCTCGGCGACTAGTTGTTCGATCCACGCCGCCAAGCTCGCAATAGGGGAGGGCAGCCCGAGCACCAGCTTGTCCCGACCAGCAGCCGCGGCCTCGGCGAGCCGGACGCCGAGCGCCTTGGCTGCCGCGACATCCAGAACCCGTGTCCGCTCGAGCAACGTGCTGCCGTCGATCCCCAGAAGTGCCGCGGGCAGCATCCCCACCACTGTCAACGCCGCGTATCGCCCCCCGATGTCGGCAGGATGCTCGAACACGGCGCGGAAGCCCGCCGTGCGGGCGAGCGTCTCGAGCGGAGTGCCGGGATCCGTGATGGCGACGAACTGGTCCGGCCGGGCACGTGCGGCGAAGTAGCGATACGCCGCCATTGTTTCCACAGTGGTGCCGGACTTGCTGGCGATGAGATACAACGTCTCACGGGGATTGTGCCAGCGCTCGGCAGCGAGTATTGCGGCGGGATCGGTGCTGTCGAGCACCTCGAGGTGCGAGCGTGCGAAGGTGGCGGCCAGGACTCGCGGCGCGAGGCTCGATCCACCCATACCGCAGACGAGGGTATGGGTGAGTCCGCCAGCGCGCGCGGCTTCGGCGAACGCCACGAGCTTTGCGAATTGGGCGAGCGAGCGCTCTGGAAGGTCAATCCAGCCGAGGCGATCCATGCGGCCGCAAACATAACCGAGGCTGGCCGCGCCTGCCGTCCCGCCTAACGCGTCGGGGTAAGCCGGATCACAATACCCGAGCGGCCGACGCCTCGCACCGTGGGTGCCAGGGTGAGGCGCAGCGGTTCGGCCCGGACGCCAAGCGCCGCCAACACTTGCGGCGCCACCGAGAGGTCGTAGTCCCCCGGCTTCACCCCGAGCATGTAAAAGCCCCCGTCGCTGAACGTCGTGACGGAACGCGCCGCGCCGCTCTTGCGGTCGGTCAGCACCAGTGTGACGCCACCAACTCCCCCCCCTCCCCCTCCCCCTCCCCCTCCTCCACCCCCCGCCCGCACCACCTGTCCCTCGACCACGCCCGCCTGCACGATCGGGATGTCGAGGGTGCGGAACCGGTTCGGGCCTGGTACGATGCTCGCGGTGGCGTACTCGGGGACGAGCAGCGGAGACTCCAGGGTAAGCGAATCCACTGTCACCAGAATCGGCTCGAACGGCACGATGTCCCAGACCCGGAAAACTCCGCTCGAGTCGGTCGTCGCACCGCTCGAGCCCACCAGCACGCGCACGTGCGGCAGGGTCGGCTCTCCCGGATCGTAACGACCGTTGCCGTTCACATCGAGGAACACCCGCCCCGCCAGCCCCGATCGCTCGAGCGATGGCCCGGCCGCACCGGTGAGCCGGCCGTTCCGCCGGTCCCACAGGAGCGAGCCTTGCACGTACTGCGTACCGATCGCGGGGCCCGCGGCAGGCGCGGTCACCGTCGTGTACGAGCGCAGCATCGGCAGGTAGCTCGACAGGACGAGCTGCAGTGTGGCCCCCTGGCCTCCTTTGATCCAGCTCACGCCCGCCTCGAGGCGCGTACCCGACCCCATTGGCCTGGCGACCGAGACGGCGTACGCATTGAGCCGGACCAGCGCGGGCCCCCCCTGCTGCAACTCGAGCGAGGAGCGGAGCAAGACGCCGCCGAAGACCGGCCCCCATTGCGGTCGTGGCAGCACGGAGCTGCTGACGCCGATGAAGCCTCGGGTCGACACGTCCCGCTCGAGCCGGACGTAGGGCAGCACTCGCACTTCGCTCGCCTGCAGTGACGCGCCGAGGCGAGCCCGGGTAGTGGTCCCCGCGTCGCTCGTCGCCTGCTCCAGGGTAGTCTCGAGATAGAAGAACCCCTGCTTCGGGATTGGACGGAGGAACCCGACCACTTGCCAGGCGGAGTGCTGTCCAGCCGACGTGAGAATCGGGGCGACCGTGCCGCGGTCGAACCTGGTGTACACCGCGCTGAGCCGCAGGTCGAGCGACGGCTCGTACTGCAGGACGCCGCGCGCGAACGCGCCGCCCACCCCGTCGAGCTCGACCGCCCACTCCGTCGCCGGCGCGAGGGTCACGGCGCCGTAGGGGTGGAACAGGTCCGGCAGCGTGTCCCGCCAGAAGTGGTCGAAGCCCGCCTGCACCGTCGCCCGCGTGGAAATGCCGTAGCGGAGGTCCAGGTTGGCGGTCGCGCTGCACTGGGGCATCCGGCAGCCCCCGCCCGAGGCGCCGTATTCGAACGTTTGCGCAGGGAGCAGCTCACTCAGTACCCGGTAGGTCCGGTTGAACTGACGGATTTCTCCGAACGGCCCGTAGGCGACGAAGTCCACCGGGTTCTCCCCATAGCGCACCGGGAGGTCCACGCCGAAGCGTCCGGCATTGTCGGTGGAATCGAACGCGACCAGCTCCGAGCCGCGGTAGGCCTCGACGGACCAGCCCGGACCGAGGCGGCCGTCATAGCGGGTCGCCCCCACGAGAGACGGTCGCACGAACGGCGCGTTGGTCACGAGGACGCCGCGCTGGGAGCGGAGGTTGGGCCCCGTCACCGGGCCATCGCCGAGACGCACCTGCTTAAGCCAGCGGCTGTCACGCCACACACCGGTCCACGAGGCGTCGATCCGGGCCGTGCCGGCATCGAGGCGTCCCAGGCTCGCCGCGCCCAGCTCGAGCGAGCCGCCGAACGCATCGCCGCCCAGCGCGACGCTGTAGGCGCCGCCGGCCCGCACATCGTTTGACGGCGCGAGGACGGA
This sequence comes from Gemmatimonadales bacterium, assembly GCA_035635835.1. Lineage (GTDB taxonomy): Bacteria > Gemmatimonadota > Gemmatimonadetes > Gemmatimonadales > GWC2-71-9 > 13-1-40CM-70-15. The sequence continues at coordinate 2,960 of DASQAH010000106.1, forward strand.
ATAGTCGAGCACCATGCCATCCCAGTGCGGCCGCTCCAGCCCCAACGCCAGATCCGGTGGGGGCGCGGCGGAGCGACGATGAAACGCCTCACGTGCCGCCTCCCGCTGCGCATGGCGGGCGAGGGGCAGCCCGCTCGGATCCGTCACGACCACGGTGAGCTCGACCCAACTGACCACGATCCGCACGCCGAGCAAGTCGCCCAGCCGCTCGGCACCTACGTACAGCTCGCCGCCGCGGAACAGGCGGAATTCCGGCTCCAAGCGGACGCGGTAGTCGCCGAACGTCATGGTGTCGAGACGCGCGTCGATGATCAACTTGCGATCGCCGGGGTCGATCGTCGCCTCGAGACGGCCTTCGGGGCTGAGCACGTAGCGGATCTCGGCGAGCTGCAAAAAGTCGGACATCGGCACGAGCGCCTCAGTCCGCACCCGAAACGCCTGGACGGTGCGGCTCGCCAGCCTGCCGAGCTGCAGCTCCAACAAGACGGGCTCGGGGGCCGAATCCTCCGGCGCGATCGCGCCAGCGCGACCCAGAGGGGAGGGGGGGGGGGGGGGGGTGGCCGACGCAACGCC
>DASQAH010000107.1:0-3634 GCA_035635835.1 Gemmatimonadales bacterium
GGGGGGGGGGGGGGGGGGGGGGGGGGGGGGGGAAGAGACCGCGGTGAGAACGGCGAGCGCGGCGGCCGTGGACGCCGTGGTGGGCGTGGGGGCCGGGGTCGCGGTCCTCGACGCTTTGAATCGGAGTCTCAGGCGATATCGGAATCGACGCCTACACCACCACCTGCAACTCAACCAAGAGCGCTAGAACCTCTACCGCCTCCGGCGGCGCCGGCGGCCGCCGAGCCCGGCGAGTCCTTCTGGTCGCGCGTGAAGCGGGGCCTGACCGGCGGCGGAGGGGCAGGGGGAGGGGGGGGGAGCGCCTAACGGTGCGACGCAGCGCCGTGCTGGCAAAGTTCTACGCGCGACCGACAGAAGCGGTCGCGCGTGGGCTATTGGGTCACATCCTCGTAAGCGATGTGGGTGGCCGGCGACGACAGACCGCCGGCCGGATCGTCGAGGTGGAGGCCTACGTCGGTCCGCACGATCCCGCGTGTCATGCGTATGGCCACCGGCGGACTGCACGCACCGAGCAGCTCTATGGGCCGCCCGGAACCGCCTACGTCTACTTCACCTACGGCATGCATTGGTGTCTCAACGCGGTTACCGAACCGCAGGACTTTCCGGCCGCCGTGCTGATTCGGGCGCTCGAGCCGATTGCAGGCATCGAGACGATGCGTGGACGGCGAGGCAAGGAGCCGCTGTGCTCCGGTCCTGCCCGGCTGTGCGAAGCGCTGGGCGTGACCGGCGCGTTGAATGGCGTCTCACTGCAGCGCGGGTTGCTGCGAATCGTCCAAGGAGCGGCGCCGAAACACCGTGAGATCGCCACCGGTCCGCGCGTCGGGATCACCCAGGCCGCCGACTGGCCGCTGCGGTTCTATCTCAAGGACTCGCCGTGGGTTTCGCGCTAGGCCTCCTCCTCATGCTTCAGCAACCCCCCCCCCTAATCCTCGACGGCCACATCGATACGCCGCAGCGCATGCTCGACGGCAAAGTCGACATCTCGGCCCGTCTCCCCGATGGGCACGTCGATGTGCCCCGCATGAAGGCCGGGGGTCTGTCCGCGGCGTTCTTCTCGATCTGGGTGGACAACACGTATGGTCGGGGCACGGCTTACAAACGTGCCCTGGCGTTGATCGCCGCCGTGCGCCGACTCGCCGATACGGCCGTCGATGTCGAGCTCGCCACGACCGCGGACGAGGTCCGGGCAGCCGCGGGACGCGGTCACGTCGCCGCGCTGATGGGTGTCGAGGGGGGACATGCGATCGAGAATTCCCTCGAAAAGCTCGACACGCTCTACGCGCGCGGCGTGCGCTACATGACGCTGACGTGGAACAACGGCAACGACTGGGCAGGCGCGTCGATGGATCCTCGGCGGTCAGGCGGCCTGACCGACTTCGGGCGTCAGGTGGTGCGCCGCATGGAAGCGCTCGGGATGCTGGTGGATGTGTCGCACGTGTCCGATTCGACGTTCTGGGATGTGCTCGCCGTGGCCACGCGTCCCGTCATCGCCTCGCACTCCTCCTGCCGCGCCCTGGCCTCACATCCGCGCAACCTCACCGACGCTCAGCTCCGCGCCATCGCGAAGAACGGGGGCGTGGTCGGGATCAACTTCTTCCCGGTATTTCTGGACGATCACTTCCGGGCGCAGTACGCCGAAGTGAACCGGCGCCTGCGCCCCGAATTCGACTCGATTCGCGCGCGCTACCCTGGCCAGCCGGGTCTCGCCGACTTCGAGATCGACAAATTCCGCGGCCAGCACCTCGCTGGTCTCGATATCCCCGACATCGGGCGCTTGTTGGACCACATCGACCACGCGGTGCAGGTGATGGGGGTGGACCACGTGGGCCTGGGAAGTGACTTCGACGGCATCAGCGTGCTGCCGCGGCCCATGAAAGACGCGACGTCGCTACCGCTCATTGCCGAGGGGCTGAGAGCCCGCGGCTACAGCGACAGCGACGTTCGCAAAATCCTGGGTGAGAACTTCTTGCGACTGCTCAGTGCCGCTCGGTAATTCCTTCTTTCGAGGAGCCGAGGCTCAGACGAATGCCTCCCTGGAGCGTGTGCGTGTTGCTCTCCAGCAGGAAGTTGGCGGCGCTCGACGTCAGCAAGTAGTGCGCGAACACGTTCAGCTTGCTGGAGTAGTTGATCTGTAGTCCGCCCATCAACCAGAAGAAGGCCTTGCTGGCATGATCGTGAGCGCGGTCTGACGCTGCAATCGCTTCCCCCAATGAGCAGCCGGAGCAGTCTACGACCGGATTCAGCACCTGCATCAGGGCGAACCCGCCGCCGGCGAACGGCTCGATAATCTTCTGCGTCGGGAAGGCCAGCACGCCGAACATCAGCCTGCGCATGTCGTGGAACGTGACGTCGCGGAAACCCGGGCCGACCGATGAATTGGAGGAGCCCGGGTCGAAGATCACGGCCTGCGCGGCGGACAGGAAGATCGCCTGCTCGTAGGCGACGTACAGCGCGGTGCGGCGTGCGGTGATCAGCCAGTGGCCGCCGACGATCGGGTCGTAGACGTAGGGCTGCGTGTTTGTCTTGGAGATGAACGCACCGCCCTGAGCGCCCCAATACCATTGATACTGCCGGGCGAAGCCGCGGCCCTGTTGGGGCGGAATGAAGAAATACGAGAGTCCCGCTCCACCCTGGACCTGGCCCGTCCAGCTGCCGCGGGGGGTGGGATTGAGTGGGTCGCGATTCTGTCGGTTGTACATGGCGCGCGCATCCAGCCGCAGCGCCACGTGTTGGCTGAGGAACACACGCGCCCCGAGGCCGCCATTGATCATGTTGTCGGTGAAATTGTAGGGCGGGTCGGGGCCGAAGACGAGTCGCGAGAACCCACCGGTGGCATAGAGCGTCGCCCTGTCGCCCATCGGGAAATTCAACACGAGGTTGCCGCTCACCGTGGACACCGACACGTTTTGCGCAGCGGCGGTGTCCACCGTCTTCGTGAAGTCGCCGCTGACCTCGATCGACAGGCGGTCGCTCCAGGCGTACGCGATGCGCGCGCCGCCGCCGAGCGAGTTCTTGAGAAAGTACAAGTGGTCGAAGCGCCAGTACGAGCCGAAGCCACCGAACTCGATGCTCTGCGAGCGCTGCGCCAGGGCGGGATGCGCCACCAAGGTTGCCAATCCCACCAGGAGAACCAGCCGCTTCATCGGGACTCCTCCCACGGCCCCCGTTACGGGGCCGCCAACAAGACCGCGTTGAACAGCAGCTTGAAGGTGCCGTGCGTCTGGCCCCGGAATTGGGGCCGGAACCCGAACAGGATCACCCGTCCGCTGCCTACCGGTGCCTCCACCAGCGCCGCCTTCCCAGCGAGCCGCTCTTGGAACCGGGCATAGCCGGACCGAAGGGGCTGCGCGGGATACGTCGCCAGGCCCCTGGCGGGGGCCGAAACCGTGAAGGCGGCGCTATTCTCGAAGTAGACCTGGAAGGAGTCGGGGACTCCGAGGGTAACCGGGCTTCTGGGCACTCCCCCCACCCCTCCCACCCCCACCTCCCCCAAAACCACACCGAAAATAGAACCTGGAGCGTAAAATCGCAAAACTTGAGGACCCGATGCCTCACCGGCTAGAACGTTGACCACCGGGAGGTTAAGGCGTGTAATCGCGAAATTACTTGAACCATCGAGGCAAACGAGCGTCCC
>DASQAH010000108.1:0-3867 GCA_035635835.1 Gemmatimonadales bacterium
CTTGTCTTTGGCCTCCGGAGCCATCGCGGCCTTCAACGCCTGGTCGAGCTGCATGTCCATGCTGTTCACGCCGTCGGCCAGGCCGCGCAGCTTCATGTTAAGGCCGCCGGTGCGGGACGCCATGATCGACAACGCACCGGCAATGTCCGCGATCGTCCCGATCGGGGTTGTCAGCAGGCGTTGGCGCATCTGGGAGAGCTCCCGAGCGATGGTGCTGCAGAGATTCGTCACAATGGTCGTCTTGGCGGCCCGGTTGGACTCGAGCTCGGCGACGAGCGTCCGGACGTGGCCTACCGTCTTCTGGATCTCTGTGATCTCGTCGACTCTGCGCTGCTGGTTAGGGGAGAGCAGAACCATGCGGGCTCACCTCGGGGGTTCGAGCGCTTCCTTGAGAACACGCCCATCGAGCAAGCTGAACGGCGAGAGACCGAGCATCCACGCCAGCGTGGGGGCGATGTCCACGATGTTCGCCCGCTGGTCGTAGGTTCCGGCAAGGATTCCCCGCCCCCATAGAATCAGGGGGACGTGGGTGTCGAGATCCGACGGTTGCCCGTGCTGGGCGCTGCCTAACGGAGCGCCCCAGGCATCGAACGGCCGCAGCGTGACGACCATCGCGACCCGAGAGTCCCCGACGATCAGGTGCAGCCAGCGCCGGGCGATCGGATCCGCAGCGGTATCCACGCGGGCGAGGTCGGCCGGCCGGTCTACGCGCGCGATGCCGGGCAATGCCCGGACGCGCGCGGCAAGCGCCGTCATCACACTGTCGAGGTTCGCGCCGGTGGCCGCGAGGCGGCCGTTGTCCTGGAAGAACAACACCCCGGTGTCGAACTCCAGCCAGCGCTTGGTCGTGTCCACGCCACCCAACCGCGTCAGCTGAACGTTGGCGGACCTCACCAGGGTATCGAGGCTCACCCAGCGCGCGTCAGGATGCCCCTGCTGGCGGGAGGCCTCGGGAAACGGGGTGACGCCGTGGTCAGCGGTGAGCACCACGACCACATTCTGGCGCCCCACGCGATCGAACAGCCGCTGCAAGAACCACTGCAGGTAGTCGTCGAGCCGCAGGACCTGATCATGGATTTCCCGAGAGTCGGGCCCAAAGGCGTGCCCGATGGCGTCCGTCGTGGACAGGCTCACGGCGAGCAGGTCGGTCGGGCCGCGGCGGCCGAGTCTTAGCGCCTCGACGCCGGCGAGCGCAAAGGCAAGGGTGAGCGAGTCCATTTGGGGAACGCCGATGAATGCCGCTGCGGCGCCCGCGCTATCGGCTGGGAGGGAGTGCGGAAAGGTGACCCCGTGTCCCCCGTTCTCCCACGGCTCACTGTCCGGCTCGTGGTAGAGCGAGTCCGCCCGTAGCAGCGTCCACCGAGTGCCCGCGGCCTGTTGCGGAACGCGCAGCGCGTTGAAGGTCTGGACCCAGATAGGCAACGTGTCCACGTAGTAGCGGCTCGTCGTGAACATCCCCGACTGGTACCAGTAGACCATCGCTTTGGCGCGGCCGATCGGCAGGATGGCGGCGCGGTCCTTGCGCGACACCGACAGGGCCCGGCTCATCGTGTCCGCGGCCTGTAGCCAGTCGAACAGCGCCGTGCCGCGGAACCGGCGCGGTGACGCGCCCGGGCCGGCGACACCGAGGAGGGGGGTGGTCGAGTCCTGCACGCCTTCGGCGTTGCGGACGATCCCGGTGTGTGCGGGCCACCGGCCCGATAACACCGTCGAGTGGCCCGGGGCGGTTTCGGTGACTCCGTGGTCCTGGAACGCGCTGGTGAACACGGCCCCGTCGGCGAGCAGCGTGGCAAAGCCGCCGGTCAACTGCGACCGCCAGCGCACGAGATAATCAGCCCGGAGCTGGTCGACGGTGATCACGACGACCAGCCGGGGACGCGGCGGCGCTGGACTCGGACGGGGGTGGGGGGAGGCGCTGAGGAGGGGGCCTGGCGAGATCGCAAACGCGAGCACGACGGCGGTAAGCATGATCACAAAGTAGCTGCGGTCAGGCGGTGGCCGCCACCGGGGTGTGACGGGGCTCGCGGATGGCGAGCACGAACGCCACGCCGACGATCCCGGCCGCGAGCAGGAACGGCACCCCGTGGCCGAACGCGTCGAACGTCAACGTCGCGCCCACCGGGCCCACGATGCTCATGATCCCTCGGAACGTCTGCTGCGCCCCCATCATCAATCCGACCTCGTCTTTCTCGGAGCGCTGGCTGACGAGCGAGGTGGACGCCGGAAACAGGAGGGCCGTGCCCATCGGCACCAGGACCAGGAAAACGATGAACAGGGCCATCGCCGGAGCCGCCGGCACGAGGGCCGCCGGGAGCGGCATGAGCGCAAGGCCGCTCCCCAGGAGCACCGTGCCAATCTGCATCGTGCGGACCTCGCCGAAGCGCTCATTGAACCAGCCGACCAGCCAGACGCGCATCAGCACGCCCACGATCCCGAAGATGGGAAAGAAGTAGCCGATGGTGTTTTCGGTCACGCCATAGGTGTCTTTGAGGTACAGCGCGAGTACGCCGATCACCACGTTCAGGGCCAGCATGCCGACCACGTAGATCCAGATCACGCGGTGGGACGGCAGCGCCGGATGCCGCATGATCTCCCACAACGCCCGTTTCACCGAGCGGGCCTGCGGCGGCGCGTAGCGGCCGCTAGACGTCATCGCACGGGGGTCGACGACGCGCGATTCGGGCAGCCATTTCCAGGCGAAGCCGACGTTGATCAGCACCAGCACGGCCGCCACGACTCCCGGCATCGCCGTGCCGAAGCGGTAGGCCACCGACCCGATGAAGGGCCCGATCACGACGCCCGCGCTCGTCGCCGCGGAAAGCCACCCCAACGCTTTGGCGCGCTCGCCCGGCTGCATGGTGTCGGCCACATACGCCTGGGCGACGCCGGTGGTGCCGCCGCCCAACCCTTGCACGATGCGCGAAGCGAACAACATCCACAGGCTGTTGGCGTAGCCGAAAATGATGTAGGCGAACGCGGAGGCGCCGAGGCCCACGAGCAGCGCCGGCCGCCGGCCGTAGCGGTCCGACAGTTTGCCCCAGATCGGCGAGGAGATCAGCTGGGCCACCGCGAACGAGGCGATGAGCGGACCGACCAGCCATTCAGGCGCGTGCAGTCGCAACGCATAGAATGCCATCAGCGGGGCGACGAGCATCAGGCCCAGCATGTCCACGAAGCACACAGCCATCAGCACGGAGAGTCGCTTCACCGGCGGGCTCCGATCGAGAGAACGGCGGCGCTGCACACCATGAGCAATACGCCGAACACAGCGGCCACACCGATCTCGTTGAGGCGCAAGCTGGCCATGATTTCGATGGCGATGGGCCGGGTGTCGTAGGTATAGAGCACGATGGAGGACACAAAGTCGCCCAACGCGCCGACAAACGCGAGGCTCGCCCCAGCCGCAAGCGCGGGCGACAGCAGCGGCAACGTGACCCGCCGCAGCGTGGCCCAGCGACCGGCGCCAAGGCTCGCCGCGGCTTCTTCGAGTGCCGGGTCCAGCTGGCGGTAGCCCGCGAGAATAGCGCGGCCCGCGACCGGGAGCGCCCGTACGAGGTAGGCGAGTGGCAGCAACACGATCGTCCCGACCAGCACCCACCGCAACGCGAATGGCTTGCTCACGCCGAAGGCAGTCGCGAGCGCGACCGCGAACACCGTCCCTGGCAAGGCCCACGGCAGTTCGAGGAAGCTCTCGATCCAGCGACGCACGGCCACGCGACGCCGGACGACGAGCCACCCCGCCGCGAGCGCAATGGCGACTCCGCCGGCCGTACTCACCGCCGCCATCCAGAACGAGTTGAGCAGCGGGCGCAACCGCTCCGGCTCCGAGAGGACCCGTCGGTAGTTCACAAGGGACAGCACTGGCGG
>DASQAH010000109.1:0-2555 GCA_035635835.1 Gemmatimonadales bacterium
CCCCCCCCCCCCCCGCCTCGGGGAGGTGGTGCGCGCCGCAGATGCGGAACGGCGCCCTGGGAGACGAAGAACGTCGCGCGCAGGTTGAGGTTCAAGGTCTGGTCCCAGCTTTCGGGGGTGATCTCCGCCACCGGCTGGCGGATCATGATGGCGGCCGAGTTGATCAGGATGTCGAGCCGGCCGAGCGCGCCCGCCGCCCGGTCGGCGAGCCCGCGCGCCGCCGCCGCGTCCTGGAGGTCGGCCGGCAGGAGCTCGGCATGCCGCCCAGCAGCGCGGATGCCACGCGCCGTCTCCGCCGCGCCGTCGCCGGAGCCATGAAAGTGGACGCCAACGTCGCAGCCCGCCTGCGCGAGCCCGATCGCGATGGCCTGCCCTACCCGCCGGCCGGCCCCCGTGACCAGCACCGCACGCCCTTTGAGGTCCACCCTCAGACGTCCTTGCCCGTGACCGGAAGGATCTGGCCGCTCACCCCCTGGGCCTCGTCGCTCGCGAGGAACAGCACGGCGGCTACGAGGTCGGCTAATTCGACCAGGCGAGTCTGCGCGTCGGGCTTCATCTGCGCCACGTTGTCGGTGGTCCGAACAGCCGTCGGTGCGACGGCATTGACGCGCACCCGCTGGTCGCGGAACTCCCGCGCGAGCGCGCGGGTGAGCCCGGCGACTGCCCACTTCGCCGCGCTGTAGGCGGCCATCTGGGCGAGCGGCCGCAGCACCGCGATGGAGGAGAAGTTGACGATGGCGCCCCCGCCGCGCGCGATCAGCGCCGGGATGGCCGCCTGGCTGACGAACACCGCCGTCTTGACGTTGGCGGCGAGCTCGAGCTCGACCTGCTCGGGCTTGAGCTGCAGGAAATCCCCGAACGAAAACAGGCCGCCCGCCACGTTGACGACGACGTCGAGCCCGCCGAATTCCCGCGTCGCGACTGCCACCGCCGCCCGGGCGGCGTCGGGCACCGTGAGATCCCCAGCCGCTAGGCGTGCCGTAACCCCCTCCGCCGCGAATTCCCGCACCCGCACGGTCAGCATCTCCGCGGCCCGGTCGGCCAGGACAAGCTTCGCGCCCGCGCGCCCCAGCCCCTGGGCAATGGCGTGGCCGATCTGACCCACGCGCCCGACGCCAGTGACGAGCGCGACCTTGCCACGGAAATCAGGCATGATCGCCGGCTCCCCCTCCGACTGCGGCGACGACCTCGGCCGGCGCCGGCGCGCCCCGCTGGGCGAACTTGATCGTCCCATCCCGGCCGATGACATACACCGTTCGCTGAATGCCTTTGCCGTCTTCCTTCAGGGCGTGATACGCCGTCGCGATCGCGCGGTCGTGGTCGGAGAGGAGGGGGAAGTTGAACCGCATTTTCGCCACGTAGCCGGCGTGGTCCTCCACGCCCGCCGGGTTCACACCGAAGGGCTGGATGCCGGCCTTGCGAAACCGCTCGATCTCATCGCGCACGGCGGAGAGTTGGCGGTTTCACCCGGGAGTGTTGTTCCCGGGATAGAAGATCAGCGCGACGTGCGAGCGTTTGAGCAGGTCGGCGAGCGCGTAGGTCTTCCCATCAGATGCCGCCGCCGCGAACGCGGGCGCCTTGCTGCCGAGGGGCAGAGGATCACTCATACCGTTTCCCTTCGAGAATGGTCGTTCACGGTGTCGCGGCGACGTTCCAAGGCTTCTAACCAAGCCACCGGGATGTCCATGCCGCCCAGCGGGGCGTGCGTGTCACCGAGCTCGGCGTCGCCGTGCCAGTCCGAGCCGCCCGAGACTCCCAGGCCCAGTCGCTCGGCCAGCCGGGTCAGCCGCGCCTCAGTGGCGGGCGTGTGGCTGGGGTGGCGCACCTCGATCCCGTCCATGCCCTGCGCCTTGAACTGCCGCAACTGGCCTTCGCTTCCGTGATCACCCAGATGCGCCGCGACGGCCAGCCCACCCATCGCATGGACGAGGGCGGTGACCCCTGCCAGCGCGGGGAGCGGCTTTTCGACGTAGGCTGGGCGACCCCGACCGATGAAGCGGTAAAAGGCCTCGCCGATGTCTATGACGGCCCCCGCGTCGACGAGCGCCCGCGCAACGTGTGGTCGCCCCAGGGCACCGTCAGCGCCCACCTGGTCCGTCACGTCCTCAAGCGCGATGTCCACGCCGAGCTTCTGCAGCTTGTCGATCATCTGCTCGCCGCGGCGGCGGCGGGCGGCCCGCGTCTCGCGCAGGAATGCCTCGAGGGCCGCCTCTCCGGGCTCGAGGAAGTAGGCGAGCAGGTGCAGCTCACCCCACGGGGCGCGGACGCTGAACTCGCAACCTGGAATCACCCGCACGCCGAGGGCGGCGCCCGCACGCGCAGCCGCGGGCACACCCTCGGTGGTGTCGTGGTCGGTCAACGCGATGGCGCTGAGCCCCGCCTCCCGGGCCCGTCGGGCCACCTCTTCCGGAGGGAACTCCCCGTCTGAGGCGTTCGAGTGGCAATGCAGGTCAACGAACGCCGTACGCGCCCTCCGGGGCGGTCCAGGCAGGCTGGGAGTGACGGAATAGATCCAGGAGCGCTCGCTCGCTCAGCTCGGCGAAAGCAGCGTCCGG
>DASQAH010000110.1:0-14144 GCA_035635835.1 Gemmatimonadales bacterium
GAGCGGATCGGACAGGGCCGCGAGAACGCGAAGCTGTACCTCAAGGACCACCCGGACCTCGCCGTCGAGGTGGAAGCAAAGGTCAAGGAGCATCTCGGGGTGAAACCCGTCGCGGTGGCAGCCGACGAGGAGGCCTCTGCCCCCGAGGAGTGAGTGCCGACCCTCACCGGACTCGCCCCCGATCCACGCCAGCCGGGCTATCGGCTGGTAGAGGTGGATCGGGGGCGATTCGCTTCCCTTCCGCTGGACGCGGTCGAGCCGCTCGGCCTGCAGGTCGAGGCGGAGCTCGCGCCCGCGGTGCTGGACCGGCTGCGGGAGCTCGCCGATGTGGAGGCGGCGGAACGCGCCGCCCTCAGGGCGCTGGCCCGCCGGGCGCACGCCCGGCTGGATCTGCGGCGGCGCCTGGTGAAGCGGCAGCACCCACCGGCTGCCGTCGAGGCGGCGCTCGACCGGGTCGCGCTCCGCGGCCTGCTGGATGACCGCCGATTCGCCGAGCAGTACGCCGCGCTGCGCGCGACGCGCGGCAAGGGACCAGCCCGCCTGCTCCGCGATCTACAGGCGCAGGGCGTCGAGCGCCGTACGGCGGAGCACGCGGTGCGCCGGGCGCTCGAGGAGGAGGGGATCGACCCTCGGGTCGAGGCGCGCGCCGTGGCAGCGAAACGCGCGCGGCAGTTGGCCGGTCTACCGGTTGCGGTGCGCAAACGCCGCCTGCTCGCGTTTCTGGTCCGTCGCGGTTACGGCGGGGCGCAGTTGAGAGAGCTGGTGGAAGAGCTGTGCGGGTAAGCTCCACCACCACGACGTGGGTATCGAGGGACCCCGCGGCATGGCCGCGGAGTCGGTCTACTCGGGCCGAGGGGTATTGAGCAAACGCGGACACAGGAAGTTCGGCCTGTTCGCACACATCACATCGCACACCTGGCGGCGTGATGTTCGCCGTAGTGACGTGGAGACTATAGCGCGCAGCATCTTGACGGCCGCCACGCGACAGGCTGTTCACGTGCTTGCCCAGGTCGTACTCGCCGATCACGTGCACGTTGTGATCAGCGTTCGGCCTGATCGCGCCATCACGCCGTTTGTTCGCGATGCAAAATCCGAATCGGCGCGTCGCGTAAACACTCTTCGGGAGGGACGTTTCCGGTGGGCCTGTGGTTATTACGCGGGCTCGCTATCGCACAGCCATATCCCGGCAGCCCGGAGCTATCTCGCGACCCAGTATTCACGGCATCCCGACCGCGGTCCCCGTGAGTAGACCGACCCCGGGGCCACGCCCCGGGGTCAACCCTGGCCGGCTTAACGCCATCCGCTTGCCCGTCCTCGGATGATCTCCGTCACCGATTCGAGAGAATCGGCCTCGATACCTTGCCCGGGTAATGCCCTGCACGTCGAAGTCTTGGTCGGTCGCCGCAGCGACATTGGCCCTGGCCGGCACGGTGGCGTCGAGCTGCGAGCGCTCGACCTCCCCTACCCAGCCCAACCCTGCGGGTCCGCGCTTCAACCACGTGTTCGTTGTGGTCGAAGAGAACACCGACTACTCCAGTGTCATCGGCAGCTCGTCGATGCCGTACCTCAACGGTTTGGGCCAGCAGTACGGTCTCGCGACCCAGTACTACGCCGATACCCACCCGTCCATTGGCAACTACTTCATGATGACGGTGGGCAAGATCATCACCAACAACGACAGCTATGCGAGCGTGGTGACCGACAACAACGTCATCCGCCAGCTCCTGGCTGCGGGCAAGACGTGGAAGGCGTACGCGGAGAACCTGCCGTCGGTCGGCTACGTGAGCCTCAACGTCGATGCCGGCGGTTACGCCAGCCGGCACAATCCGGTGGTGTACCTGACCGACGTGCACGACGATGCCGCCCAGGCCCAAAACGTCGTTCCCTTCACCCAGTTCGCGACGGATCTGTCGAGCAATGCGTTCCCAAACTACTCGTTCGTCGTGCCCAACTTGTGCAACGATGCGCACGACTGCTCGTTGAGCACCGCGGACACGTGGCTTCGAAACAACATCGACCCCCTGGTCCAGAGCACGCAGTTCCAGCAAGACGGGCTGCTCATCATCCTGTTTGACGAAGCGGGCGGAGACAACAGCAATGGCGGCGGACGCATCGCTTGGATCGCGGTGAGCGGGAAATCGAATCCTGGATACCAGTCCACCACGCTATATCAGCACGCAAGCACCCTGCGGTTGTCGCTCAAGGCGCTGGGCGTGACGGCGTACCCCAACGCCGCTGTCACCGCGCCCGACATGGATGAGTTCTTCACCCCTTGAGCGATTCGGGTAACTCGTAGCTAGCCTTTCAGTTGCTCGTCAGGGGACAGTATATTCCCCCCATGACGTCCGCCGAAATCCGCCGTCAGTTTCTCGAGTTCTTCAAGGCTGGGGGGCACCAGGAAGTCCCCAGCTCCCCCCTGGTCCCGGCGGACGACCCCACGCTGCTCTTCACCAATGCCGGAATGGTGCAGTTCAAGCGCGTCTTTCAGGGCCTCGAGCGGCGGCCGTACACGCGGGCGGTGACGTGCCAGAAATGCGTGCGGGCCGGCGGGAAGCACAACGACCTCGAGCAGGTGGGCCATACGGCACGGCATCACACCTTCTTCGAGATGCTCGGCAACTTTTCGTTCGGCGACTACTTCAAGAAAGAGGCGATCGAGTACGCCTGGGAGTTCGTGACTGGGAAGAACTGGCTCGGCATTCACCCCCAGCGGCTGCACGTCACCGTGCACCACACCGACGACGACGCACGGCAGCTGTGGCGGAAAGTGGCCGGCGTCTCGGAGAAGCGCATTTACGGGCTGGGGGACGCGGACAACTTCTGGCAAATGGCCGATACCGGTCCCGCGGGCCCCAACACGGAGATCTACGTGGACCTGCGGGGAATCGGCGAGTGGAAGAAGGGCAAGGCCGACCTCACGCAGGACGAATTCATCAAATTGCAGGAGGCCGGAGCGCTGCTCGAGATCTGGAATCTCGTGTTCATGCAGTATGACCTGCAGAAAGATGGGTCCCGCGCTCCGCTGCCCGCTCCCTCCGTGGATACGGGAGCCGGTCTCGAGCGTGTCGCGGCCGTCATGCAAGGTGTCCCGTCCAACTTCGACACGGACCTGTTTACCCCGATCATCGAGCGCGCCGTCGAAGTCGTCGGGAAGAAGTATGACCGCGGATCTGGGGGAGCCTCCTATCGGGTGCTCGCCGACCATGCGCGCGCCGTGGCCTTTCTGCTGGCGGACGGCGTCTACCCCTCGAACGAGGGGCGCGGCTACGTGGTGCGCCGCATCCTGCGCCGCGCGGTGCGCCACGCCTGGCTGTTGGGCCGCCGCCAGCCGACGCTGGTGCACCTGGTGCATACGGTGGGCGGCGTGATGGGAAACGTGTACCCGGAGCTGATCCAAAAGCGCAGCCACCTGGAGAGCGTGACCCACGCCGAAGAAGAGCGTTTCTTCGACACGATCGAGGGCGGGCTCGAGCGGCTCGAGCAGCTGCAGGGCGCGAAGGCCATATCCGGCTCGGAGGCGTTCAAGCTGTACGACACATTCGGCTTCCCGATCGACCTGACCCAGCTGATCGCGAGCGAACGCGGCCAAACGGTGGACGTCGCGGGGTTCGAGCAGGAGCTGGGCAAGCAGCGCACCCGGTCGCACGAGGCGCTGGAGCGGAGCAAGACGGCGGACCGAGGGACGGCGGCGGTCCACGTGAAGCGCGGCGGCGAGTGGCGGACCGTCAAGCCGAAGGCCAAGCAGAAGTGGGTGGGCTACGACACCACGCAGGCGGAGACCGATGTGGTCCGGTTCCGGCAGGCGAGCGACGTGGTGGAGGTGGTGTTGCAGGACAATCCGTTCTATGCCGAGGCGGGCGGGCAGGTGAGTGATACGGGGCGGGTGAAGGGGGAAGGGTGGACCCTCGACGTTGAGGGCGTGGAGAAGGTGGACGGCGTCAGCGCCGTCGTGGGCCACTTCGCCGAAGAGTTCGAGCCCACGCCGGTGCTGGCCCAGGTGGACGAGCCGCGCCGCCAGAACATCGAGCGCAACCACACGGCCACGCACCTCGTGCACGCCGTGCTCCGCAAGGTCCTCGGCCCCCACGTGCGCCAGCAGGGCTCGGTCGTGGCCCCGGACCGGCTGCGGTTCGACTTCGCGCACCACGGGCCCGTGGACGACCCGACGCTCGCGCGCGTCGAAGAAGAGGTGAACCGGCACATCTGGGAAAATCTCACGGTCACGACGCGCGAGATGAAGTACAAGGAAGCGATCGCGGCGGGCGCGATGGCGTTCTTCACCGAGAAGTACGGCGATATCGTGCGCGTTGTCGAAGTGCCAGGCGTTTCGGTGGAGCTGTGCGGCGGGACGCACGTTCCGACCACCGGCCAGATCGCGTTGTTCCGGTTCACGCACGAGACGGGGGCCGCGGCTGGCGTGCGCCGCATCGAGGCGGTGACCGGGCCGGGGGCCTACGGGCTGATCCGGAAACTGGAGGGTGAGCTCGAGCAAGCGGCGGGCGCGCTGCGCACCCAGCCCGAGCACCTTGTGCACCGGATCGAGCAGCTGCTGGAAGAAAACAAGAAGCTCGAGAAGCGGGTGCAGGAGCTGCTCAAGTCGGGAGGCGGGGGGGGGGACAGCGGGAACGTGGAGCGGATCGGCGACGTGGAGCTGCACATCGCCGACTCCGACCTCACGGACCGTGACCAGATCGGGCTGGTCATGGATGCGTTTCGCTCGAGCCACAAGCGCGCCATCTCTGTCCTGTTCACGAACGGTGAGCGCGCCGGCGTGCACGTCGGGGTCACCGACGATCTGGTGCAGCAGGGGGTGAGGGCGGGCGATATCGCCAACGCGATTGCGGCGGTGTCGGGTGGCAAGGGCGGCGGCCGGCCGCACTTCGCGTCGGCGGGCGCGGGTGACCCGGCGAAGCTGGGTCTGGCGCGGGCCCAGGCCCGGGCGATCGTCGAGGGATTGCTGCGGCGATGACTCGGCGCGAACTGCTCGCCTGGCTCGAGGCGCGCCGCCCGGTCCCCCCGGACGCGCTACGGGTGTGTCTCGAGGCCGCGGTGACCGACGGGGAGCTCTCCCCGCGCGTGCCCCTGCCGGACCAGCTCGCCCTGTTGGGGCGGCAGGTGCTGGGGCGGGTGGCCCGTCGGCCGGATGGGGGCCGAGAGCTGGCGCCCGAGCTGCTCGCAGCCGACGCCTTCATCACCTACGCGTTCGAGGCGCAGGCCGAGCTGGACGCCGCCGGGTTGGCGACGCTGGCCGAGCGCATCGCGGGGATCGAGCCGTGAGGGGATTGCTGGAGCGGCGCCCCGGCCTGCTGGTGCTCGTGGACCCGAGCCGCACCACGCCGGCCCAGGCTGCGGAGGTGGCGCATGCGGCCCGCGAGGCCGGCGCCGCGGGAATCATGATCGGCTCTTCGTTCGATGGGACGCAGGATACCGCGCTCGTCGCGCGGGCGATTCGGCAGGCGGCGTCCGGGCTCCCGGTGGCGCTGTTCCCCGGCTCGGCGCTGCAGCTCATCGCCGAGGTCGACCTGGTCCTCTTCCTGTCGCTCGTCTCCGGACGGAACGCGCAATACCTGATCGAAGAGCACGTGCGGGCGGTTCCCTTCCTCACCCGTCATCCCATCGCTACCCTGTCGACC
The DNA here is from genome assembly GCA_035635835.1 of Gemmatimonadales bacterium. Taxonomy (GTDB): domain Bacteria; phylum Gemmatimonadota; class Gemmatimonadetes; order Gemmatimonadales; family GWC2-71-9; genus 13-1-40CM-70-15. The sequence continues at coordinate 5,634 of DASQAH010000110.1, forward strand.
GGATACATCCTGGTGGACGGAGGCCGGGTGACGAGCGTCGAGGCCGTCAGCCAGACGCGACCGCTGCCGGCGGACAAGCCCGAGCTGACCGCTGCGCACGCCACGGCCGCGCGGCTGATCGGCATGCGGGCCATCTACCTGGACGCCGGGAGCGGTGCCCCACGCCCCGTGGGCCCGGATGTGATTCGCGCCTGCCGCGCGGCGGTCCCGGAGCTTACGCTGTTCGTGGGCGGCGGGATCAAGACCCCGGCCCAGGTGCGCGTGGCGCGCACGGCCGGGGCGGACTTCGTGGTCATCGGCACCGCGCTCGAGGAGCCGGGAGCTTCGGCTGCGGAGTTGCCGGCGCTGGTACAGGCGGCGGTCGAGTGACGCCCGCGGAGCAGGCCCGAGCGGGGCTCACCGCCCTGGCGGCGCTGGCGACGCGGGTCGGGGAGGAGCACGCCGGGACGATCGCGACGATCGCCGACACCTACGTCGCCGCCCTGCGCGCCGACGGAACGCTGTTCTTCGCCGGCAACGGCGGCAGCGCGGCGGACGCGCAGCATCTCGCGACCGAGTATGTCGTGCGATACCAATCCAGCCGGCCGGCGCTGCGCGCCATCGCGCTCACCACCGACAGCTCGCTCCTCACCGCGTGCGCCAACGACATGGGGTTCGACGAGGTATTCGCACGTCAGGTGGAGGCCCTGGCGCGCTCCGGCGACGTGCTGTCGCTCCACTCGACGAGCGGAGAAAGCCCCAATGTGATCCGCGCCGCGCAGTCGGCGAAGGCGCGCGGGGTGACCGTCGTGGGCTTCCTCGGGCACGCGGGCGGTCGGCTCAAGGACCTGGCCGACATCGTGCTGATCGTCCCCTCGGACGACACCGCGCGAATCCAGGAGGTTCATCTCGCCATCGAGCACCTCATCTGCAGCATGGTCGAAGAGCGCCTACGAGAGCGGTGATCGATCTCTCGGGGAAGCGCGCGTTCGTCACCGGTGGCGGGCGGGGCATCGGACGCGCGACGGCGCTGATGCTGGCGCAAGCGGGGGCGGGCGTCGCCGTCGGCTATCGGAGCCGCAGGGCGGAGGCGGATGAGACGCTCGCGGGGGTGAGACGCCTGCGCCGGCGGGCGATCGGCGTCGCCGGCGACCTGGGCGACCCCGCGGCCGCCGGGCGAGCCGTGGACGAGGCGGTCCAGGGCCTGGGGGGCCTCGAGCTCCTGGTCGTGAACCACGGGATCTGGCCTTCCGAAGAAGTGCCCGTGGCCGCTATGACCGACGCGCAGTGGGGCGCGACGCTCCGCGCCAACCTGGACAGCGTGCTGTACGTATGCCGCTCCGCCATTCCGCTCCTTCCGGAAGGCGGGAGGATCGTGCTCGTATCGTCCACCGCCGGACAGCGCGGCGAGGCGTTCCACGCCGACTATGCGGCCACGAAAGGCGCGGTCATCTCGTTCACCAAGTCCCTGGCCGTCGAGCTGGCTCCCCGCCGGATCAACGTGAACTGCGTCGCGCCAGGATGGGTCGACACGGAGATGTCAGCGACGCCGTTTGCACGGGAGGCGGGAAAGGGGAAGCAGGAGATCGTGCGAACCATCCCGCTCGGCCGCTTGGCGAGCCCGGAGGACTGCGCAGGGCCGATCGTGTTCCTCTGCTCCGACTTGGCCGGGCACATCACGGGCGAGATTCTCAACGTGAACGGGGGGAGCGTGCTCTGCGGATGATCGGAGCGGGTGTTCACGTGATCCTCGAGGGATAAGGAAGGGCATGGGCTTTCCCCCCCGGCTGGCGATTCCCGACGCGGTCCTGAAGATCGCCAAGCAGCTGGAAGGCGCGGGCTACGAGACGTGGTGCGTCGGGGGCGCGATCCGCGACAACCTGTTGGGCGTCGAGAATCACGACTTCGACCTGACGACGGCGGCGCCGCCCGGCGAGGTACGCCGGCTGTTCAAACGCACGGTGCCGGTGGGAATCGAGCATGGCACCATCGCGGTGCTCGACCCGCAGAACCGCCAGCACGAGGTCACCACGTTCCGCAAGGACATCAAGACCGACGGGCGGCACGCGGTGGTGGAGTTCGGCGTGTCGTTGATGGATGACCTGGCGCGCCGGGACTTCACGATCAACGCCATCGCGTACCATCCCATCCGGCACGAATGGCGCGATCCGTTTCACGGCGCCGACGATCTCGAGCGCAAGCTGATCCGCTCGGTGGGGGACGCCAACTGGCGGTTCCAGGAAGACTACCTGCGGATTCTGCGGGCGCTGCGCTTCAGCGCGCGCTTCGAGTTCCGGATCTACGCCCGGACGCTGGAGGCGGCGAAGGCGAACGTGCAAGGCTTGGCGCAGCTCTCGGCCGAGCGGGTACGGGACGAGTGGTTCAAGGGGATCGCGACGGCCGCCCGTGTGTCGAAATTGCTGACGCTCTGGATCGACGTGGGCGCGGCGCGCATATGGCTGCCGGAGATTCGGGAGCGGGGAGCGGGGAGCGGTTCCCTCAACGCGCTCGACAAGCTGCCGCGCGACCCGGTGCTCATCACAGCGTTCCTCGCCTCCGATCCAGCCTCGCTGCTGACCCGCCTCAAGTCCTCCAACCGGGACATCGAGCGCGGGCGGGCCGTCGGGCGGTGGCGGGACAAGTACCCCGACGCCAAGCATGTTCCCGAGGTGCGCCGCTGGCTTTCGCAGGTGGGTGAGTATGCCGACGACCTGCTCGTCCTGCTGACGGCAGGTGCCGCTCCCCGGTCCCTGCTCCCGAAGGTCGTCGAGTCCATCCGCGCCGCGAAGGACCCCCTCGCCGTAAAGGACCTCGCCCTGAAGGGCGACGACCTCCTGGCGGCGGGCGTCCGGCCGGGACCCGAAGTGGGGGAGACCCTCGAACGGCTGCTCGCGGAGGTGCTCGAGGATCCGACCCGTAACACGCGCGATTACCTCCTCTCCCGTGTCTAACGCGCTCGGGTACGCCCTCATTGCCGCACTCGGCAACGTCGTCGGGGCGCTCGCCGTGACGCGGCGCGCGGCGCGCGAGCTCGTTCTGATCGAGCACTTCGTGGCATTCGGCGCGGGCTTCATGCTGGCCGTGGCCCTGGTGGAGGTGTTGCCCGAGGCGTTCGCCCGCTCCGGTGCCGCGGCCCCGGCGCTGGTCCTGGCGGGCTACCTGGCCGTGCATTTCACCCAGCACACTCTGACGCCACACTTCCACTTCGGCGAGGAGACGCACGCCGTCAACCCGGTCGCCGGCCCGTCGGCACTGGTCGGGCTGTTGTTACATACGTTTTTCGACGGTGTCGCCATCGCCAGTGCGTTTCTCGTTCGGCCGGCGCTCGGCGTGATGGTGTTCGTCGCCATATTCCTCCACAAGCTGCCGGAAGGCGTGACCGTGTCGAGCCTGATGATGGCGGGCGGGCGGTCGGGAGGGCAGGCGATCGGCGCGGCGGCGCTGCTGGGTGTGGCCACGCTGGCCGGCGTGGTACTCACGGATCACATCTCGTTCCTGGTGCATCATGGGCTGGCGCTGTCCGCGGGGGTCACGATCTACGTGGCTGCTTCGAATCTGGTCCCGGAATTTCAAGGCAAACCCGGCTGGAAGCTGCCGGGCGCCTTCTTCGCAGGAGCGGCGGCCTTCTACGTCACGAGGGTTGTGCTGGAGCGGGTGTCGTGAGGTCTGTGAATGACTGACCCGACCCTGTTCTCCCGCGCCGCGGAGCCGCTCGCGGCCCGGATGCGTCCCACCACACTCGAGGAGTTCCTCGGTCAGGAGCACCTCCTCGGGCCCGACAAGCCTCTGGGCGAGCTGATCCGCCGCGGCGACGTGGGATCGTGCATTTTCTGGGGGCCGCCCGGCTCCGGCAAGACCACACTCGCCCGCCTCGTCGCCAATTACACCGACCGCCACTTCGAGTCGTTTTCCGCGGTGACCGAAGGCGTGGGGCGGGTACGCGAGATCATCAAGGAGGCCGAAGAGCGCCTCAAGTACGAAGGCCGCGGCACGATTCTCTTCTGCGACGAGATCCATCGCTTCAACCGGGCACAGCAGGACGCGTTCCTGCCGTGGGTTGAGAATGGGATCATCACGCTGATCGGAGCCACGACCGAGAACCCGAGCTTCGAGCTGACGGCCCCGTTGCTCTCGCGGTGTCGGGTGTTCGTGTTCGAGCCGTTGAAAGACGAGCACATCCGATTGGTGATCGAGCGGGCGCTCGACAAGACCGGGAGCGGGGAGCGGGGAGCGGTACTCTCCGATGAGGCGAGAGACGCTCTCGTCGTGTATGCACAGGGTGATGCTCGCCGAGCCCTTAACGCGTTGGAGGCGGTCCTGCAACGTGTGGGGACCGCTCCCCGTTCCCCGCTCCCCCTCGGGCGGGCTGAGGTCGTCACCGTGCTGGAGCGCCCGCTGCCGAGCTACGACAAATCCGGTGAGCAGCACTTCAACCTGATCTCCGCCCTGCACAAGGCCGTGCGTGGGTCGGACGTGGAGGGCTCGCTCTACTGGCTGGCCCGTATGCTCGCGGGCGGCGAGGACCCGCTGTACATCGCGCGCCGCCTGGTCCGCATCGCCGCCGAGGATGTGGGGCTCGCGGACCCGCGGGCCCTGGCGCTCGCGCTCGCCGCGAAAGACGCCTACCACTTCCTGGGGTCGCCGGAGGGTGAGCTGGCGCTCGCCGAGGCCGTGGTGTACCTCGCGACCGCGCCGAAGTCGAACCGCGTGTACGCGGCATTCGGCCAAGCGATGGACGCCGCCGCGGAGCATCCGGCCGAAGCCGTGCCGCTGCATATTCGCAATGCCCCGACCAAGCTCATGGAGGAGCTCGGGTACGGCGCGGGGTACAAGTACGCGCACGCGTTCGAGCACGCTTACGTCCCGCAGGACTATTTGCCGGAGGCGTTGCGGGGGGCGAGCTGGTACGAGCCCACGGAGTTCGGATTCGAAAAGGACATCAAGAAACGGATGGAATGGTGGGCGGACCTCAAGAAGGCGGCCACCCGGCCAGGCGGTCAGGCGGACGGATGAGAGTTGTGGGTCTGTCCGCCCTTCTGCTCCTGGCCGCCTGCGCGACCCTCGGCCGGCTGGCGTTCACTGAGCCCGACATCTCGCTGCAAGAGATCGCGGTGACCGGGATCGGCTTGACGGGCGGGACGTTCGACCTAGTGTTCGACGTCTATAATCCGAACGACTATCGCATCCGCTCGACCCGCATGGAAGTGGGCGTCGATCTCGAGGGCACGCACTTCGGCGACGCGCTGCTCGACCGGCCTCTCGACCTGTCGCCCACGAACCACAGCCGGGTGGTGGTGCCGGTGCGGTTCGAATGGACCGGGGTGGGTGCTGGGGCCAAGGCGCTGCTGACGCGCCGGGCGGTGGGCTACGGCATCACCGGACGCGTGTTGCTCGACACTCCGCTCGGGGAGAAGTCCATGGCGCTCACCGGGAAGGGGAACGTGCCGCTGATGAAACTGCTCAAATGAGGGGAGGCCTCAGCGTATTCGGCAACTAATTGAGATCCAGCCGCCGGTGGAGAAGGCGTTCCTGGTGGGTGCCCCACGCAAGGGCTCCGCCGACGCGACCCAGGTGGAAGACCATCTCGACGAGCTGCGTCGGCTCGCCGACACCGCCGGGGCCGAGGTGGTGGGGAAGACGCATCAGCGCGTCGAGGCACCGACGCCCACCTTCTACCTGGGTCAGGGGAAGGTCGAGGAGCTCAAGGCCATCCTGCAGGATACCCGCTCGACGCTGGTGCTGTTCGACGAGCCCCTCTCGCCGGTGCAGGGGACGAATCTGGAGAAGGCGCTGGCGGTGCGCGTGATGGACCGGACCGAGCTGATCCTCGACATCTTTGCCACGCGCGCGCGCTCGGCGGAGGCGAAGATGCAGGTGGAGCTGGCGCAGCTCGAGTACTTGTTGCCGCGGCTCACGCGCATGTGGACCCACCTGTCGAGGATCCGCGGTGGCATCGGGTTGCGCGGTCCCGGCGAAACCCAGCTCGAGACCGACCGCCGGGTCATCCGCCGCAAGATCTCGGTCTTAAAGCGCCGGCTCGAAGGCGTGGCCGACCACCGCGCGAACCAGCGCCAGGGCCGCCGTGACCTTCCCAGCGCCGCGCTGGTGGGCTACACCAACGCCGGGAAGTCGAGCGTGCTGCGCGCCCTGTCGGGGGACGACATTTTCGTCGAAGACCGGCTGTTCGCCACGCTCGACACCCTCACCCGCGAGGTGGACGTGGGCGAGGGGTACCGCTTCCGAATCAGCGATACGGTCGGGTTCATCCGCAAGCTGCCCCACCACCTTGTGGCTTCGTTCCGCGCGACGCTCGAGGAAGCGCGCGGGGCCGACCTCCTGTTGCACGTGATCGACGCGGCACATCCCGCATGGGAGCAGCAGGCGGACGTGGTGGAGCGGACCATTACGGAGATGCGGAATGGCGAGGCCGATAGCGGAGAGCGAAAACGGATCGTGTATGTGTTCAATAAAGCAGACTTGTTGCCAGACCCCGAGGCCTTCCTCGCGCAGGTGAGAGAGCGATACCCTCACGCGGTGCTCACCGCCTCAATTCCGCACTCCGCACTCCGCACTCCGCATTCAGGGGGGATCGAAGAGCTGCGGGCTGTGCTCCAGACCTCCGCGCAGGCGCTGCGCCCGGTGGTCAGCATCCATGTGCCTGTGACCGAAGGCAAGCTGCTCGCCGCGTTGCATCGCGACGCGGAGGTGATGAACCAGGTGCAGGTCGACGGCATCGTCCACGTCACCGCGCGCGTCGAAGCGAGATTGCTCGGCCAACTGCGCCGCCAGGGCGTGACGGTGGTTATCAATGTGTAACGCCGTGAAGTGGTGTAACTCCCTGCCTGCGTGAGACCTGAGGGCCGGTGACGCCGGTCACAGTGTGAGATGCGAGACTCCTTGTAGAATGCCTCTCGTCGCACGTGGTCGTCGTTCGAACCGCCGTCGCCTAAGCTACGCGCCCATAGATAGGTAGTGCGCCCTCGCAACAGCGGAACGAGAATTGCTCGTCCGCAGTAGCACACATACGCATCGCTGCTCAGAGCAAAGCCGTCGAAAGGCGGTGACGCAGAGCCACGGGGCTACCGCGGACCAAGTCCGCCACGCTTGCCGGGCCGCCAGCGGATCGACATGGGTCGACCTTGGCGGCCCATTTCCTTTGCACCCCTGGGGAGGCGCGCCGTGCCGTTCGGACACAAGCTGCCGCATCGTCTCGCTCTTCTCAAAGATCGTCTCCTCCGCGGCGCGCTGCTCGCGCTGCCGCTCATCGTCATCGGGAGCTGCGAGAAGCCGGTTAATCTCAACGAGCCGAACCCGACGGTCGCCCAACTCGTCGTTTCTCCCAACGCAGTCACAGCCCGGCCAAGTCCAAGCGGGGCTACCAGTCCACGACGTTGTACCAGCACCAGAGCACGCTGCGTCTGCTGCTCAAGGGGCTCGGCTTCAACACGTTCCCCGGTGACGCCGCCAGCGCGCCCGACATGAGCGAGTTCTTCAATCCGTGACGCGAGATCGTGTGCTTCGACACCTGACGCAGGTCGTCCCCTCTCCCAGGAGCTCGGCTTCATGAAGATCGGTCACTTGCTGCCGTGCGGCATCGGGCTGTGCGCGATCGCGTCAGCGCTCGCGCTCGGCATCCAGTCCTGCGAAAAACCCGTACTCTCGGGCACCAGAACGACGGCGCCAGTCAGCCAGGTCATCGTGACGCCGTCATCGATGACCGAACCCGTCGGGCAAGCTGGACAACTCACCGCAACTCCTGAGGACTCCGCCGGCAACACGCTGTCGGGCCGAACGGTCACGTGGTCGAGCAGCGACGCGACGGTGGCGAGCGTCAACGGCGGGCTCGTCGGCGGAATCGCTGTCGGCACCGCGACCATCAGTGCGACCAGCGAAGGCCAGAGCGGAACCGCGAGCATCACCGTGACGCCGATCCCCGTGGCGTCCGTGACGGTCACCCCAGCCGCGGCGAGCGTCGCGCAGGGTGCCACGGCGCAACTCACGGCCACCCCGAAGGACGCGAACGGCAACGCGCTGAGCGGGCGCACGATCACGTGGGCGAGCAGCAACCCGGGTGTCGCCACGGTGAGCGGCATCGGGCTGGTAAACGGCGTGAGCCTCGGCTCGGCGACGATCACTGCCACGAGCGAGGGAAAAAACGGGAGCGCGAGCATGACGGTCACTGGTGTCCCGGTGGCCTCGGTGAGCGTGAGTCCGGCCACAGCCGGCGTGCAACAGGGTGCGACCGTGCAGCTGACCGCGTCGGCGCAGGACGCCAACGGCAACCCACTGACCGGCCGCGTCATCACGTGGGCGAGCAGCAGCACCTCGATCGCGACGGTCACCGGCACGGGGGTTGTCACCGGCGTGGCCGGAGGCTCGGCCACGATCACCGCCACGAGTGAGGGCAAGAGTGGGACCGCGAGCGTCACCGTAACAGCCGTCCCCGTCGCGTCGGTCGCGGTGACCCCGCCGACGGCCAGCGTGGCCCAGGCTGGAACCGTGCAGCTCACCGCCACGCCGCGGGACGCGAAC
>DASQAH010000111.1:0-4054 GCA_035635835.1 Gemmatimonadales bacterium
AACGGAGCGAGCGGCCGCTGCTCTCGAAGGAGCAGATCCGCGAGCACCTGCAACGGCAGCGCGACCAGATGGCGCGGCTCCTCGACTTCGACGGACCGGCTCAGGCCCTCGTCCTCAACAACGCCGACTGGCTCGTGAAGCAGAGCTTGGTCGACTTCCTGCGGGACGTGGGCAAGCACTTCAGCGTGAACATCATGCTGCAGAAGGAGTCGGTGAAAGCGCGGCTCGACACGGGCATTTCCTACACCGAATTCAGCTACATGTTGCTGCAGGCGTACGACTTCCTGCACCTGTTTCGCGAGCGGCACTGCACCATCCAGGTCGGAGGCAGTGATCAGTGGGGGAACATCACCGCGGGGATCGATCTCATTCGCCGCGTGGAGGGAGGGGAAGCGCACGGGCTGGTGGCGCCACTGGTGACGATGGCGTCGGGCGCGAAGTTCGGAAAGACGGAGGCGGGCGCGATCTACCTCGATCCGGCGCTCACGTCGCCGTACGAGTTCTACCAGTTTTGGAGGAATGCGGACGACCGAGACGTGGAGCGGTACCTGAAACTTTTCACCCTCAAGACGGCCGACGAGATCCGGGCCTTGATGTCGGCACACTCGAGTAATCCTGGAGCTCGCGCAGCCCAGGAGGCGCTCGCAAAGGACATCACTTCACTCGTGCACGGCGACAAGGCGCTGGCCGGCGTCGTTCAAGCGTCGGCCGCGTTGTTCGGTGAGATTGCCATCTCTACCGCTTTGGAGGAACACGCGCCTACGAGGAAAGTCGAGGTAAGACCCGATACGGTAGTAGACGCGTTGGTACAATCGGGCTTGACCAAATCAAAGAGCGAAGCGCGCAGGCTCATAAAGCAGGGCGGGGTCTACGTGAACAATCGCCGAGTCACCGACGTGGACCAGCAGTTGCTGTCGGACGATTGGGTTGATGGAAAAAAACTGCTGCTGCGTAAGGGAAAAAAGGATTACGCCTTGTTGACGGTGGACGGTTGAGGGACGCGTCGCATGTTCATCGGCCATTACGCCCTGGCTCTAGCGGCGAAACGCGCCGCTCCGAGAACGTCGCTAGGCACGCTGTTCGTCGCCGTCCAGCTCGCCGACATGCTCTGGCCCATTCTCCTGCTGTTGGGATGGGAGCACGCCCACTTCGAGGCGGGACCGAACCCCTTCCTGGTCCTCTGGCTCGACTCCATCCCTATCTCCCACAGCCTGCTCACGCTGATCGCGTGGGGCACGCTGTTCGCCGGACTGTATCACTGGCACACCGGGTACGCGCGGGGCGCGCTCGTGGTCGCCCTGGCGGTGGTCAGCCACTGGGTCCTCGACTTCGTCACCCATCGCCCGGATATGCCGCTCTATCCAGGGGGCCCGAAACTTGGGCTGGGGCTCTGGAACTCGGTGGCGGGTACGATCGTGGTCGAAGCGGCGATGTTCGTTTTCGGGGTGTGGATGTACCTCCGCGCGACCCGGGCCCGTGATGCCGTGGGACGTTACGGGCTCGCGGCGCTCCTCACCGTGCTCGTCCTCTCCTACGTTGGCTCGCTGCTGGGGGGCGCGCCGCCGAGCATGCGCGCAGTCGAGATCGGCGGGATCGTCTTCGGGTGGCTGTTCGTATGGTGGGCGGCGTGGGGGGATAGGCACCGCGAGGGATACGGCGTTGCCGGGTAAGGCATGGCCGGATACTGCGTTGTCGGAAACGGCGCTCCCGGCAACGCATCATCGGGTAGCGCCTCACCCGGCAACGCTTCACTCCAGTTGATCCATCACATCCATCACGCGCTCCAGCTCTTCCACGGTGTTGTAGCAATGCGGGGCGAGGCGGATGGCACCCTCGCGCAGCGAGCACACCACGTGCGCCCGCTTCAGCGCGTGGTACGCCTCGACGGGGTGTGCGGGGGCGAAGCAAATGATCGCCGAGCGGTGCGCGTCCGCGCGCGGCGATACGATGCGCACGCCGGTCTCGTCCGCCCAGCGGAACACCGACTCGTGCAGCGTGCGGACATACTGCGCGATGTCGTCGATGCCGAGCTCCGCCAGCATGCCGACCGAGGCGGTCATCCCGTAGAAGTCCTGGAACGGGAGTGTCACCATCTCGAAGCGGCGGGCGTCGGAGCGGAACGTGGGGTTGTACTCGGTCAGGCGCGAGAAGTCGTCGGTCCCCTCGAACGCCATCCACCCCGTGACCGCGGGCTCGAGCGCGGGGATGAGCTCCCGCCGCACATAGACGAACCCGGATCCCCAGGGCGCGAGCAGCCACTTCTGCCCGCCGCACGCCAGGATGTCTACCGGCGTCTCGCGCACGTCGAGCACCGAGTTCCCCACCCCCTGAATCCCGTCCACCACGAGAAACGTGCCGTTGGCACGGCAGGCCGCGCCCAACCGGCCGAGATCGGCGCGGTAGCCGTTGGAGAACTGGACGAAGGACACCGCGAGGGCACGCACCCGCGGGTCGTGCAACCGCTCGACGAGGTAGTCCTCGTCGGGCCAACCTTCGGGGGCGCAGGGGGCGAGCTCGACTTCGATGCCTTGTTTCTTGAGCAGCATCCAGGGATACACGTTCGCCGGGAACTCGCGGTCCGATATGAGGACCACGTCGCCGCGCTGCAGCGGCAGCGCCCGAGCGGCGAGGTTCAGGCCGTGGCTGGTGTTGGTGGCGAGCGCGATCTCGGAGGGGTCGGCGTTGAGGAGTCGCGCCACGGCCACCCGGGCCGCCTGCAGTCCCGCCTGGAGCTCGCGGTCAGGGAGGAGGTGGGGAGCGGTCCGTTTCGCCGTGAATTCGTCGAGGGCGCGGCGCGTGCGCTCGGGGATGGGACCGATGGACGCATTGTTGAGATAAACGGTGTCCGCGGTCCAGGGGAACTCCGCGGCGCGCAGCGCGCGGAACTGATCGCGCAAGGCGCGCAGCCGAGTCGGATGGTAGGCGATGTCGGTCATGCTCTGACGTCGAGCGCGTCGCGCAGACCGTCGCCCACGAGATTGACGGCCAGCACCGTGACACCGATCGCGAGCCCGGGGAAGAGGGACACCCACGGTGCCACGCGCAGCAGGTCCCGTCCCTCCGCGATCATGGCGCCCCAGGATGGCGTCGGCGGCTGCGCGCCCAGGCCCACGAAGGAGAGGGCCGCCTCGGCCATGATCGCGCCGCCCACGCCGAGGGTTGCCGCGATGATCACCGGCCCGAGCACGTTGGGGAGCACGTGCCGCGCCACGAGCCGCGCGTCGGATGCACCCAGCGCGCGGGCCGCCTGCACGTAGTCGAGCCCGCGCGCCACGAGCACCTGCCCGCGCACCAGCCGCGCCATCCCCGCCCAGCCCACGAGGCCGATGACGACGCACACGACCGGGAGCGACGGCCGCACCGCCGCAGCTACCGCGATGAGGAGGAGCAGCGAAGGGAATGCGAGGGTCACGTCCGCGGCGCGCATCACCACGGCGTCCACCCAGCGGCCATAGAAGCCGGCCGTGAGGCCGAGGGCCAGCCCCGCCGCGAGGGCGATCACCTGGCTCGCGAGCCCCACCGCGAGCGACAGCCGGGCCCCGAACAGCACGCGGCTCAACACGTCCCGTCCTTGGGCGTCGGTGCCGAGCAGGTAGGTAGTGGAGGGGGAGCGCAGCGCGGCGGTGAGGTCTCCGCTGGTCGGATCACCGGGAGCCAGCCACGGCGCGGCGAGCGCCGCCAGCCCGAGCAGCGTCACGAGGGCGAGACCAGCCAGTGTCCAACGGTTCCGTACGACGCGATGAGGCATGAGTAGCGCGGGGCTGGGGGCCACGACTACGTTACTCGGAGGCTCACCTTCCGGGCAAGCGGCGGCCACGTGAACAATCAAACCCAGTTCACCCTCGTACTGGGCGGCGGGGGCATGAAAGGTGTCGCCCACGTCGGCGTGCTCCAGGCACTGACCGAGCGTGGGCTCGTGCCGTCGCAGATCGTCGGCTCGAGCGTGGGCGCCCTGGTGGGCGCCGCCTGGTCCGCCGGGAAGAGCATCGCCGAGCTGCGCGAGATTGCGATCGGCCTCGTGCGCAAGGACATTTTCGCCGTGGCGCACGCCGAC
>DASQAH010000112.1:0-2999 GCA_035635835.1 Gemmatimonadales bacterium
GGCCGAGGCGACCATGATCGCGATCCTCAACGCGAACTACGTCGCCAAACGGCTCGCCGACCACTTCGGCCTGCTGTACGCGGGCCAGCACGGCCTCATCGCGCACGAGTGCATCCTCGACACGCGTCCCTTCAAGGCCTCGGCGGGCGTCGATGTCGAGGACATCGCCAAGCGGCTGATCGACTATGGCTTCCACCCGCCCACGGTCTCCTTCCCCGTGGCGGGGACACTGATGGTCGAGCCAACCGAGAGCGAGTCGAAGGAGGAGCTGGACCGCTTCTGCGACGCATTGATCGCGATCCGCGGGGAGATCCGGGAGATCGAGCGCGGCGAGGCCGACCGGGGCAACAACCTGCTCACCAATGCCCCGCATCCATTGACCGACCTGTTGGCGGACGCGTGGGATCGACCCTATTCACGCGAGCGAGCCGCGTTCCCCACGCCCCACACCCGGGAGCACAAGATCTGGCCACCCGTGGGCCGCATCGACGGCGCGTACGGGGACCGGCACCTCGTGTGCGCTTGGCCGCCGGTGGAGGCCTACGCGTCAGTCTGAGCATCGCACACTCCGAGCGTCGGACGGGGAGCCCAGTATCAGTCCGACCGTCCGAGCGTCCGACCGTGCGACCTCGTCATGGCAGCTTCTGCTCGACCCCCAGGGCCGCAGTGGTGCGGAGAACATGGCCATCGACCAGGCCCTGCTGGAAGACACCGGCCGCACGGGTCGGGCATTTCTGCGGCTGTACCGCTGGAGTCCCCCGTGTCTCTCGCTCGGCCGCAACGAGCCGGCGCTGGCGCGCTACGACCGCGTCGCGATCGCGCGCCTCGGCCTCGACGTGGTGCGTCGCCCGACTGGCGGCCGCGCGGTCTGGCACGAACACGAGGTGACCTATGCGGCCATCGCGCCGATTCCGTGGTTCGGGTCCCTGCGCGAGAGCTATCACCGTATCCACGAACGGTTGGCGGCTGCGCTGCGCTCCCTCGGCGTCGAGGCGGTGATCGCGTCCGAGGGTCCTGCTGTGCGACAGCCAGAGAGTCCGGCCGCTTGCTTCGCCTCCGCGGTCGGCGGCGAGGTGCTGGCTGCAGGGGGCAAAGTCATCGGCTCCGCACAAGTGCGATGCGGCGGGGCCTTCCTGCAGCACGGGTCGATCCTGCTCGATGGCTCGCAGGAGGTCATTCGAGCCATCAGCCGTCAGCCGTCACACGCCGGTGGGGGGACCACGCTTTCGGCCGTGCTCGGCCGTTCAGTCTCCTTCGGGGAAGTCGCTGCAGCTGTTGTCGCGGCCTGGGGCGAGCCGCTCGCCCCGTCCGTCTGTCCGACCGTCCGACCGTCCGACGGCGAGGCCTGGACCTGGCGCCGCTAGCCCGCCGGTGAAATCTTTGGCGACATGCGCGCCCCCCTGAAGCCCCCATCGCTCATCGGCATCGCCCTCCTCGCCGCGCTCACCTCCTGCGGTCACCCAGGCACGTGTCGCGGCGACTACTGCGGCACGCTGGTGTTCGCAGCCGGCGGTCAGCCAGACATCCTGCTGCCCCCGGTCAGCGTGCAAGGCCTGGCCCGAGACGTATTCCAGCAGATCTTCCTCAAGCTCGCGGACATCGGGCCCTCGATGAACACGCTAGGCGACCAGGATTTCCAGCCACAGCTGGCGCGGCGCTGGGAATGGGAGACGCCGACCAGGCTGGTCTTCCATCTGGATCCGCGGGCGCGCTGGCAGGACGGGCCGCCCGTCACCGCAGCGGACGTCGCGTTCACGTTCCAGGCCTACACCGATTCCCAGGTGCACGCCGAGTCCCGCCCCCTGCTCGGGGGCATCGCGTCGGTGACCGCTCGGGACTCGCTCACCGCTGTGTTCACCTACCGCGAGCGCTACCCGGAGATGTTCTACGCCGCGGTGTACCACATGTACATCCTGCCCCGCCACCTGTTGGATACCGTGCCCCGGCCGCGTTGGGCTACGGCAGCGTTCGGTCGGACGCCGACGGGCGACGGGCCGTATCGGTTCGTGTCGTGGACGCCGGGCCAGGGCATCGAGCTGGCTGCCGACTCCACGTTCTTTCTCGGTCGGCCGCACATCCGTCGCCTGATTTGGCAGTTCGTCGGCGACCAGCAGGCCGCGATCACCCAGCTCGTGGCCGGGCAGTCCGACGCCCTCGAGTTCCTCGGCCCTCCGGAGAATCTGCGGCGGGTCCAGCAGGCGCCGCAGCTCGCGACCTATCCCTACAAGAGCTCCGCCTACGGGTACATGCTGTTCAACCTCGCGACGCCGCTCTTCAGCGACCGCGCGGTGCGGCGGGCGCTGGTGCAGGCGCTGGACCGAGACCTAATGAATCAGAGCGTGTGGGCGGGGCAGGCCAAAGTGCCGCCGGGACCGATGCCGCAGTTCTGGTCGGTCTGGGACCCGGCGATCCGGACCCTGCCCTACGACACGGCTGCCGCCGCCCGCGTGCTGGCACGGCGCAGCGGGCGGAAGCTTTCCTTCGAGCTGCTGGTGCCAACGACGAGCGCCGTCCGGCGGCAATACGCCCGGCTGATTCAGGCGCAGCTCCTGAGCGTGGGCGTCGACGTGAAGCTCGTCGAGCTCGCGGGGAACGTGATGCAGGACCGGCTTGCCAAGGGTCATTTCGAGGCCGCGATGCTCGCCACCCAGGCCGACCCCTCGCCGACGGCGAGTGTGACGCAGCACTGGGTCCGCGGTAGCCCAGCCAACTTCGGTCACTATGCCAACACGGCCTTCCAGCGCGCCCTCGAGACCGCGGGCCACGGGGCGGTCAGACCCGAGGACGCGGCGCGCGCCTGGCGCGAGGCGTTCGACATCATGAACGACGACGCGCCCGCGGTCTGGCTGTACTCCCCAAACCTCGTCGCCGCGGTCCACCGGCGCGTGGCCGACGTCCAGATCCGTCCCGATTCCTGGTGGGCGCTGGTCCGGACCTGGCGCATCCCCGCCGACCAGCAGATCGATCGAGACCGCGTGGAGCGTTAAGTGACGGCGTGG
>DASQAH010000113.1:0-19635 GCA_035635835.1 Gemmatimonadales bacterium
CTGCTCCGCTAGGGTGGCCAGCACTGCTAGAGCTTCCCTGCTATGGCGGGTCGGGAGCAGCTGCGAAGAGTACACCTGCCGGACCACGCCCGTCCTGTCGATCACGTACGTCACCCGTCCCGGCAGGAGACCCAGCGTCCGCTCGACCCCGTACATTGCGCGCACGCTACTGTCACGGTCGGACAGCAGCAGGAACGGCAGCGCGTGGCGCTGGATGAAGCGCCGGTGTGATTTCACGGAGTCCGAGCTGACGCCGACGACCTCGGCGCCCTGCGCAGTGAACTCCTCATACCTGTCGCGAAACGCCCGGGCCTCCAGAACGCAGCCCGGCGTCTCATCCTTCGGATAGAAGTACAGCACGACGGTCTTATGGCCGAGCAGGTCGCGCAGTCGAACGAGGTTCCCCGACTGATCCGGCAGGGTGAAGTCCGGCGCGATGTCCCCGGCACGAACCTTGTTCCGGCTCTTCCTCATGGTCTCCCCTTTCGGCCCCTAATGCGCCACGCCACCGCTCGGCAATCCCTTGCTCTTGTGCATGAGCAATAGCAGCGGGAGCGACAGTACGAAGCACGCGCCGAACAGCAAGAACAGCTGCTCGAACGAGAGCATGAGCGCCTGCCTCGTCACGAGCCCGTCCAGCACCGCCAGCGCTTTGGTCTGGGCGAGCGCGGGGGGCGTGCCCCCGGCCATCAGGCCGTTTGTGATGGCGGCGACCCGCTCGCGCGTCGCCTCGCTGTATGGCGTCACGTTGGTGATGAGATCGGCGCGGTGGATCGCCGTGAAGCGCTGCAGCAGGGTGGCCGAGAGCGCGATGCCTACACTGCCCCCCAGCTGGCGCATCAGGTTGAACAGCCCCGTACCGTTCGGGATTCTATTCATGGGCAGGTCGGCGAGGGCGAGGTTCGTGAGCGGAACGAAAATGAGCCCCAGGCCGACGCCCCGGAAAATGAGCGGCCAAAAGTAATCCGCCATCCCGCTGTCGGTCGTGAAATGGGCGTGCTTCCACATCGACAGGGCGAAGACTCCGACGCCCACTGCGATGGACCAGCGTCCGTCGAACTTCCCCTGTTGGCGACCCATCACCGCCATAGTGAACGCGCTCGCGAGCGCCCCCGGGAGGATCACGAGGCCTGTCTGGTTCGCGGTGAAGTGCTGGAGGTTCTGCAGGTACACCGGCAACACGAACACCGTCGCGTACAGGCACACGCCGAGCACGAGGCCGAACACGACACCCACGGCGAGCTGCTGGCTCCTCAAGATGCGCAGGTCCACGACCGGATGCTCGGTCCGCAGCTCGTGCCAGACGAACGTGACAAGCGAGACCACGCTGATGATCGCGAGGGCCGTCACTTGCCGAGAGTCGAACCAGTCGAGGCGCTCCCCGCGCTCCAGCATCGTTTGCAGCGTTCCGATACCGACCGCGAGCAGCAGCAACCCAACGTAGTCCACCCCCTCGGCCCGTTCCTGGTGGAGTGAGTCCTGAATGAACGTGAGTGTCAGCGCCAAGGCGAGGATCCCGAACGGGATGTTGATGTAGAAGATCCACGGCCAACCGTAGGTGTCGGTAATCCAGCCGCCCACCGTGGGGCCGAGAGTGGGGCCGACCATCACCCCTACCCCGAAGATCGCCATGGCGGTGCCGTACTCCTCGCGTGGGAACTCCTCGTACAGGATCGCTTGCGAGGTGGATAGCAGCGCGCCTCCGCCCAGCCCCTGGATGATGCGCCACAGGACGAGAGCGACGAGCGAATGTGCGTTGCCGCACATGAATGAGGCCGCTGTGAACAGCGCGATCGAGCCCGCGAAATAGCGCCGCCGCCCGAAGAACGCCGACAGCCACCCCGTGATCGGCAGGACGATCACGTTGGCCACGATGTAGCCAGTCGACACCCAGGCGATCTCGTCCAGAGTGGCGCCCAGGTTCCCCATCATGTGCGGGATCGCCACGTTCACGATGCTCGTGTCCAGGAGCTCCAACACGGACGCCAGCGAAACCGTGATGGCGATCAGGTACCGGTACTTGTACCGATCCCCCGCTCCGGAGAGCACGGCGCCGGCGGGCAATGCGGCAGTGGCCATGCGTCGCTTACTTGGTCGTGATGGTGACGTCCACGCTCATCCCCGGCCGCAACGGATGTGCCGGATCGTTGGGCTGACCCAACCGGATGCGCACCGGGACGCGCTGCACGACCTTGGTGAAGTTCCCCGTCGCGTTGTCGGGCGGCAGCAGGGAGAATTTGGCCCCCGTCGCGGGCGCCAGGCTTTCCACGCGCCCGGCGAAGTGCCGCCCGGGATACGCATCAACCGTGAAGTCCACCGCGGCGCCCGTCGACACGTTCGCGGTCTGGGTCTCCTTGAGGTTCGCGACCACCCACACGTCATCGAGCGGCACGGCGCTCATCAGCGGCTGGCCCGGCTGTACCAGCTGACCCACCTCGACCGTCTTCTTGCTCACGACGCCGCTCGTCGGAGCCACCAGACGCGTGTAGGAGAGCTGCAGCGCCGCCTGGTCGCGCGCTGCGCGCGCTGCCGCGACCCGGGCGTCCGCCCCTACGAGAGCCGCCTGAGCCGAGGCGAGCTGCGCGTCGGCCGCCACCGTCGTCGCGCGGGCAGCATCGAGCTGCTGCTTGCTCACGATGTCCTGCTGCGCGAGCGGCTCCAGCCGCTCGAGGTCAGAGTGCGCCTTGATCGCGTTCGCCTGCGCTTGAGCCACCGCCGCTTCGGCCTGCCCGACGCGCGTCCGCGAGCTCACCGTGGCGAGTAGCGCGGCCAGGTCCGCCTCGGTCTGCGCCAGCCGCGAGCGGAAGTCCCGATCGTCCAGCACGACGAGGGTATCTCCAGCCTTGACGTTCTGGTTCTCCTGGACCCGGACCTCCGCGACGAACCCGCCGACCTTCGGCAAGATCGGGATGATATGCCCGTCTACCTGCGCATCGTCGGTGGACACGTGGCTGCGGGCGAACCACCACTTCTTCACCCCCAGGCCGACTAGCCCCAGGACCACCAGCCCCAGGACCGCAAACACGATCCGCCGCCGGCTCCCCGGCGCGGCCGCAGCGCGCCCCCCCCCGGCTGCCTCGTGGGCGGGGGGGGGGACGCTGGGCCGAGGACCCGCAGCCGCTTTGCTGGACTCAGGTTCGACGATCGTAGCCATTGCTCACGTCCTGTTCGCAGTAGGTTCTCAGTTACGACTGTCCGACCGTCCGACAATCCCTCTAGTGCAGCGAGCGCGCCACGCCGGCCGCGCGCGCCAGGGCAACGTGCGCCGTAGCGGCCGCAGACCGGGCGTCGATATCGGTGTCCCGGGCGCGCAGCAGGGAGGACTGCGCGTCAATCACTTCGATGTTGCCTGCCACTCCGGCCTTAAACCGCTCGCGCGCCTGCGCCAGCTCGTCGTTGGCGAGCTTCAGCCGCTCGGCGGCGATGGCCTGCTGCGCCTCCGCCGAGGCGAGGTCCAAGAGCGCCCCGTCCACATCGGCCACGATTTGCTGGCGCAGGTCCCGTGCGCGGACCTCGGTCTCCCGCACCACCGCCTCCTGCTCCGCCGTCCGGCCCTCCCGGCGGAAGCCGTCCAGAATCGGGATCGTCACCTGCACGGCCACCTGCCGCGTCGCGATGGACGAGCCCGGCGTCAGGCCATTCACGCCGTAGTCCGCTTCGACGTCGAGCCGCGGCAGCCGCTCCGCCCGGATCGCCGATTTCGCGCTACGCGCCGCGTCCCCGCGAGCCCGCTCCGCCTCGAGGTCCGGCCGCCTGGCGAGGGCCATCGCCACGACGGTGTCCCGGGTCGCCGGCATGTCCGCGTGGGGGAGCGCGGCCGCCAGGGTGTCGGCAAGCGCCAGCGGCGTCGCGGGATCGATCCCCAGCGTCCGAGCCAGATCGATGCGTGCGCGGTCGGACTGGTTGCGCGCCACGATCAGGGCGCCCTCCGCCACGACGAGCTGGGTGCGGGCCCGAGTGACGTCGATCGCGGCGCTCACGCCGGCGGCCTTCTGGGCCTGGGCCAAGCCGACCAGCTCCGCCGCGATGCTGGAATCCGCCTGGCGCGCCGCGACCACTGAGGTAGCCCGAGCAGCCCGCAGGTAGGCGAAGGCGGCACCGGCGGCTGCCCCTTCCGACACCGCGCTCCCCTCAGCGGCCGTCCCGGTCACCTGGGCTCGCGCGGCACGCACCCGCGCGAGACTCGACAGATCGACCACCGTCTGCGTGAGGCGGAGTCGCGCGTCCACGTTGTCGAACGGCGGGATCAGCGTCGGCAGTCCTTTCACCCCCGGGGGCGTCGGGAACGTGATACCGAGGGACCTGCTGTTGAAAGTCCGGTTGACCCAGCCGGCCCCCACTGAGAAGCCGGGGAGCAGCGCGCTGCGCGTCTGCTGCACGCGCGCCTGCGCCTCGTCGGTGCGCAGTGTCGCGAGCTCCACTACAGGCGCCGTCCCGGCTGCGCGGCGTACCGCGTCCGCGAACGAGAGGCGCACAGGGGTAGGCGCTTGCGCCCCGAGCGGCGCGGCGCCAAGCCAGGCGAGAGCAGCGACAATCCGACTAACGTTTCGCGATGCCATGGAGATACAGGTCGATGTGGGTATTGAGGTACTTGCCGACGTCGAAGCCTTCGGGCATGCAGGAGGCGAAGGCTCGCCGAACCACCGTGGCGTGCATCAGCGGCGACATGGCGAGCTTGGCGGCGATCATCACGTCCACCTTCCGGAACTCGCCGTTCTTGATGCCCCGCTCGATCACGCTCGCCATCAGGCGGTGCCCGCGACTCACGACTTCGTCATAGTAGAACCGCGTGAGCTCGGGGAAGGTCGCCGCCTCGGCAATGATCAACTTGGGGATCCCCGCGAGGGCCGTCTCCCCGACCAGCCGCCAGTATTCCCGCACCAGCTGTTCGAGCAGTTCGCGGGCGCTGCCGGTGAATGCCTGCGCCAGCGCTTCTCCCTGGGCAATCGCGGGGACGATGGTTGCCCGCACCACCTCTTTGAAGAGCGCTTCTTTGCTCTCGAAGTAGAGATACACGGTGCCCTTCGTGACGCCGGCGCGGCGGGCCACGTCCTCCAGCCGCGCCGCGGCGAAGCCGCGCTCGACGAACACGTCGAGTGCAGCCGCGACGATCTCCTCGGGCCGGGCGTCTTTGCGGCGCTGCCAGCGGGGTTTGGCCTTACGCGGGCGGCGAGCGACTGCGGGCATGCGGATCCTCCGATTAAGTTACTGAACGGTCAGTAAATAAATCTGGTTCCCGCCCCGGTCAAGGGGCTTGCTAAGTCATTCTGATTCTTCTGCTTAGATTGTTGCGGATGGATGCGTGCGAAAGTACACTATCAGCCCCGTGTTAGGCGGGACGGCGCCCACCTGACGCAGCAGCGTGACCACCTGGCCGCGGTGATAGCTCGAGTGGTCGATCGCGTGGCGGAACATCTCCCCTAACGTGTGCTGGAACTCCCCACCGGTTGACGGCTTGACCACCCTACGCTCGAGCAAAGTCGCGTCCGTTACACCCTGCAGAAACCCCGCCCGTTCGGCCTCGACCTGCTCCCAGCGCGCCCGCACCTGCGCCAGCGTCGGTAAATCACGCCCCTGCGCCACCGCAGGATTGGGCTGGCGCAGCCAGCGGCGCAGCCACAACTCCTCGGCCCACACGATGTGGGCTAGTGTCCCGTGGATCCCGCCGTGGCTGCTGCGCAAGTCCCGGAAGTAGTGCTCTTCCGGTAGAGTGGCCGCGACGTCGAACAGCTGCCGGTTGGCCCAGGCGTTGTAGGCGAACAGCTCGCGCACTTCGTCCGCAGTCATTCCGCTCCCCCCCTCCCCCCGCCCCCCCGGCCGCGGCCGGCCCTGGAGGACCGTTGCAACCTGCTGGCCAACGTGAATGGGGAACCGGCGCTAGCGAGCCGGAGCCAGCTCCCCCGCATCGAGCACGCTCCGCGTCACCGTTCTGCCGTCGATCACCTGGTCGTCTCCGACGAGCGAATCGGTCACCGTCGAGCCGCTCACGCGCACACGGCGGCCCAGGATGCTGTTTGCCACCGTGCTCCCCGTGATCGTGCTTCCCGCGCCAAGCGAGACGTTAGGACCGATGACCGCATCGCGCAGGGTCACCCCGTCTTCGATGTAGACAGGTTCGTGGAAGGTGACACCCACGTCTGAGCGTCCTCCTCCTCTGGCCGGTCGGCGCGCTCGCCCGTGCTCGAGCAGGTGGCGATTGGTCTCGAGCAGCGTTTCCACCTTGCCGCAATCGTACCACCCCGCCACCGGCGCCACGCGGAGGCGCTTGCCCTGGTCCACCATGTACTGAAACGCTCCCGTAAGGTAGAACTCATTCCCCGTGCCCGGCGGCCTCCGCTTCACAGCAGCGATCCCTTCGAACAGGGTGTGCCAGTCCTTGATGTAATAGAGCCCGATGTTGGCGAGCTTCGAGATCGGTGTGATCGGCTTCTCGACGATTTGGGTCATGTAGGCATCCGCATCGGCGACGATGACCCCGAAGCGCTGGTAGTCCTCGACCTCTTTGGCCCAAAGTATGCCGTCGGCGGGGTCCGTTCGCACGACCGAGAGGTCGGCCTCGAATAGCGTGTCCACGAAGATGATAAGGACCGGTCCGTCGACCCACGGGCGCGCCAGGTCGACGGCGCCGGCGGTGCCATCGAGCGTCCGCTGCTCGATGAACCGCGCCCGGATCGGGTAGTGCGTGGTGATATAGCGCTCGACCTGCTCCTTGAGATGCCCGGTGATGACGATCAACTCCTCCACGTCGAGCGGCGCCAGCATGTCCATCACGTAATCCATCACTGGACGCCCCGCG
This sequence comes from Gemmatimonadales bacterium, assembly GCA_035635835.1. GTDB lineage: Bacteria > Gemmatimonadota > Gemmatimonadetes > Gemmatimonadales > GWC2-71-9 > 13-1-40CM-70-15. Next base: position 6,797 of record DASQAH010000113.1, read on the forward strand.
ACCTCCACCAGCGGCTTGGGCACGCGCTTGGTGAGGGGAAGCAGCCGGGTTCCCTTCCCGGCGAGCGGCACGATCACCTTCACCTAGACTCTCCCGTAGCGGTCTTTGAGCCGGACCACGTCGTCGATTTCGGGCGTCGAGGCTTCCAGCAGGTCGCTCGCCTGCACGGCCTCGAATTGATGGATCAGCCGGGGCTGGATGTGGAACGCCGCGCCCGCGCGCATCCGGCGCTCGCTCAGTGCGTCCCCCTGTCCCGCCTGGAGCCGCAGGATGATCTCGCCCGTGAGGACGTAGATCGACTCGTCCTTCAGGTTGTGATACTGCAGGCTGAGGACGTGCCCCGGCTCGATGTGCAGGATCTTGCCCACGTAGCGGTCGGTGCGTGCCCAGATCAGCTCGTGGCCCCAGGGCTTCTCCACACGATACGGGAGGTCGGTCACGGGAGCTTCATGAGAGGGTCAATGTGAGCGACGAGGGAACTGTGACGCACGCTGTGACGCACACTCCGCAGCCGACACATCCTTCGGGCTTCAGCACGGGGTGCCCGGCGGCGTCCAGTGCCAGCGCCCGCTCCCCCACGGGACAGGCCCGGGCGCATACCCCACACGCTGCGCCTTGGAACGTGATACAGCGGCCAGGATCGAGCTCCAGCCGCCCCATCGCAATGGACCCCCAACCGTCCGCGGGCATCACCAGCGCCCCGGTCGGGCAAGCGCGCGCGCACGGCATGTCCGGACATACGACGCACGCTTGCACCGCTGGCTCGAGGTGCGGTGTTCCCGCGGCGAGGCCCGCGGACGGCGGCGCCTTGACGATGGCGTGCACGGGGCACACGTCGATGCACGCCCCACAGCGCGTGCAGGCCGCGAGGAAACCGAGCTCTGGTAGCGCGCCTGGGGGCCGGAAGTAGCGCATCGGCGCCACGCGCTGCTCGGTGCGGGCCGCCACCTCCCGCACCATCCGCCCGATGGTCTGGCGGAAGAACCCGCGCCGATCGCTCGGCGTCCCTGGCCCCGTGTCGATCAAAAACTCGGCTCCAGACTCACCTGCCAGCGGAACGTCGTGCGCCGACTGCGCCCGTGCGTGTCCGCCGAGTAGTCCCAGCGGTTCACGACGAAGGGCACCTCGAAGCGCATCGTCCAGGCTCGATCACCTAAGCGCTGGCTGGTGACCAGCCCGACGCCGGCGTCGTACAGCGTGGTCGCGGCGCTGCGGCCGTTGTAGGAGGGAATGGCGAGTGAATCGACGAGCCCACCGTCGAAGAACGCGTCCAGCGCAACGCCGCGCAGCATCCCCCTCGGCCGCGACCACAGGGACCTTGCCGCCTCGATGTTGCCCGCCAGGGCCCACCGTCCCGCCGCGGCGTTGCGGAAAGCCCGTAGGTCCGCGCCGCCCGGCGCGTGATAAAAGAAGTCCGGCCGAACGAGGAGGGCGCCGCGGCTCCGCAGCAACGGGTTCGTGAACGTTTCGTAGGGGTCGGCCCCCGCCACGCCGATACGGCGCTGGCGCAGCGGCAGGGATGGGGCGGCGTAGCCTCCCGCGAACACCCGCACCCCCAGGGTCGTTCCGAGCCAGAACGGCGTGCGCACGCTTGCCTCCCCGGCGGCACGCACAAATCCCTCCGCATCATACCGCTGCTTCGCCACCAGCCCAGGGCCGGGTTTCCAGTAGGCCACTCCCGCGCGGGTCTCGAGCCGGACCCTGAGCGTCCCTCGACCGTGTGGGACCGTCGTGACCATCCAAGGTCCCGCCTCTACCGTCCCCCCGTCGTCCCAGCGGCGGCGGTCCAGGTAGCTCAGGTCGGTGGTGGCCATCCAGACCGCGTCGAACCCCGCGTGGGGGTCGGCCTGGTCCACCAGCCGTCGCTGCAGCGACCGATCCACGTGCACCGCGACGCCCGCCCGCCCCTCCACGTCCCACGCCGCGACACTGCTCGTCGTGCGAGGCTCAGGCCGGACAACGGGGTTCTCGATGCGGGCGTAGACGCCGTAGCGGCTGGTGGCGTGGCCACTCACACCGGCCGACCAGAGGAACAAGTTGCGCTCGAAGCGGCCCAGGTAGTTCTCGCGAGACCGGAGGCCGAGGGTGAGTCCGCCGGCGTCGTTCGACCAGGCGATGGGGAGCCACGAGTCGACCAACTTGTCACGTCGGACGACGTCTTGCGTGGGGTTGTCGAGGCGCAGCTCGACGGCCCCGCGTCCCCAGAAGTTCCGCTCCCGGTTGTTCAGCATGTTCCAGTCGTGACTGCGCATGCGCGGGTCGAGCATCAAGCGACCCGGCCGGCGCGCGCTCGGGAACTCGACGCGCTCCACCTCCGGCTGGCCGGTAGCGCGCGCGTAGATCGTGTCCCCCCTCAGCGTGCCGATCTCCACCGGCATCCAGCCGTCCCCCAGGCGCTCGATGGTGACGGTCGTACGCCAAGTCCCGTCGGGTTGGCGGCGACGCTGCACCTGCTTCAGGCGATAGTCGATCAACGGGGTGCCGTGCAGCCACTGGCCGAACAGCCAACCGAGATCCCTCCCCGACACCTCCTCACACACGTCGCGGAAGGCACTCTCGTTCACGTGCTTGAGCTTCCAGCGCGCGTAGTAGGTCCGGAGAATGCGCCGCATCACGTCGTCGCCCACGACGTAGCGCAGCTCCTCGTAGAAAAGCTGCGCTTTGGTGTAGATCATGGCGTTGTAGGTGGGAAAATCCCGGAAGCGCTCGCTGACCATGGACACGGGCTCGCTCCAGCGATCCAGGTCCAGGTCCAGGATGTAGGACTCGATACTCGAGTACGCCGGCCCAGCGCCGTGCGTCTCAAAGAACCACCCCGTCTGGAAGCTGGTGAACCCTTCGTCGAGAAAGCCCTCGCGCCACTCGTTGTTGGCGAGCATGCCCATCGTGTAGTTGTGGCCGACCTCGTGCAAGATCAAGCCAAGTCCGGCGCCACCATCCATCACCATCATCGGGAACTCGGTGCCACCGCCCTCGATGCGATGCACGTTCGTCAGCTGCGGCCAGGCGAACCGCCCGTACAGCGAGTCGAGCCAGGCGAGCGCCGTTACGGTGCGTCCGACCGCGATCCCGCTGCCCCAAGTCTGCCGATCCTGCGGCTGGTAGAGCACCCGCACCACCACGGTGCCGTAGCGCCCCTCCTCGTAGACGTACTGCGGGTTGAGCGAGAAGGCGAAGTGATGGACGTGCTCGGCGTAGAAGCGCACGCACTTCCGCCCCGCAGCATCCCGGCACCCGAGCCCCGGGGTGGGAGAGGAGGGGGTGGCCCGGGACCCGTACCAGTCACGCTGATAATCGATCCGCAGAGCCGGATCGGCCTTGGCGTGCTCCCACCCTGGGTCCCCTTCAATCGGTACGCCGGTCGCGCCGATCACCTGGTCCGCGGGCAGGTCCAGTGTCACGTCGTACGTCGCGAACTCGCCGTAGAACTCGCCCGCCGGATAGAGCGGGTGCGCTTCCCAACCGAACCGATCGTACACAACAACCTTGGGATACCATTGCGCGAAGTCGAAGCGCCGACCCTGACGCCCCTGGCGTCGCGGCAGGGTCGACGGCCGCGCCTGCCAATCGACCTCGGCCACCAGCGAATCCCCAGGAGCGAGCGGCCGCGGCAACGTCCAGTGCGCCACAGTCGAGTCCGGAGCGAACGGATAGTCGGGCTGCACTCTCGTGCCTTGCACGCTCGCCCCGGTGATCCGCTCGAACGCGTAGTCAGGGTCCTGTAGGTGCTGAAAGCGATCCCGGCCCTCGCTGCTGTCGGCGGCCGACCAGCGGGATCCGGGCCGGAACGCATTGAGGTGCTGGTGCACGTAGAAGTCGCGCAGCGTGTCGGGGGAATGGTTTGCGTAGTTGATGCGCACGTGCCCCGCAAGCACGCCCGCCGTCTCGTCGAGCGAGGCGCTGATCCGGTAGGCGACCTGCTGCTGCCAATACCCGCTGGTATCGGCCGTGGCGAGAAGCAGCAGGAACGCAAGCATGGGAAGTGGAAAGTACACCGGGCGGCTCAGCCCGGGGAGCCGCGCGCGGAAAGGACCTTTGAGTCTACGTGCGGACCACGCTGCCGGCGGCGTCCTGTCGGCGCTGTGCCGTGCGGGAGCGGCGGCATCAGAGCGCTGGGCTTTCCTTGCCCAGAGCCCGTTTCGTCCGCAAGGACGACGGGCCCGACGGTCTAGCCGCCTTCGAGACGCCGGCCAGGGGCTGCAGCCAACTTGGCACTGCGGGGTTCCAGCTCATCGGCACCTCTTGGCCGGCTATCTGTCCTGAGGATGGCGCCAGACCCGACTGTCCTTCGATCCTATATGAGACGAGCAGGCTGCTCACCGAGATTGCCGCTTACCCTAAAACAGGCTACGTTCACCCCCCGGCGAGCCCTCCGGTTGTCCGTTCCCTTTTCCAGCTAGGAGTCTGACTATGCGTTCCATCCTGCTCTTTTCTGCCGTCGCTGTAGCTGTCGTCGCTGCACCGGCCAGTGCCCAGAACCCTCCTCCCGCCCCCGCGCCCGCCGTCCAAGCGCAGCGGGCCGGCATCAAGCTCGCCGACGTCGCCGGCCGCTGGGAGGGCAGAAGCATGGTCGGTCCCAAGGATAGCGCGATCGTGACGTACACGATCACCGCGACGGCCGACGGCAAGGGCTGGACCATTGCGTTCCCAAGCCACGACCCGGTCCCGATGCGCATTCTCACCGTGGGCGGCGACAGCATCGTCGCAGAAGCCGGACCGTACGCCAGCGTTGTGAGGCAGGGGCAGATGGTCACCACGCGTACCGTCTATCACTTCGCGGGGGATACGGCGACCGGCACGTTCGAGGCACATTACGCGTCTGGGGACGTACTCCGGGGCAAGATGGCAGCCACGCGCAAGAAGTAGGAAGCGCCGACGCTCGGCCCATACTACAGCCGTAACAGGACCCACCGTGGGAGCTGACCAATGAAGGTCGGGAAAGACCTGATTCTCGTAACGGGAGCCACCGGCCACCAAGGCGGCGCGGTGGCCCACGAGCTCTTGGACAAGAAGCACCGCGTGGCCGTGTTGACCAGGAAGCCGGACAGCCCCCTGGCCCAAGTGCTCGCCAAGCGTGGCGCGACAGTGGTCAGGGGCGACTTCGACGATCCGGCCAGCCTGGAGCGAGCGCTGGACGGCGCCTGGGGAGTGTTCGCCGTTCAGAACACGTGGGAGGCCGGCGTCGAGCAGGAAGAAGCACAGGGGAAACGGCTCGCCGAGCTGGCCAAGCGCCGGGGTGTGCAGCATTTCGTGTATACCTCGGTGGCATCAGCGCAGCGCAAGACGGGGATTCCCCACTTCGACAACAAGTGGCGGGTGGAAGAAACCGTGCGACGACTCGGGTTTCCGTCATGGGTCGTCATCCGCCCGGTGTTCTTCATGGAGAACTGGACCTCGGGGTGGTTCAAGCCCGGCATCGACCAGGGAAAGCTCATGATCGGGCTCAAGCCCGAGACCGTATTGCAGATGATCGCCGTCCGGGACGTCGGCCGGTACGGCCGGCTGGCATTCGAGAAGCACGCGGAGCTGAACGGCCGGTCCATCGACATCGCCGGGGATGCACGCACCGGCCTCGAGACCGCGCGGATCTTGAGCCACGCAGCAGCGCGCCTCATCACGTTCCAGCCCGTGCCCATCGCCGAGATTCGTAAGGCGAGCATGGATTACGCCCTCATGCTCGAGTGGTTCGATCGCGAGGGCTACGACGTGGACATCCCGGCGGTCGCGAAGGAGTATGGGGTGCGACCGACGACGCTGCAGGAGTGGGCGGCGAAAGTGTCTTGGCGCTGAGCGCTACGGATCAGCGCTTCCGCTTGGGGGCGGAGATTGGTTCATCACCAGCCAGTACAGACCCAGCCGGTTCACCGCTTTGGTGAACGCCGCGAAATCCACAGGCTTGCGAACGTAGCTGTTAGCCCCGAGTCCATAACCGCTAGCAATATCGCGTTCCTCGTCCGAGGAGGTCAGGATGACCACAGGGAGGAGCCGAGTGCGATCGTCGGCGCGCAGCCGTCTCAAGACCTCCAGCCCATCGAGCTTGGGCAGCTTCAGGTCGAGCAGGGTGACCTGTGGGAGTTCGCTGGGGTCCCGCTCGCTGTAGCGCCCCGTCCTGAAGAGATACTCCAGCGCCTCCACGCCATCCCTGGCCACGACGACCTCGTTCCCGATGTTGTTTTTCTTCAGTGCCCGGAGTGTCAGGGTCACATCATCCGGGTTGTCCTCCACGAGCAGGATGGTGTTGTCGTTCATCGTTCCATCGGACGTTGGGGTTGGCACCGTCATACCGTGAAGTAGAACGTGGCCCCTTGCTCGACGGCCCCTTCCCCCCATACCCGGCCACCGTGCCGGCCGATGATGCGGCGCACCGTCGCCAGCCCGACTCCCGTACCCTCGAACTCGCCAGGGGCGTGGAGGCGTTGAAACGCCCCGAATAGCTTGTCGGCGTACGCCATGTCGAACCCGGCCCCGTCGTCCCGCACATAATACGCCGGCCTCGCCTCATGCTGGGTGATCCCGAACTCGATGCGCGCCCGAGGATGCTTAGCGGTGTACTTCCAGGCGTTGCCCAGCAGGTTCTCGAGGACCAGGTGCAACAGTCGAGAGTCACCGTCGATCTCGACTCCCGAAGTGATGACGAACTCGACGTGGCGCTCCGGGTCATTGCGCTGCAGGTCCGCAGCGATGCTGTGGGCGAGATCGCTCAAATTGACGCGCTCCCGGCTCATCTCGGCACGGGTCACCCGCGACAACTGCAATAAGTCGTCGATCAGCATAGCCATGTGTTGGCTGCTGGCCCGCACGCGCTGCAGATACTGTTGGCCGGCGGCGTCCAGCTGCCCGGCGTAGTCTTCAAGCAGTGCCTGGCTGAAGCCGTCGATGCTGCGCAGCGGCGCCCGGAGGTCGTGCGATACAGAGTAGGCGAAGGCGTCGAGCTCGGCGTTGGCCGCTTCCAGGTCCGCCGTGTAGCGCCTCAGCTTCTCCTCGGCCTCCTTCCGCTGAGTGATATCCCGTACGAACGCCGTGAAGACGTACTTCCGACCGACGGTCAGCGGTGAGATCGTCAGCTCCACCGGGAACTCTACCCCGCTGCGCCGTACGGCGGTGAGCTCAACCACCCGGTTCAATACGGGGCCCTCCCCCGTTTCCAGGAAGCGCGCTAGACCCCGGCGGTGAGCATCGCGCAGCGGCGTCGGGATAATAGTCTCCGCCAGGACACGTCCGATAACCTCCTCGCGGGACCACCCGAACATGTCCTCGGCATGGCGGTTCCAGCCGGTGATGACCCCTTCCTCATTGATCGCCACGAACGCGTCGTAGGCTACATCCACGATGCGCCGCGCGTATTCCTCGCCGGCCCGTAGCACTTCTGCCGCCCGGCGTTGCTCGGTCAGGTCGCGTGTGACCTTCTCGAACGCGACGATGGTCCCGGCGTCGTCCCGTAGTGCCGTCACGAGGACGTTCGCCCAGAAGTGGGAGCCATCCTTGCGAACGCGCCAGCCCTCGTCTTCCGAGCGCCCTTGCGCCATGGCAGTCCCGAGTACTCTGGCAGGTACGCCGGCTTCCACGTCTTTCGCGGGATAGAAGCAGGAGAAGTGCCGTCCGAGAATCTCCTCGGCGGAGTAGCCCTTGATCCGTTCCGCTCCGGCGTTCCAGCTCACGACGCGCCCCTCAGGGTCGAGCATGAGGATCGCGTAGTCCTTGACACTCTCGACCAGCAAGCGAAACCGCTCCTCGTAGCCAGGGAGTGGCGGTGTCGCTTTCGACGACGCGGCTGGGGCTGACTGGGCTGCCGACGGCGAGTGTGGAAGGGAGGGACGAGGGCCGCGCTTGCGGGGCGTCATGGGAGGGGATGGAAGCCCACTGCTACCTACTCACCCGTCAGCATCCTACGCTTCAGCGCAGCCACGCGCCGCCGCAACGTGCCGTCGTAGATTCGGTCGCCCACGCGCACCATGATTCCCCCCAGGATGCGTGGGTCGGCGCGGAACCGGGCCCGCACCTCCTTGCCGATCGCCCGCGTCAACCGCTCCACAATCTGCGCCTCGAGCCGTGCGTCCGCCTCGTCGACGAGGGTTATACCGGCGTGAACCCGGTTCAGCTGCACGTCGAGCAGCGCCAGGTATTCATGGGCGATATCGGCGAACAGCCCCTGCCGGCCGCGGCGCACCACCGCCTGCAGGAACCGCACGAACTCGCGCGGCGCACTCCCTTCCAGCGCGTCTTCGAGCAGCTTGGCCTTGACGCCCTTGGCGACTCGTGGGGACTCGAGCACGACCGCGATCCGCTCGTCCGCCTGGACAGCCCCGGCTACGGCATCGATCAGGCGACCGAACAGCTCGACTTGTTTCGTGGCCGCTCCCGCAGCAAGCAGCGCCTCGGCGTAGTTACGCGCGATGGTGGCGTTCTTCATGGCCGCTGCTCGAGGCTGGCGAGATACTCGACAACCAGTTTGCGGTTCGCGGCCGAGTCGAGGTTCTGCTCGATCAACTTGGAGGCCGCGGCGATCGATAGGTCCACCGCCTCGCGGCGCAGGGCGAGGAGGGCCTTCTCCTTCTCGGCCTCTATCTCCTTGCGCGCCCGCTCCAGCAGCAGCTCCTGCTCCGCCCTGGCTCGCTCCAGGATCCCCTCCCGCTCCTTCTCGCCGAGGGCCTGCGCTTTGGCGATGATCGCTTGCGCTTCACCCCGGGCGTTCCCGAGCGTCCGCTTGTGCTCCTCCAGCAGTCGCGCTGCCTCGGCGCGGGCCCGCTCGGCCTCGTCCAGCTGCTGCTGGATGCGCCGCTCACGATCCTCGACCGACTTGAGAATCGCCGGCCAGCCGAACTTCCACAGCAACGCCAGCAACAGCCCGAACACCACGACCGTCCAGAGAATCAGCCCGGGATTGATGGAGAAGGGTGTGAACCCACCTCCCTCCCCACCTTGAGCCTCCTGGAGCAGCAGCGGCAGGGCCGGCATTACTTAATGAGTTTGAAGAGCAGCGCGAACACCAACGCCGCCAGCCCCACGCCCTCGATGAGTGCGGCGGTCAGGATCATCGCGCCGCGGATGTCCCCCGAGGCCTGTGGCTGGCGCGCGATCGCTTCTACCGCTTGCCCGCCGATGCGGCCAATCCCCAGCCCCACGCCGATCACCGCGAGGCCGATCCCGAGGCCGGCGCCCAAGAGCGAGTTCACGTTCTTGGCGGCCGCCTCCGCGGCGTGCCGCGCGGCGGTGTCGGCCTGAACGCTCAGCAGCAGCGTGACCATGTCAACCATGTCGTTTCCTCGAGGTAGGTCGTTGGATTCGCATGTCAGTCAGACCGTCCGAACCGCCCGACCGATCCGACTAGTGCTCGTGCTGCATCAGGCCGATGAACACCGACGTTAGGAGCGCAAAGATATATGCCTGCAGAAACGCCACCAGCAGCTCAAGCAACATCATGAACAACACAAAGGCCACCGAGCCCACCGCCACGCCCCAGCTGGCGAAGATGAAGATCAGGCCGAGCAGCGCCAGGATAACGAAGTGCCCGGCCGTCATATTGGCGAAGAGCCGCAAGCACAGCGCGAACGGCTTCACCAGCTTCCCGATCAGCTCGATCGGGGTCATGATCGCGAGCATCAACGCCGCGCCGAGTCCCGTCATTCCCGGAGGCACGAAGAAGATCGTCTTGAGGTAGCCCCTGGGTCCCAGGGCGACGAGCCCTGAAAGTTCGATCGTTAAGAACGCCGTGAGCGCCAGCGCGCCGGTCACGGCCAGGTTGCCGGTAGCGGTTGCTCCCCAGGGCAAGAGCCCGAGCAGGTTGCAGTACAGAATGAAGAAGAAGAGGGTGAGGATGTAGGGCGCGAACCTCTCGCCACCGTGGCCGATGTTGGCGATGGCGACGTCGTTGCGTACGAACAGCACAATCGCCTCGATCGCCGCCCCGAACCCAGAAGGACCCTTTCCCGCTCTGTGGCGTTGCTCCACTCTCCAGCCGGCGTACCTCACGGTCACAAAGACCGCAACGGCGGCAACCAGCATGAAGATGACATGTTTTGTCGGAGACACGTCGATCCCGAACAGCCGCCAGCCCGTCGGCAAGTGCCGCGCGCCCAGGAACGGCAGCTCGATCACATGGCTATCCGACGTGTGATCAAAGATCGCCTTGCCGATGTCGGGCGCCTGGGACAGGATCATTGCAGAAACCTGGTCTCCGTGAAGAGCAGCGGCAACAGCACACCGAGATAGCCGAGCGCCGCGGGCAGCACAGGAATCGCCTGCTGGTGCGTCGCCGAGATGGCGAGCAGCGCACTCAGCACCAGGGCCCGGATCGCCACCCCGCCGAGCCAGCGGCTCATGAAGACAGGCTGCGACGCCGCCATCGCGGGCCGCAGCAGCGCTACCGCCGCCGTCTGAGCGATCACCGCTAGCGTCGCCCCGATCCCCGCCGCGCGCCCCCCGACCACGGCCGCCAGCACCACCAGCCCCACACCAAGAACGATCAGGGAAGCATACGGCTTCATGCCCCGCCCCTCCCCTCTCCCCCCTCCCCCTTCCCCGCCTCCGTTTCTCGCTTCACCCGGTAGTAGATGTTCATGAACCCGGCGAAGCCGCCGAGGAAGGCTCCAGCGATCGCGAACAGCGGACGCGTGTGCAGCCAGCCATCGAGCGCCCAGCCGCCGGCGCCGAACAGGAGGATCGCAAAGGCGAAGGTGAACCCCGTCGCCACATACTCATAGCCCTGGCCGAAGCCGCGGGCTGCAGGATCCCGGTTGTCCCCGGCCATGCGTCGCGCGGTAACTTACGCGCTTGTGAAAAATTTCGCAAGCAAACTCTGCACCGGCCTCCGACGCCGCAACTTTATGTGGCGCTTGGGAGTATGATGTGGTAATCTACGCCCTTCATGGCTACCACTCCGGCTCCTCGCCACCCGCCCGCCGCTACCCAACCGGGGGATATCGAGCTGCTCGAGCGCCTCGGCACCGCGCGCGCCGACCTGCTCGTCCAGGTCTCCCGTCGCATCGTCGGCCAGAAGGACATCGTGGATGGGATCCTCACGGCCGTGTTCGCAGGTGGTCATGCGTTGCTCGTCGGCGTGCCGGGGCTCGCCAAGACTCTCATGGTGCAGACGACGGCCCAAGCGCTGGATCTCAAGTTCTCGCGCATACAGTTCACGCCCGACCTCATGCCGGCCGACATCACTGGGACGGAGATCATCGAGGAGGACCAGGCGAGCGGCAAGCGCTCCTTCCGGTTCGTGCGCGGCCCCGTATTCGCTAACATCGTGCTGGCCGATGAGGTGAACCGCACGCCACCCAAGACCCAGGCCGCGCTGCTGCAGGCGATGCAAGAGCATCAGGTGACGGCCGGCGGCCAAACCCACGCGCTGCCCGCCCCATTCTTCGTGCTGGCGACGCAGAACCCGATCGAGCAGGAGGGAACCTACCCCCTGCCCGAGGCCCAGCTCGACCGCTTCATGTTCGAGCTCCGAGTGGGCTACCCTTCCCAAGCGGAGGAGGAGGCGATCGTCGAGGCCACCACGGCGGACCTCTCCGCCGATGTGACGGCGGTGCTTACAGCCGAGGACGTGCTGGCACTGCAGCACCTGGTGCGGCGGATACCGGTTACCAAGGCGCTGGTAGGAGCGGCGGTGGCGCTGGTGCGGCGCACGCGGCCAGCGGACGGCGCAGCGCCAGCCTTCATTAAGGAATACATCTCCTGGGGAGCCGGCCCGCGGGCATCGCAGTATCTGGTTCTCGGAGCCAAGGCGCGGGCAGCGCTGGATGGACGGCCCCTGGCCGATTACGACGATCTGCGTGTTGTAGCCCCGCTGGTGCTGACACACCGGCTGGTGATCAACTTCGCCGCCGAAGCGGCGGGACGGACAGCGGCGGACATCGTGGAGGAATTGGTGAAAGACGCGAGGTGGGACTCTTGAGAATCCTGCCGGTGATGGGCCTCATCGTCGGCGCGTGGGGGACATGCGACCAGGCACACGGGCCGGCGCAGCCCACGCCACCCCTGGCAGGCACTTGGGGCGGGGACAACGCCGGCCTGATAGCCACGGATTCGAGCGCCCACGTGCACATCGGGTGCACGGCCGGTGACGTGGCGGGGCCTCTCCAGGTCGGGACGGACGGCAGGTTCAGCGTGGCGGGACGCTACAACATCACGTTGTACCCGGTCGCCCGCGGTCCTGACCACCCTTCCCGTTTCAGCGGTCAGATCGAAGGGATCGTGATGACCCTGACGGTAACGCTCACTGATACAGCCGTGACGCTCGGCCCCGTACAGCTCACCTTGGGGAAGGAGCCCCGGATGGGGCCGTGTCCGATCTGCAGGCGGCCAACGGCTCACTAAGTGTTGATTGCTGTGTTTCCATCCCCACCTGAGTGCGGTTAATCCCTTCTCCCAGAAGGTGTTGACAGTTGGTTGAATAGCCCGTCTAATACTTCCAACCAAGATAGACCCGGCCAGCCCACCCCTATGCCGTCTCACCACCTATCCACGCTCGGCGTCCCCCTGCTACGCAGCGAGACGGGCGAGCCGGTCCGCTTCCGTACCCGAAAGCACTTGGCGCTGCTGATCCGCCTGGCAGTCGAGGCGGGCAAGCGCCTCAGCAGGGACTATCTGCAGGAGCTGCTCTGGCCAGAGGTCCCGGCCCACCTCGCCCGACATTCCCTCGCACAGGCGATCTCGGTCCTCAAGGCCAAAGTGGGGTCAGGCCAGGTCGTGATCCAGCGTGCGACCGTGGCTCTTGCTGCCGGGGCAGTGGACGTCGACATCCACCAGGTGGGGACAGAGAGCCTCGAGGTTCGCGGCCGGTTCCTTGAGGGATTCGACGTTCCCGGGGCGCGCGAATTTGAGCAGTGGAAGGA
>DASQAH010000114.1:0-4741 GCA_035635835.1 Gemmatimonadales bacterium
GCGGGCGTCCCGCGGGCGGATCCGCAGCAGCGCGTCCCAGGACCCGATGTCGTCCCAGGTGAACCTGCCTGCGACGACGGCGAGCCGACGCGTCCGCTCCAGCACGGCGACATCCACGGCCACGGGCCGCACCCGGGCGAAGAAGCCGGCGACGTCACCGGCAGTGAGGGCGGGCCAGGCGGCGCGCAGCTCTCGCGCATGGGCGGTGGCTTCGAGCAGGAAACGCTTTGCGCTCCAGGCAAAGAGGCCGGTGTTCCACAACGCGCCCCGGCGCCGCAATTGCCGCACTCGTGCGGGGCGCGGCTTCTCGACGAACCGCACCACTGCACGGCCGTGACCGAGGGGCTTGCCGGGGACGATGTAGCCGTAGCTGGTTTCGTCCCGCGACGGCTTGACGCCAACCGTAACGAGCACGTCACGCTCGCGCGCCACCTCCAGGGCCCGCGCTGCCGCCGTGCGGAACGCCGCGTCGTCGCCGACCGCCCAGTCGGCATGCAGCGAGAGCATTGCGGCGTCAGAGTCACGCGCGGCGATACGGTGCGCCGCCCACGTCAGGGCGGGCGCCGTGGATGCGGCGCGCGGTTCGGCCAGGATCTGCGAGGCGGGCACTTCCGGCGCCGCGGACGCGATCTGGTCGACGAGAGCGGGCCCCGTGAGGATCAGCACGCGCTCGGGAGGCACGAGTCCCTGCAACCGCTGCACCGCCTGGGCGACCAACGGCCGGTCGCCCACCAGGGGCAACAGTTGCTTGGGTCGCTCCGGAGTGGAGAGCGGCCAAAACCGGGTCCCGGACCCTCCGGCGAGAATCACCGCCCACACGCTCATCGGCCCCCCCCCCCTCCCCCTCCTCCCCCCTCCTCGTCGGCGTCCGACGGATTGGCGGGGGGGGTGTCACCGAGCATGGCAGCGACCTGCGCGGTGAGCTTCTTCGGGCTGAACGGCTTGGAGAGTAGAGCGGCGCCCAGTCGTTGGGCCTCCGCCAGGACTTTCTCCTCCCCCTCGGCCGTCAACACGACCACTGGCAGGTGGCGCGTGCGTCGCTGGGCCCGCAGATCGCGCAGCAGCTCGAGTCCAGACCCGTCGGGCAAGTGGAGGTCGAGGAGCAGGCCGGTGGGCGCGGCCCGCGGGTCGGCGAGGGCGGCACGGGCCTCGGCGAGGGTGCGCGCTAGGCTCATGTCGTAGCCCATCGCCTCGAAGTAGGGGCGCAGCAACAGTCCGATATGCGGCTCGTCGTCAACGATCAACAGTCGCCGAGGGCGCCCCGGAGGGCGGGAAGGGGGGGGGGACGAGGAGGCCGGAGTCACCCGCCGCTCAGGGTTAGAGCAGGCCGGCGATGGCCGAACGATGGCGGCGGAGGTCGAAAAGAAGCCCGCCGACGTTTGTGGCGGGCTGGACGAGCACGACCAACAGAGCGTCGGCGGAGAGGACGCTCACCACGACGAGCCCCCGCCCGAACTCCAGGAGCGCGGTGCCGAAGTCGCCGCGCGCGCCGGCCTCGCCGAGCTGCGTCATCGCGTTGAGGGCCGAGGGCAGCAGCGCCGCCACGCTCTCGGAATCGATGCCGTCGCTAGTGCGAGCGGCGATCGGCAGGCCGTCGTGCCCCACGACCACGACGGCGTCGACGCCGCTGCGCCGGCTGAGCGCGTCCACGACGTCTCGAATGCTCGGCATACGGCGGCCAAGCTAGGACTCGAGGGGGCCGAAGTCAAGCAGTGACCGAGGGTTGACCCACTTCGCGGCGCGCCAGTATCTTCCCGAACCCTCATGCGATTCCCGCGCTCGTCATTCGCCGCGCTCGGCGCCCTCGCGGCGCTTGGCGCGCTGGCCGCCTGTGGCAACTCGACCGGGCTGCCGCCCGCGCACGTCTTCAACGTGGTCGACACGGTGTCGCTCTACGCGCTCGACGGGACGCCGGTCACGGCGCCGTCGGCCTACGACGTCGAGCTCTCGCGGGCCGTGCGTACGGACGTCACAACCTCCTACGACTTCATCTTCAACATCGACACCGCTGGCCGGGCGCTCCTGCTGCCAACGGGCGCCGTCGGACTAGGGAAACAGTCGGCCATCCTCCCGCAGACTGCGTCGTTCGATGCCGTGACCGACGCGCCGACGTCCGGCTATGCCGACTCGACCGCTACCCCGATCGACAGCGGCACGGTGGCTGTCATCCGCTCCCGGCCGTATTCGCTGTGCGCCACCGGGATCGTCGTGTTCCTGTACGCCAAGATCGAGGTGTTGAAGATCGATCGCGTGGCCCGCCGCCTGGACTTCAAGATCCTGGCGGACCTGAACTGTGGCTATCGCGAGCTGTCGCCGGGCATTCCCACGCGGTAACTCCGTGATCGACCTGAAGCTCCTGCGGACCTCGCCCGATCAGGTGCGGGCGGCGCTGGCGCGTCGCGGGGATCCGGCGACCCTCACGCTGCTCGACGAGTTGGAGCGCCTGGACGTGCAGCGGCGCACGCTCACTGGCCAGCTCGACCAGCTCAAGGCCGAGCGCAACGAGTTTGCAAAGGCGGATGCCCAGCACGTGAAGCAGCACGGTGCCCTGACGCCCGCCGTCGTGGAGCAGCGGCGCCACCACGGGCAGCGGATCAGCGCAGTGGAGAGTGAGCTGCGGAACATCGAAACGGTGTTGTCGGCCAAAACACTATTCGTTCCGAATCTCCCGCTGCCGGACGTGCCGGACGGCGACGAATCCTCGGACCGTGTCGTACGCAGCTGGGGCACCCCGCGCGCGCGCGAGGCCGGCCTGCTGCCGCACTGGGAGATCGCCGGACGCCTGGGCATCCTGGACCTCGTCCGGGGCTCCAAGCTCTCCGGCTCGGGGTTCCCCCTGTTCATCGGGGCTGGCGCGCGGCTGGTGCGCGCCCTGATCGCCTTCATGCTCGACGTCCACACCCGCGAGCACGGCTACGTCGAGGTCGCCCCGCCCTTCGTCGTGCGACGTGACAGCATGGAAGGCACAGGCCAGCTGCCGAAGTTCGAAGACGAAGCCTACAAAACCGCGCCCGATGAGCTGTTCCTCGTGCCGACGGCGGAAGTCCCCGTCACGAACCTCCACCGCGACGAGCTACTGGAGGATGCCCGGCTGCCTATCGCTTACACCGCTTACACCCCCTGCTTCCGGCGGGAGGCTGGAGCGGCGGGCAAGGATACGCGCGGGCTGCTCCGTGTGCACCAGTTCGACAAGGTTGAGCTGGTGCGGTTCTGTCGCCCGGCCGATTCGGCGGCCGAGCACGAGCGGTTGACTGGCCACGCGGAAACGATCCTCCAGCGGCTCGAGCTGCCCTACCGTGTGAGACTGCTCGCGGCGGGGGACACCTCGTTCGCCAGCGCCAAGACCTACGACCTCGAGGTCTGGGCGCCGGGCGTGGGCGCGTGGCTCGAGGTGTCCAGCGCCAGCAGCTTCACAGACTTCCAGGCGCGCCGCGCCAGCATCCGGTTCCGTCCGCGGCCCGGGGCGAAGCCTGAGTTCGTGCACACGCTGAACGCCTCGGGCGTGGCACTGCCGCGCACCCTCGCCGCGCTGCTCGAGACGCGCCAGCAACCCGACGGCTCGGTGACGCTGCCGTCCGCCCTTGTGCCCTACATGGGTGGCGACCGCCTGTCGCCCGCTGGTGTCGCGTAAAGACTCGCTCCGCCGCGCGGGTCCGCCGGCGGTCGTGGGGCTCGCCGTGCTGCTCGGAGCCCTCTCACTCGGGGAGGCCTGGGTCGTGGCCCGCCACCTGGGCGAAGACGCCGAGCGGACCAGTCGGTTGTTCGGTCGGGTCTTCGCCGGGCTGAGCGACCCCCGCAGCGACGCGGGCGTAGACGCCTTGTTCGATCTCGCCGAGCAAGTGCGGGCCTTCAAGATCCCGATCGCTCTCACTGACGCCGCAGGCCGTGTCACGGCAGCGGACAACATGCCGCCCTGGGCCCTGGCGGATACGGCGCGCTGGATCGCCCGGCTGGACGCCGTCAACCGGCCGATCGTGCAGCCGGGAGTGGGAACGCTGCACTATGGTGCCCTACCCATCGCGCGACGCCTCGCCGTGCTCGCCCTGCTCCAGGGCGCCGTACTGATCGGTCTCGCGGGGCTCACGTTGTGGGCCTTCCGTTGGCGGCTCGCGGCCGCGCGCGACCGGTTGTGGGTGGCAATGGCCCGTGAGTCGGCGCACCAGCTTGGCACACCGCTCATGAGCCTCACCGGCTGGATCGCGTACCTGCGCGAGAACCCCGCGGCGTCCGCCGCCGAGCTTGCCGACCACCTGCAGGCCGACGCCGAGCGCCTCGAGCGAGTGGCGAAGCGCTTCGAGCGCATCGGTCGCCCGTCACGGCAGGAGTCGGTTGGTCTCGGTACCGTGGCCGAGCGGGTGGTCACCTACTTCCAACCGCGCCTGCCGACCCTGGCCAGCCCCGTCACCCTCACCTTGCGCGCGGCCGGCCCGGGGCCGGTTGTGCGCGGCGACCCCGTGCTGCTCGAGTGGGCGCTCGAAGCGCTGGTGAAGAACGCTGTAGATGCGTTGAGCGGTCGCGGCGGCCAGGTGGACGTGCTAGTCGACGCCGCCGGCCGCACCGGGCGACTCACGGTGCGGGACGATGGGCCCGGGATTCCCGCGCGCATCCGAGGGCAGCTGTTCGAGCCGGGGGTCACGAGCAAGCCAGGCGGCTGGGGGATGGGGTTGGCCCTCGCCCGCCGCATCGTGGAGCAGCAACACGGGGGCTGGCTCGCCTACCAGCCGGCTGCCACGCGGGGGGG
>DASQAH010000115.1:0-2962 GCA_035635835.1 Gemmatimonadales bacterium
GTCGGGCTTTCCGGGAGCGTCTTCCATGCAGACGATGACCGGGAACAGGTGCGCGATTCCTGCCCGCGTGAGGAACCACTCCGCCTCGAGCCTCGGCCGGCCCGTGACGATCGCGAGGGGGCGCCGGGCGGCCAGCCGCTCGAGGACGCCGCGCTCGGGGATGAGCCGCTCGCGTTCGCGCAGGGCCGGGGCGCCGTCCGCTCCCAGATAGAGCGCCTGGTAGCACGCGGTCACCGCCGCGAGCGTCGCTGACACGCCGCGCCGCGCGACCAGCCGCTGGGTCACGGCCCAGTCGTTCGCCGCGTCCCCCGCTCGCCGCTCCGCGGCGACCTCGTCCGGCGTCACGGCGACACCGAACGAGCGGGCGGTGGCCACGATCGCGGCCGTCTGCGAATCCGTAACGTCCGCGAGGACACCGTCCAGGTCGAGCAGCAGCGCGTCGGGCGCGAGCGCCGTGTCGAGCGCTGCGAGCAGCCTCGCGAACTCGTCCGGCTGGCCGGGCAGCGTGATGCGCAGGGCCGTTTCGAGCCCGGGGCGGCCGGGGAAGTCCCGTACCAGGACACCCAGCGCGGCGAGCGCCGTGGCGAGGAACGCGGCGCGGCGACCGCACTCGACGAGCACGAAGTTCGCCTGCGACGGCCACGCCTCGAGCCCGAGCGCTAGGGCCCGCCGCGTGAGCACGCGGCGTTCGGCGCGCACCGCCGCGACGTGTGGCCGCAATGACGCTACCCCGCCCGCCAGCCGCGCCAGCGCCAGGGACAGCGACGGCGCTGCCACGGGATACGGGCCGCCGGCGGCGCGCAACGTGGCCACGACTCTCGCGCCGCCGAGTGCGTACCCGACGCGGCAGCCGGCGAGCCCCCACGCCTTCGACAGCGTCCGCACCACGAGCACGTTCGGCAGGTCGAGCACGCCCGCCGTGAGGTCGGCGCTCGCGTACTCGACGTACACATGGTCGAGCAGCACCAGCGCCGCGGGCGCCGCACCAGCCAGCCGCCGCACGTCGCTGAGGCTCGCCACGGCCCCGGTCGGATTGTTGGGGGAGACCACGGCGATCACGCTCGTGCGCGCATCGAGTCGCCCGACGAAGTCGTCTACGGGAAAGGGCCCCCGACGCCAGGACACGCGTACCAACTCACCGCCCGCGAGCGCAGCATAACGGTTGAGCATCTCGAAGGTCGGGTCGGGAAGCAGCATGGTCCGGCCGGGCGCGAGGAATGCCCGGCAAACGCGGTCGATCGCATCGTCGGCACCGGCGGTCACGATCACCCGGTCCGGTGAGACCCCGAACTGCACGGCCAACGCCGCCTCGAGCACAGAAACATCCGGATAACGACGCAACAGTTCGGGGTCGAGGCCCGCCAAAGTCTCGAGCAGCGCCCGCGGCGGGGGCGCGCCCTCGTTGCCGTCGAGCTTGAGCACGCCAGGCGGTGGCGCTGGCCGGCGGTAGGCCGCCTCGGGCTGCACCCGGCTCATGAGGCCCGTCATGGGACGATCTGGGAGAGGCGGGACACGACGACGTCGGTGCCACCCGCCGCCTTCACCGCAGGGATCACGAGCGGCAGCAACTCGCGCGGCACCGCCGCTTTCACCGCAAAGCCGCCGTTGCCGAAGAGGGGCGCGACGGTTGCCTGGCGCATCGCGGGAAGCGCCGCTACCACGGCTTCCAGAGCAGCGGCCGAGGCATTGACCTCGAGCATCACGCGGCGCCGCGCGTCGAGCACCGAGCGCAGCAGGAGCACCAGGTCCTCCATGCGGCGGCGACGTTCCGGGACTTCCAGGGCGCGGCGGTTGGCGAACAATCGGGTGGACGAGGTGAGCAGCTGGTCCACTACCCGCAGGCCGTTCGCCTCCAGGGTCGCGCCGGTGGCGGTGGTGTCCACGATGACGTCAGCGTCTTCGGGGGGGAATACCTCCGTCGCGCCGTAGGAGCGCACGAAGTCGGCGGTAAGTCCACGGTGGGCGATCCACGCACGCGCGAGTCGTTCGTATTCCGACGCCACCACGAGACGCCGCTCCGGCAATGCGCCCTCGGGCGCCGCGGCCACGACCTGCACCGGATCGAGCTCCGTGTCCAATAGCTCGACCACGTCGGCCTCAAGCTCCGCCACCCAGTCCGCGCCCGCGAACCCCACGTCCCGGCTCCCCACCGCGAGCATCTCCACGACGTTCTGCGGCTTGAGGAGCTTCGCCTCGGTGTCGGGGAGGGAGACCTCCGGCCGATAGCCCCGGGCACTCGGGCGCACGTGGATCCCCGCCTCCGCGAGGAGGGTGAGAACGCCCTGCTCCATTCGGCCCTTGGGCAGGCCGAGTCGCAGGCGACGCGAGGATGCGGGTGGACGGGACATCGTGGTGACTCCGGTTTTGGCCTACTGCCGGAGCCCCCAGGGCGGTGCCGTGAAAAACGAACGACGCCGGCCTGGGGGGGCCGGCGTCGGCGATCAGTTCAAGGTCGAGTGCTGCTCAAGATTACCTTGCGCGCGCCTGCGGCTGCCCCCCGATCGAGTGGCGATGATGATGCCGGTGGTGATGCGCGAAGCGTCGCATGGGAGGTAGTTAAGCAGTTGGGGTGGTACGTGTCAAGGTTTCACTTGGTGTCACCCGGGAGGCCCGATGGGGCGGCAAGGGATGCGTGCGGTGTCCGTGAATCGAGCCACGTCAATACGAACACGCCAGCCAAGAGCGGCACGAGCCAGATGACCCGCGCCTGGTAGCGATCCTCGACGTTGGACAGGACGCCAGTGACGGCGGCATTCGCAACCACTACGAACACGATGACGGCGGTGAGCCCGATCACTCGAGGTGACCCCCACTGGCGTATGAACATTGCCCAGCAAGCAATCACCATCACGCATGCGATAACCGTCCAGTCCTGCACCGACGTGAAGAGTTCGGCAGGTAGCGTCTCCTGCGCTTGGCGGCTCTCCAGGTATCGCGCTCGCGCGCCCGGCAGCACCGTGTC
>DASQAH010000116.1:0-3766 GCA_035635835.1 Gemmatimonadales bacterium
CTGCCCCCCCAACCCCGCCCGCTGACACCGTCACGTAGCCGCCGCTCCGCCTGGCTCAAACGCCAGTCGCCCGCCTTGAGCCACAGGAAGCCGGTCCCCATGCCACCCAGGTGAGCGAGGTGGGCCACTCCGTCGCTCGCGCCGACGAGCGCCCCCAGCCAGACGAGCACGAGGTCGATGGCGACCGCAAACGTCACCAGCCACTTGGCGGGGATCGGTGCCGGGAACGGGAAGATGAAAATCGGCTCGTCCGGCCAGTACCAGGCGAACGCCAGGGCCATGCCGAGGATGGCGCCGGATGCGCCGATCACCATCCGCACGGGCACCACCAACATCAGCAGGTAGGACAGCGCCGCTCCTCCGACGCCGCACAGCAGGTAGTAGCCGATGAACGCCCGGCCTCCCATGCGCTCCTCGACCGGGGGCCCGAACACGTACAACGCCAGCAGGTTGAAAGCGAGATGGGCGACCCCGCCGTGGACGAACATGTAGGTGACGAGCGTCCACGGATGGGTAAGCGCTTGCAGAGGAGCGAACCCCAGCTCGGCGGCAAGCTGGAGGAAGACCGTCTTCTGCAGGAGAAAGACGAGCAGGTTGGCGACGAGGAGGCGTCTGACCCAGGGGGTCAAGCCGTACATCCGCTGCGGGCCCATCATTGAATCCTTGGCGTCTCGGCGACTAGTCTTTCGACGTTTGCGTCCAGCCTTCTGTTATCCCCCGCGAGCCCCCCCGGTGTTCCGAGTGAGGCGGCACAGTCGCTCGCACAGCTCCGGGAACTCGATTCCCGCCGCGCGGGCGGCCTGCGGATAAAGGCTGGTTCTCGTCATCCCGGGGAGCGTATTGGCCTCGAGACAAAAGATGTCCCCGTCGGGGCTCATCCGGAAGTCGATCCGCGAATACCCGCCGAGCTTGAGCGCCCGATGCGCCGCGAGGGCGAGTGCCTGGAGCTGGCGCGCGAGCTTCGTGTCGAGCTTCGCCGGGAAGGTCTCCTCCGACATGCCGGGGGTGTATTTGCACTCGTAGTCGAACAACTCGTGCTTCGGAACGATCTCTCCGACGGGCAACGGGACATCGCCCAGCACGCCTACCGTGAGCTCGCGTCCCGGGATGAACTGCTCCACCAGCACGGCATCGTCGTATTGCGCGGCAAACCGAACCGCGGCGTCCAGATCCTTCGCCTGCC
Organism: Gemmatimonadales bacterium; assembly: GCA_035635835.1. Taxonomy (GTDB): domain Bacteria; phylum Gemmatimonadota; class Gemmatimonadetes; order Gemmatimonadales; family GWC2-71-9; genus 13-1-40CM-70-15. The sequence continues at coordinate 1,184 of DASQAH010000116.1, forward strand.
TGACCAGCGTGAGCCCCACCGTGGAGCCTTGCTTTGACGGCTTTACGATGACGGGCCACCCCAGAGCGGTCGTCACGTCTCGAGGCTCGACCGGCGTCATGAACCATGCCGGGACTGGCACGGCAGCGTCGCGGAACAATCGCTTGGAGAGATCTTTGTCCATCGCGAGGGCGCTCGCCAGCGGGCCGCTGCCGGTGTAAGGGACGCCGATGACGTCGAGGATCGCCTGCAGGGTGCCGCCCTCGCCCGTGCCGCCGTGGAGCGCGAGGAACAGCACGTCGGCGCCCTGCACGACCGGAAGGTCAGCGAGACCGCTCGAGAGCAGGGCGCGCTCACGCGCCTCGAGCTCGGCCACGACGGGGATCTCTCTGCCGACGGCGCCGCGGAGCACGCTGGCTTCCTCTTCGGGCGTCAAGAGGCCCGCGGTCGTGTCGACCACGTAAACCTGGTGCGCGCGGGAGCGCAGCGCGGCGACGATCTGGGCCCCGCTGGCGAAGGCGACGGCGCGCTCGGCGGTCGCCCCCCCGGTGAGTACGGTGACGCGCATCAGTGGATGCCGGCCAATTGGTGCAGCAGATCGTAACGTGTCACGATGCCCGCGAGCTTTCCCCCGCGCCGCATCAGCGCGGCGGGCGTCTCGCGGGACAACAGGGCCGTGAGCCGCTCCACCGGCCACTCCTCGTCTACGACGGGGAAGGGCGGATCCATGAGCTCGCGCACCGGCCGGTCGAGCGCGGCCGGCTCCTCGATGGCCCGGGCCATCAGGCCCTGCTCGGACACGGCGCCCACCCCGTCGGCGCCCTCGAGGACGGGGAGCTGGGAAACGTTGTACGTGCTCATGAGGTTGAGCGCTTGGCGCACCGTGGCCTGCGGCGCGACCGAGATGAGCGGCGGGGCGCCGTTCTCTTTGGCTGCGACGAGCCGCGCGACGGTCAAGCGCTCGGCGTCGAGGAACTGGTTTTCCCTCAGCCACTCGTCATTGAAGACCTTGGAGAGGTAGCGCTCTCCGGTGTCGCACAGGATCGTGACGACACAGGCGCTCGGGTCGTTGACCTTGCGCGCCACCTCGAGCGCCGAGACGATGTTGACCCCGGTCGAGCCGCCGCACAACAGCCCTTCTTCCTTGGCCAGGCGTCGCACCATGAGGAAGGCATCCTTGTCGCTGACGAACATCCACTCGTCTACGACCGAGAAGTCGAGCGCGGTGGGAATCTTGTCGCCGCCGATGCCTTCGACCTTGTAGGGCGCCCCCTCGTCTTTCTGGTGGCTCCGCGCGTACTCGGTATAAATCGAGCCGACCGGGTCCCCGGCGATCACCCGGATCTTGGGGTTGCGCTCCTTGAGGTACCGGCCGGCGCCGGTCACCGTGCCGCCGGTCCCCGGCGCGCACACGAAATGGGAGATCCGCCCCGAGGTCTGCTCCCACAACTCGGGGCCGGTCGTGCGATAGTGCGCCTCGGGGTTGACCGGGTTGTAATGCTGGTCGGCGAAGATGGCGTTGGGATGGGCGGCCGCGATCGCCCGGCCCTTCATGATGTAATTGTCGGGATGGTCGGGCGCGACAGCGGTCGGGGTAATGATCACCTCGGCGCCCAGGGCCCGCAGCAGGCGCGCCTTTTCCTGCGACATCTTGTCGGGCATCGTGAAGATGCAATGGTACCCCTTCACCGCGGCGGCGATGGCGAGCCCGACACCAGTGTTGCCTGACGTCGCCTCCACGATCAACCCGCCGGGCTTGAGCCGTCCCTCGCGCTCGGCCGCCTCGATCATCGCGATCCCGATGCGGTCCTTCACCGAGCCGCCCGGATTGAAAAACTCGGCCTTGACGTACACCGGCGTGCGAATGCCCTGGGTGAGCGCGTTCAGCCGGATCAGGGGGGTCCAGCCGATCGTCTCGAGGACGTTGGCGTAGGGCTTAGTGTGCGACGACATTCGTGTCCCGTAGCGGCTTGCCGGAGTCTGGCCGTGCCTTCGCGGTGTCGGCCCGCGGCTTGGCGGAGTCCAGCTGCGCCTTCGCGGTGTCGGCTCGCGGCTTGATGGTATCGGGCCGGATCGCCGGTGAGCGTCGCCGCGCCCGCGGGATTGCCGCGGTTGTAGATGGGCGAGAACTAGGGGGAGTGGGGGAGGGGGTAGGGAGGGTGGTCACAGTGCCAGGAGCCGGAGCGGTGGCTTCTATCGCGCCGTGATGAAACTCTATCGGCTGCAGGAACAGGGTCGAGACGGGGATGCCGTATCGCTTGGCCGGTGCGAACCGCAGCTTCGCTGCCCCAGCTGTCGCCGCCGAGTCCAGGGCCGGGTATCCACTCGGCTCGGCGACGCGGGTCGATTCGGGGATCAGCTTGCCGGTCGAGTCCACGAACAGCCGCAGTACCACGTTGCCTTCGACCTGCTGGTCGTACAGACGCGGCGGATACTGGATCGGGGGGTCCGGGTTGAGGGCTACCGGAGGTTCCTCGGCCGGCGGCGGTGGTGTCGCGCTGCCATCGGGTGGGGGTGGGGCACCGCGCCCGCAGGCGAGCGCCGCGCCGAGAACAAGGACTGGCCACCGATACCGTCTTCTCACGAGCGCTCGCCCTCCCCCCC
>DASQAH010000117.1:0-2848 GCA_035635835.1 Gemmatimonadales bacterium
TTCTCGAAGTCGGCGGACCCTGACTGGCAACGCCGAGCCAAGCCCCGAGTGGGGAAGGTGTAGAGACTGGAGCGGGAACCACCTGACCGCGTGATGGCGCAGGTGAAGGCACAGTCCAGACCACGAACGCTGCAAGCGGCGCCGAACGACCCGACCAACCCCATGCACGGTCGGTTCCTGAATCTCCCAGGCCCTACCAGGCCACAGCCATCTCCACCAAACGGCAGATCTTTTGGCCGGACGTACAAACGCTCAGGCGGAGCGTGCCGTGCCGACTGCTGCTCAGCGGAGCCGCGACCGTGGGCGCGGCCGCGAAATAGGCCGAGTCGGCAGTCACGTGGGGTGAGTCGAAGCGGAGGACCGTCCCGTCGTCCAGCTCGAGCGCCGGCTTCAGGCGGGCGTTGATGCGAACTCCTGGCGCGGCTACCAGTCGGAGCGGGGGCCCCGCCTCGAGGGCGACGAGCGGTGGGGGGCCATGACAGGCGGCTATCGCGAGCGTCGCCAGCACGAACATCACGAACTTTGTCATTCGGCGAGCAGCTGTTGGATGCGCTGGTCCCACGTCCGAAAGTCTCGGTCGTCGAGATGGAACTCTCCATACCCGGTGTAGCGAATCATCCCCCGCTTGTCGATCAAAACAAAGCTCGGCCAATAGCGGATGCCATAGGCGTCCCACGTGCGGCGGTCGTTGTCCTGGGCATTCGGATACGCGATGCCCTGACGGGCGAGCGCCCGGGCAAGGTTGCCCTTGTCGTGCTCACCGGCGTAGGGTGGGAACTCCGGCGTATGAATACCGATAATCGTGAGCCCACGCTCCCGATACAACCGATCGTACGCCACGAGCGACGGGACGGTGCGCGTGCAGTTGCTGCAGGTGAACACCCAGAAATTGAGCAGCACCACGCGACCGCGCAGCTCGGACAGCTGCAGCGGCCGGTCCGCATTGAGCCAGCTCGTGTTGGTGAGCTCGGGCGCCGGGGTCCCGCCAACGCTCGGACCCGCTGACCGGAGTGCCGCGGTGGTACCCGCGACGACTCCGGCCAGCAACAGTCCCATCGAAAGGCTTCGCATCACATTGCCTCCGCGAGTGGGGCGGCCCCGAAGTTCGCGCTGAACCGCCGGCACCAGATGGTGACGGCGCGGTACCGGCTCAGGTCGAGACCGGCCGGCACATCGTAGTTCTGGTCGCCGATGTTGCCCTTCAATGCTCCCAAGTCAACCAACCCAGCCTGCTTTGCCGCGGCCTCGTCCTGAACATCGCTCGCCGCCACGAGGTACACGCGGACGTCGGGACCGTTGGAGGTCGCGAATTGGGTCAGCCGCAACACGCGACGGCCGTCAAGGAGGCGATAGATCGTCGCCAGCCCGTGCGTCTCGTGGGCGTTCGTGTGGAACCGGCCACCGGCGAGCTTCACGGGTTCTTCAGCGGCCATGGCCGACGGCGCCATCGCTGGAGCTACAGCCATCGCTGATTCCGACTTGGTCATGCCCGGTGACCCGGCCATCGCCGACATGGAGTGCTCCGCGGCGGGCAACGGCTCGTTGACGGTCTTACTGATGACCAGCGCATCGGGCCGGAATAGGTACCACAGCGCGGCCGCTGCCACGACGGCCGTGGCGACGAGTAAGGATTTGCGAGGAGTCATGTTTGTCTTCCTTCCTCTGTAAGTGTCAGGGTAGGGGCGCGGCGCACCGCGCCCTCCGGTTGTCAAATGAGTCCTAGAACGCCGCGAGTCCCCTCGTGCCGCCGGGAAGGCCCCCGACCGGCCCCAAGGGGGCGAGGTGACCGTCCTGCTCGATGCGGAACGCGTGGATCGCTTGGGCGCCTCCGGTCTGCAGGACATACAGGTAGCGGCTGTTGTTGCTCAGCGCGATATCGTTCACGCCGGCACCGATCAGGGCGCTCGCCCCGTTCGGATCGATGAGCCTGACGGAGCCATCGCTGGCGATGGCGAAGCCCGAGACCGATCCGCTCCCATTGCCGGTGAAGCCGAAGCGCCCGTCATTGGTCACGACGGCCCAGCAGGGCGCGCCCTGGTGGGTGAGCACCGCGCCACTCACGACCTGGAGATCGCCGCCCCCTCCCAGGATGTAGGACGACGCCGAGCCTGGGGCCGCGGCTTCAGACACCAGCAGCACGTGACGCGGACCGAACGCGAAGCCGAACGGCGTCCCGCCGGCGGAGGTGAACGACGTGCGAGCGCCGGCTGCGCCGTTCGCGTCCACGGCGTACACGTCGAGCAGACTGGTGTTCTTCTCGGTGACGACCAGGCGGCGGCCATCGGGGCTGAACGATACCTGCGCCGGCCCGACGTTCGTGCCGGAGAGCGACCGGGTCGAACCGGGGATCGGCGTGAGCGTCCCCGTCGTGCCGACGGTGAAGCCGCTGATGTTGCCGTTGCCGCCCGCGTTCAACACGTAGAGCACGTTGCCGTGCACGGTGAGGCTGATCGGCAGCGTTCCGCCGGATGCCGTCCGGCTCGCTAGCGACAGGCCCGCCGGGCCGACGTCGAACACGGAGACGTCATTCGAGCCAGCGTTGACGGCGAACAGACGGCGCCCGTCGTCGCTCAGGGCGACCGCGCCTTGCGAGCCCAGCCCGCCGCCCGTGCCCGTTCCACCCGTCGCGATGGTGCCAGCGGCGGTGAGTGTGCCATCGGCACTTCGATTGAAGACGGCGACCGCGTTGCCCGCGACTTGGTTCGTGAGCGTGTAGACTGCGCGCGGACCATCACCGTCGTCGCCGGACTGGTCGCCGCGCTGGGCTTGGAGCGACGTCGCGATGGCTGCCGCTGGGCTGGTGACGCCGCGGTTCTGCTCGCACGCAGCGAGCGCCGCGGTGGCGAGT
>DASQAH010000118.1:0-23300 GCA_035635835.1 Gemmatimonadales bacterium
GCGTACAGACGGCGCTCGCCACCCCACACGCCGATGATGAAGTACATCGGGATCAGCATCACTTCCCACATCACGTAGAAGAAGAAGAGGTCGAGCGCGACGAAGACCCCGATCATCCCGGTCGTGAGTACGAGCAGCAACGCGTAAAAGGAGCGCTCGCGCTTCGTGATGTAGCTGTAGCTGCCGAGCACCGACAGCGGCACGAGGAAGGTCGTGAGCAGCACCAGGAAGAGCGAGATGCCGTCCACGCCGACCTTGTAGGAGATGCCCCAGCCAGGGATCCACGCGAACGCCTGAACGAACTGCATCCCCCCGGCGGGGTCGAATACCCACCACAGCGGGACTGAGAGGGCGAACTCGGCAAGGCTCGCGACCAGCGCGAGATGCTTGGCCGCTCTCTCGGGGGCGAGCCAGATGACGGCCGCGGCGAGGAGCGGCCAGACGAGCAGAGCGGTCAGGACCCAGTGGGCGTACATCCGTCACCGCACCACGACGCGCAACACCACCACCACGCCCGCCACGAATGCCACCACGTAGAAGCCCAGCTCGCCCGACTGCAGGCGGGAGCCGATCCAGCCGAGGGCGCGCGAGAGGGCCGCGGCGCCATTCACCCCCGCCCCATCGACCAGGCGGACGTCGACGATCTTCCACAGCACCTCGCGCGACAGCCACTGGATCGGCCGCACGATCAGCGCGTCGTACATCTCGTCCACGTACCACTTTTTCCTCAACACCCGCGCGAAGCCAGTCTCGGTCGGCGCGAGGCGCGCGGGCACGAGGCTCGCCGGGCGGAGCATCCGGATCGCTCCAAAGACACCGGCCAGCGCTACTGCGACGGCGATCCCGATCAGTGTCCATTCCGTGCCGGAGGACACGGCAGCGGCCGGAGCCAGCGCGGTCCCTGCCTCGGTTACCGGTGCCAGCCAGCGCTCGAGGCGCTCGTTACCGCCGATCAGCGCCGGGAGGTTCAGCACCCCGCCGATGGCCGACAGGGCCCCGAGCACGACGAGCGGGCCGGTCATGATCCAGGGAGCCTCGCGCAGGTGCGCTCGCTCCTGCTCGCCCGTGCGGTTCGGGCCGTGGAACGTGTAGAGCATCAGCCGCGTCATGTAGAACGCCGTGAGCAGCGCCGCGGCCAGGCCCATCCCCCAGAACAGGTACCAGACCTGCTGCGCGCCGCCGCGCGCGAACGCCGCACCCAGGATCTCGTCCTTGGAGAAGAAGCCCGAGAGCGGGGGCACACCCGCGATGGCGAGCGTCGCGATCCACATCAGCACCCACGTCCACGGCAGATGGTGCTTGAGCCCGCCCATGTTGCGCATGTCCTGCGCGTCGTCATGGGAATGGGTCGCGTGGTAGGCTTCGTGCATCGCGTAGATCACGCTGCCGGAGCCGAGGAAGAGCAAGGCCTTGAAGAACGCGTGCGTCGCGAGGTGGAAAATGCCCGCCGCGTAAGCGCCGGTCCCGACCCCCAGGAACATGTAGCCGAGCTGCGAGATCGTGGAGTAGGCGAGGACGCGCTTGATGTCCCACTGCTTCAGAGCGATGGTCGCCGCGAACAAAGCCGTGAGTGCGCCCACACCAGCCACCACGGCGCTCGAGACGGGGGCGAGCGCGAACAGCACGTTGCACCGGGCCACGAGGTAGACGCCCGCCGTGACCATGGTGGCGGCGTGGATCAGGGCCGAGACGGGAGTCGGGCCTTGCATGGCGTCCGGCAGCCAGGTGTACAGAGGGATCTGCGCCGATTTGCCGGTGCAGCCGAGAAACAGGAACAGCGTAATCGCGGTGACCGCAGCGCCGCCGACCGGGAACAGGCTCCGGGCCTTGGTGAACACGTCGGTGAAGTCGAGGCTGCCGGCGTGCTGGAAGATCAGAAACATGGCGACTAAGAACCCGAAGTCGCCGATACGGTTGACGATGAACGCCTTCTTGCCGGCGTCGGCATTGATCTGCTCGGTGAACCAGAACCCGATCAAGAGATACGAACAGAGGCCCACCCCCTCCCAGCCGACGAACATCACCGGGAAGCTCGCCCCCAGCACCAGCGTCAGCATGAAGAAGACGAACAGGTTCAAATAGGCGAAATAGCGGGCGTAGCCCTCATCCTCCCGCATGTAGCCGACGCTGAAGAGATGGATCAGCGAGCCGACCCCTGTCACGACGAGCAGCATGACCGCCGACAGCGGATCTACCTGGAGGGCGGCGTTCACTTGCAGGGTCCCCACCGGCATCCAGGACCAGTATGTGAAGACGACGGGCCCGGTGGGGTGGACCACGACAAGCGCGCGGATGACAGCGACCGCGACGCCGAAGGCCGCGGCCACGACCCCCACGCCGATCACCGAGACGGCCGCCTTGGCCGTCGGCCGCACGAGGGCGAGCAGCCCGTTCAGGACGAACCCCAGAAGTGGCAGGAGGGGGACCAGCCAAACGAGGTCCAGGGCGGTGCGGGTCATCAGCCCTTCAGCAGGTTGATGTTGCCCAGGTCCACCGTCTCGCGGTGGCGGTAGATCGCTAGGACGATCGCGAGCCCGACGGCCGCTTCCGCCGCCGCCACCGCCATGACGAAGAAGACGAAGATCTGTCCGGCGACTCCGAGCCGCTGAGCGAAAGCGACGAACGTGAGATTCACGGCGTTGAGCATCAGCTCGACGCACATGAAGATCACGATAGCGTTGCGGCGCACCAGCACGCCCGCGACGCCGATCGTGAACAGCACGGCGGAGACGGCGAGCGAGGGCCCGAGGAGCATCAGAGCTTGCGCATCGCCAGCACGACCGCGCCCACGATGGCGGCGAGCAGCAGCAGGCTGGTGATCTCGAACGGGATGAGGTAGGCGTCGAACAGCGGCCGCGCCACGGTGCCGACCAGCCCGTCGCGCGCCTGCTGCGCCGCCATCGCGCCGGGCGGCAGGGCGATGGCCGCGGGCGGCTCGAGGTGCCGCAACACCGAGAGCTGTAGCAGCAACAGCACTGCTAGCACGGCTCCGACGCCCAGGCCGATGGCGCTCTTGAAATCGTGGGGCCCGCCCTGCCCCAAGTTCAACAGCATGATCACGAACAGGAACAGCACCATGATGGCGCCGGCGTACACCAGCACCTGGAGCACGGCTAGGAATTGGGCGTCCAGCACCACGAACAACGCAGCGAGCTGGAACAGCGTAACGACGAGCCAGAGCGCGCTCGCGACGGGGTTGCGCCGCGTCACACACATCGTGGCGGACACGATCGCGACGCCGGCAAAAACCCAGAACGCGAGGACGGTCAGGTGAGCGCTCACCCAGGCCATCGGCTCACTCACCCTTGGGATCGGAGGGGTCCCACAGCGTCGAGACTGGGTGCGTCTGGGCGCAGAGCCGCTCCAGGTCGTACACGAACCGATCGCGCGAGTACTCGGAGTTCTCGTAGTGTACGCCCACGTGGATGGCCTCTTCCGGGCAGACCTCCTGGCAGTAGCCGCAGAACACGCAGCGGAACTCGTCGATCTCGTAGATCAGCGGGTAGCGGTTGCCCTGCTCGTCCTCGCCCGGAACCAGTTTGATGCAGTTCGCGGGGCAGATCTGGGGGCACAGGCCGCACGCTACACACTTAGCCCGTCCCTGCTCGTCGGTGAGCATGCGGTGCGTGCCGCGCCAGCGACCGGAGATCGTCCAGGTTGCGGTGCTGCGCTCTTCGGGATACTGCATCGTCACCTTGGGCCGGAACAGGTGTTGCAGCGTGAGCGCCATGCCCTTGAGCGTGGCCCGGAGGTAGGAGGTCTGCTCGGTCGGCCGCTTCAGCACCTTCACGCCAATCGCCATCAGGCTGCCCTCCGCGCGACCGAGCCGGAGACCACGCGCCCGCGGTCGAGTCCCCACACCGCCGCCACCAGCAGCACCAGGTTCAGCGCACCGAGCGTGAGGGCCATCGGCCGCTCATACGCCCAGCCCAGCCGGCCGTGCAGGTACCAGATAGCAGTCGCCATGATCGTCAGATAGACGAGGCTCGACGGCAGCAGGACCTTCCACCCCAGCGCCATCAGCTGGTCGTAGCGGAACCGCGGCAGCGTCCAACGGATCCAGATGTAGGTGAACAGGAACACGCCTGTCTTCAGGCCGAACATCGCCAGCGTGGCCAGGGTCTTGAGCACACTCGGGGCGCCCATGTCGTCCCAATGGGTGAAGGGGATGTCCCAGCCACCGAAGAACAGCGTCGCCATCAACGCCGAGGCAGTCACCATGTTCGAGTACTCGGCGATGTAGAACATCGAGAACTTCATCGCGCTGTATTCGGTGTGGTAGCCGGCGATCAGCTCGCCCTCGGCCTCCGGCAAGTCGAACGGCAGCCGGTTGGTCTCGGCGAGCGCGCTGATGAAAAACATGATGAAGGCGAGGGTCAGCGGAATGATGAACCAGCCCCCCTGCTGCTGCTGGGCGATCACCTGGGAGAGAGTGACGTTGCCGGCCAGGAGCAGCACAGCCACGCTGCTCATGCCCATAGCGATCTCGTAGGAGATCATCTGCGCGCTGGCGCGCAGGCCGCCGAGCAGGGCGTACTTGTTGTTCGACGACCAGCCGGCCAGCACGATCCCGTACACTCCGAGCGAGCTGATCGCGAGGATGTAGAGGAACCCGACCGGCAGGTCGGCCACCACCATCGGCACGAGGCCCCACTTGGTGGGTAGCGGGGCGGCGAACGGGATCACAGCGAAGGTGATGAGGGCCGGCGTGAAGGAGATCGCGGGAGCGAGGACGAACGTCCAAAAGTCGGCCTGGGCGGGGTAAGTCTCTTCCTTCAAGATGTTCTTCAGGCCGTCGGCCGCGGGCTGCAGCAAACCCTGCGGGCCGACGCGGTTGGGACCGAGACGGTCCTGCATCCAGGCACATATGCGCCGCTCGGCGAGCGTGAGCAGCGCTACCCCCACCATGATCGCCGTGAACACCGCGACGATCTTGATGACGGAGCTGATCAGAAAGAACGTCACGCCGGCACCCCCGCTCCCTGACCCATCCGCTTCCCGGTCAACCCCAGGGCGTCGTAGGAGAGCCCGGCGAATCCCTCCACCGTGCCGGCGAGCAGATCGAACGCCGCGGCCGCGCTGTCGGGCCGCTCCGCCGCTGGTGTGTCGAGTAGCTCACCCAACGCCCACCACGCGGGGCGGGCCATCCCGGGCGCAGATTTCGCCTGGAAGTAGCGCTGGACTCGGCCGTCGCGGTTGACGAACGTCCCCTCTTCCTCCGCCATGTTGGCGATCGGCAGCACGACCTCGGCGCCACGGGCGCTCTCGGGGAGCGTGGTGCCGAGGTAGATCAACGCTCCTGCTCCGGGGGCCGGCACGTCGGGCTCGTCCAGCACCAGCACCACGGCCGCCGCTTGGGCGAGGTTCAGGGCGGACGAGACCCCGTTGACGTAGCCCAGGAGCTCCGCGCCCGTGACGTTGGCGGCGCGCTCCGGCCGGAGTGCGAGGTTCGGCACGCCGGCCAGGGGCGCTTCCTCTCCCATCGTGACCTGGAAGGCGCCGGTCCACGCGAAGCCGGCGAGCACCCGGCGCGCGAGGAATAACGCTTCAGTCGATGCCTTCGGCGACACGATGGCCACCGCCTTGCCACCGCCACCGGGGCCCCCCCCGGCCCCGCGGAGCAGCCGCCGCGCACGATCGAGGGCTTCGTCCCAGTCCACGGCTCGCAGCTCTCCATCCTGCTTCACCAGCGGGGCCTCGATGCGGTCGCCACGGTTCATCCAGCGGTAGTTCATCCGCCCGTGGTCGCACAAGAAGTAGCGGTTCACCTCGAGGTTCGGCCGTGGACGCACGCGCACGATCACGTTGTCACGCACGTCGAGCGTGACATTGCAGCCCTGGGTACACCCGGTGCACACCGACGCCGATTTGTCCACTTCCCAGGCCCGCGCCTTGTGGAGGAAGTCTTTGGACAAGAGCGAGCCCACCGGGCAGAGGTCCACGACGTTCCCAGCCCAGGGGTGGTCGAGCCGCGCATCGGGGTGGATGCCGATGTAGGCCCGGTCGCCGCGCTCGGAGACGTTGAGCACGGGCTCCTGGGCCACGTCCTCCATGAAGCGGACGCAGCGGGTGCAGAGGATGCAACGGTTCGGCACGTACAGCACGTCCGGCCCGAAGTCTTCGACCGGGTTGAAGCGCTTGGGATACTCCCCGTAGCGTGTGCTAGCCCGCCCTTCCTGAAAGACGAAGTCCTGCAGCTCACACTCGCCCGCCTGGTCGCAGATCGGGCAGTCAAGCGGATGGTTGATGAGCAGGAACTCGAGCACGCTCTGCCGCGCGCTCTTGGCCTGGGAGGATTGGGTCTTCACGACCATCCCCTCGGTCACCGCTGTGGCGCAGGCGATCTGGAGCTTGGGGGCTTTCTCGATCTCGACCAGGCACATGCGGCACACGCCGGCGACCGGCAAGCCCGGGTGGTAGCAGTAATGGGGGACGAGCACCCCTGCCTGCTTGGCGGCCTCGATGACGAGTGTGCCGGACGGGACGCTCACCGGGACGCCGTCGATGGTCAGGTTGATCACGCCATCAGCCATCAGTTGCTCGCCCTCAAGCCGCCACGGGGCGTTTCTTCCCCGCGATGTACGCCTCGAATTCGCTCTTGAACTTCTTGATCCCGCTCACCACCGGCGCCGCGCACGAGTCCGAGAGCACGCAGATCGTCTTCCCCGTCATGTTGTCGGCGAGGTCGAGCAGCAAGTCGAGGTCCTTGGTGGCGCCCTGCCCGGTCAGGATGCGCTCCAGGATCCTGGTGGTCCAGGCGGTGCCTTCGCGGCACTGGGTGCACTGGGCGCACGACTCGTGGGCGTAGAAGCGGGCAAGGCGCATGATTTGGTAGACCATGTCGGCCGTGTCGTCGAACACGATCACGCCGCCCGAGCCGAGCATGGTTCCCCTCTCGACACAGCCTTCATAGTCGAGTAGGCAGCTCTCGCTCTCTTCCCGGTTGAGGATCGGCACCGACGAGCCGCCCGGGATGCACGCTTTGAGGGTGCGGCCCGGCCGCATCCCACCGCTCAGCTCGTAGAGCAGGTCCTTGAGGGGGAACCCCATGGTCACTTCGTAGTTGCCAGGCTTGGCGATGTGGCCGCAGACCGAGAATAACTTGGTGCCGGTGCTCTTCGGGTTCGACAGGCTCATCGCCTTGTACCAGGCGGCGCCGTTCTTGAGAATGGGCGGGACGGCGACGAGGGTCTCCACGTTGTTGATCGTCGTAGGCATGCCGAACACGCCGGAGGCGGCCGGGAACGGCGGTTTGATGCGCGGGTTGCCGCGCTTGCCCTCGATCGAGTTCATCAGCGCCGTCTCTTCGCCGCAGATGTAGGCGCCCGCTCCCCGGTGGAGGTAGATCTTGATGCCGCCGAACACGCCGGCGGTGCTCGCTTCCGCGAGCGCCTTCTCGAGAATCGCGAGGGGCTCGGTGAACTCGCCGCGCACATAGATGTAGGCGACCTCGGCGCGGATCGCGTGCGCGGCAATCGCCGTGCCTTCCAGCAGGGCGTGCGGCGTCCAGCGCATGATCTCGCGGTCCTTGAAGGTGCCGGGCTCGGACTCGTCGGCGTTCACGCAGAGGTAGTGGGGCTTCTTCTTCTCCTTCGGCATGAACGACCACTTGAGCCCGGTGGGAAAGCCGGCGCCGCCGCGTCCGCGCAGCCCGGACGCCTTCACTTCCTCGATGATCGCCGCGGGGTCCGTGGCCAGCGCCTTGTGCAGCGTGTCGTAGCCCCCCCGCCGCACCCAGCCTTTGTAGGTGCGCGCCTCGGGGTCCCCGAAGTGCTTGGAGAGGACGACCGTCTCCTTGGCGTGGGGTTTGTGGGGGTAGCCCATCACCCCTTCCTTCCGCGTTCGGTCGTCACCGGTACTTCTTGACCAGTTCCGCGACCCGCTCCGGGGTGACGGACTCGATAAAGTCATCGTTGATCAGCATCGGCGTCGCGAAGCCGCAGGCACCCAGGCATTCCACCTCGATCACGGTCCACTGCCCGTCGGAGCTTGTCGCCCCCAGGTCCTTCGCGCCCGTGTGCTCGAGCATGGCGCGGACCACATCCTCGGCCCCGCACAGGTTGCACGGCGACGTCGTGCAGATCTGCACGAAGTTCCTGCCCACCGGATGCTGGTGGTACATCGTGTAAAACGTGACGACGCCCTTCACGTAGGCCGGCGTGAGCCCCAGCACCTCGGCCACTTCAGTCATGCTGCGGTCAGAGATCCAGCCGCGCTCGCGCTGCACCAGCCACAGGGCGGGCAAGAGCGCGGCTTGCTTCGTGGGATAGCGGGTCAACACCTCTTCCAGTTGCGCCCGCGGTTTCCCGGCGAAGACGGCCTGATACTCCTGCGTCCCGGCGCTCATCGGTCCACTTCCCCCATCACAATGTCCACCGAGGCGTTGATCGCGATCAGGTCCGAGAGAAGGTGCCCCTCAGCCATCTTCGAGATCGCCGCCAGGTTGATGAAGGAGGGTGGCCGGATGCGCCAGCGCACCGGCTTCGCGGTGCCGTCGGAGACGAAATAGTTGCCTAGCTCGCCTTTGGGGTTCTCGATCCCGACGTAGGCCTCTCCCACCGGCGCCTTCACGCCTTCCATCACCTGCTTGAAGTGAAAGATCATCGCTTCCATGTCGCTCATCGCGCGCGACTTGGGAGGCAGGATCAGGCGCGGATCGTCCACGTTGATCGGGCCATCGGGCAGCCGCTCCAGAGCCTGCCGCAGGATGCGATTCGACTGGTAGCATTCCTCGAGCCGCACCAAGTAGCGGTCGTAGACGTCGCCGTGTTCGCCCACGGGGACCTCGAACTCGTAGGTCTCGTAGTCCAGGTAGGGCTGGTCCTTGCGCATGTCCCAGGGCACGCCGCTGGCGCGTAGCATCGGGCCTGAGAGGGAATAGTTGATCGCCTCGTCGGCGGTGAGCACGCCGATACCCTGCGTGCGCCCCACCCACACGGCGTTCCGTGTCAGGACCCGATCGATCTCGTTCAGCGTGTTAGGGTACGTGTCGACGAAGTGGCGCAGCCCCTCGACGAAACCGTCCGGCACGTCGGCCATCAGCCCACCGACGCGCGTCACGCTTGTCGTGAGCCGGGCGCCGGTCCACATCTCCTGGAGATTGTAGATCCGCTCCCGTTCCTGGAACGCCCACAAGAACGGGGTAAACGCACCCAGGTCGATCGACGTCGTGCCGAGCCAGACCATGTGCGAGATGATGCGGCTCATCTCACAGGCGATTACGCGCAGGACCGTACAGCGCGGCGTGATCACGATCCCCATCAGCTTCTCGGCCGCCATCGCCATTCCCACGTTGTTCGCCATCGGCGAGAGGTAGTCGGTGCGGTCGGTCAGTGGGATGATCTGATTGTAGTGGCGGTACTCGCCGAGTTTCTCGAACCCCGAGTGCAGGTAGCCAACGTGCGGGATCACCCGCACCACCGTCTCACCATCGAGCTCGACGACGAGGCGGAGCACGCCGTGCGTGGCGGGGTGCTGCGGGCCGAGGTTGATCAGCAGGTGCTCGCCGCCGAGGTCGTGCTCCTCCAGCGCCGCGTCGGATCCGGCGGCCAGCGGGATCCGGGTTGGGGCCCCCTGGGGGTCGAGCCCCGGCGTCGCCAGCTCGACCTCGATGGTGCGCTTGCTCATTCGGATTCGGGGATGGTGCCGCGCTGGCCGCGGCGCAGGCGCTCGCGCATCTCCGCCGGCAGCTCGTCGTACGCTTCGGCGATCGACAGCTCCTCGATCGAGTAATGGGCCTCGGGGTTGGCGTTCAGCGCTTGGCGCACCTGCTCGGCGCGGCTGAACCGCCCCCGCAGCGGGAAGTCCTTGCGGAGAGGATAGCCCTCGGCGTAGGTCTCCCACATCAGGATGCGCCGCAGGTCGGGGTGCCCGGCGAACACGATCCCGAACATGTCGTAGACCTCGCGCTCCAGCCAGTTGGCCCCCGCCCACAGCGGCGTCACCGAGTCCACCGTCAGCTCCCCGCGCGGGTCGAGCTCCACCTTCACGCGCAGGTCCGTCCGGCGCTCCAGCGAGCGCAGGAAGTAGACGACTTCGAGTGGTCGCTCGTGGTCCCGGTACTCGACCGCCGTGACGTCCACCAGGTACTCGTGGCGCTGGCCGGGGGTATCCCGCAGCCACCGCATGACCTCGAGGAGCCGGGAAGACTCGACGGTCACGATCGTGTCCCCGCGCACTTCCTGCGCGCGGCCGATCGCGGTGCCGAGGGTCGCCCGGAGCGCGTCGACGGACGGATTCACGACGAGCGGAACTGGTGGATGGAGTTGCCGAAGGGCTCTGAAATCTCGTCGATCTCCTCCGGCGGGAGCCGCAGGCCGTGCGCGTCGAGCGGCTGCTCGTCGCGCAATCCGGGGATCGCGAGGGATTCGCCTTTGATCTTCTTGTGGAGCAGCAACACGCCGTATAGCAGCCCCTCAGGGCGCGGCGGGCAACCGGGGACGTACACGTCGACCGGCACGATGGTGTCGATGCCCTGCACCATGGCGTAATTGTCGAAGATCCCCCCAGTGGACGCACAGGCGCCCATCGAGATAACCCACTTGGGCTGCGGCATCTGATCGTAGATAGTGCGGATGACCGGCGCGAGCTTGAACGGCAGCCGGCCGGCGCAAATGAGCACGTCCGCCTGGCGCGGCGAAAACGCCTGCCGCTCCATCCCAAAGCGGGCGAAGTCGTACCGGGAGGCCGCCGTGGCCATGAACTCGATCGCGCAACAGGCGGTCCCGAACGGCATCGGCCACAAGGAGTTGGCGCGGGCCCAGTTCACAAGTGCGTCGAACCGGGTGAGGAGCCAATTGGGGCTGCCCGATACCTCTTTTGTCTCCAAGACGCGCTTCATTGCATCAACCCCGTAGCGGATGAGACGTACGGAGCCTACGTATGGTCCGTACGGATGTGACCCTACATCTCCTCATTAGGTCTTCGATGCGCTTGGCGTCACTCCCATCGCAACGCCCCCCTCTTCCACACGTACACGTATCCCGCGAACAGCATCAGCATGAACACCAGCATCTCGAGGAGGAGGAATCCGGTGGCTGACGCGAAGAAGATCGTCGCCCACGGGATCAGGAACACGGTCTCAATGTCGAACAGAATGAACAGCATCGCCACCATGTAGAACTTGATCGAGAAGCGCTCGCGCGCGCTCCCCAGCGGCGGCATGCCGCTCTCGTAGGGGGCGGCCTTCGCGGGGGTGGGGCGCCGTGGGGCGGCGAAGTGGGAGAGGACGATCATCATCACCGCCGTTCCGGCGGCGACGGCGAACAGGAGCAGGAACGGGAGGTAGGGCTGGAGCATGGAGTTCGTGAAAAAATTCACGTAGTAGCAAAGAAACTATCCCGCCGGGAACCGCAAGTCAACCAGAGCGAGTGGCGTAAGTCGAGGCGTCGCCGTTACATTGCGCGCCTATGTCGATCAAGTCCGACCGCTGGATCAAACGCATGGCAGCCGAGCACCGCATGATCGAGCCCTTCGCCGCCGGCCAGGTGCGCGCCGGCGTGATCTCCTTCGGCGTGTCGTCCTACGGCTACGACATGCGCGTGGCGCCGGAGTTCAAGATCTTCACCAACGCTCTCTCGGCCGTGGTGGACCCCAAGCGCTTCGACCCGAAATCGTTCGTCGAGTTCAGCGGCGACGTGTGCATCGTGCCGCCGAACTCGTTCGCCCTGGCCTGCTCGGTGGAATACTTCCGGATCCCCCGCAATGTCCTCACGGTGTGCGTCGGCAAGAGCACCTACGCCCGCTGCGGCATCATCACCAACGTCACGCCGTTCGAGCCGGAGTGGGAGGGCTTCGTTACGCTCGAGATCTCCAACACGACGCCGCTGCCAGCCAAGATCTACGCCAACGAGGGAATCGCCCAGGTGCTGTTCTTCACTGCGGACGAGGGCGACGAATGCGAGCTGAGCTACGCGGACAAGAAGGGGAAGTACCAGGCACAGCAGGGGATCACACTGCCAAAGCTGTAGCCCATCGGTGTTAGACGCTCTCGCGCGACACCCCTCCTCGACGATTGTACGCGTAGGCCACGGCCAGCGTGACAAGCGCCAAAGTCAAGAACGATGCGATCCGGTAGAGAGCGCTTAGCATCGACAGGTCGTAGAGTACGACCTTCAGCCCGGCACCGGCCGCCACGGCGAGACCCGCCGAGCGAACGTCCTTGCGGCCCAGTCGGAAGCCGAGCCGCACGAGCACACCGGCAAAGCCAAGCCAGTAGATGCTGAGGGCGAGGTCGCCGGCAAGAGCGGTCCTGGCACCGAAGAAGCGGTGCAATTCGATTGACCCACCGACCAGGAGCGCGAACCCGAATAGCGCCCAGAGGACCTCGCCGCCCCGCGCCAGCGGGTCTGCGCCTCCGGGCTGCGCCCGCCACCAGCGGGCGCCGATCCCTATGCCCGCGACGTACGCACCGAGCGCCAGGGCCCACGAGTCCCCGAACGCGGGTGCCGCGGCGGGCCGCTGGGCCAGCGCCAGGACGAACAACCAAATGAACGTCAGGGCCGCAAGGCCCAGGGCGGCGGTTCGGGCGCCCGGGCGCGCCGCCCACCGGTGCGCGGCGAGCGCCGCGAGGGTAAGTCCCGTCCACGCCACCACGGTCGCCCACGCCGACCACTGCGTTGCGATGGCCGTGGCGAGCAGGGCGATGCCGAGCATCAGGAACCCCGCCCGCCGCTGCACCCATCCAACGCCACCATGCAGGACGCCGATCGCGGCGGGAAGTGCGGCAGGCACCGGGTCAAGCAATGTGGGAGCCGCCGCGCGGGCGAGCAGCGACAACACGAACGGGCTGGCCACGCACAGCCCCGCGTCAGCCATGGCTCCTGGGACTCCGTGCACGCGCGCCGCAAACGGGTCCGTCTGGAAGTGCTGCCACCACAGGAGGGCGCTGACCGCGGCGGGTGCCGCGAGAGCAAGCCAGATCGTGCCCTGCGAGGCCTGGGAGAGCGGGAAGTGACTCGCGAATATCACCCAGCTCAGGACGACAACGCCCAGTCTCGCTTCCGGCCACGGACGCCGACCGGTGACGTGTAGCGTTAGCAGCGTTCCCGAGGCGAGGAACCAGACACCCAGGGGGCGGCCCAACACGGCTCCTGCCCCGGCGACCGCCATCACCAGGTACCCGCCTAGGGCTAGATCGAACGCCCGGCGCCAGCTCATCATGAACGCCAGCAACGCCAGGCCCAGTCCGATCACCTCGAGGTAACCCAACAGGGCTTCCGGATTAGGCACGGGCGGAGGTAGCAATACCGGGGCGAGGTAAGCGCCGAGCACAGCCCACAGGGCCAGCCCTTCGACCTCGTGCCGCAGCGCGAGCAGCGCGACAGCCACCGTCGCTGTTGCGAGGAGGAGGACTCCGGCGCGACGGTCCACTAGCGCGTAGGGGCCGGCCGCCGCCCAGAGGCCGAGGTAGACGAGTCCGCCGCCGCCCCCGATCATCGCGGCGCCGTAGCGGCGGATCCCGCGCGAGATCAGCCGGTCGCCCCAGATCCCCAGGCCGACGCCCGAGAGCACGGCGCCGGCCGATCGGAGCGCGGGAGGAATCCAGCGATGGTCGAACGCATACTTCAGGAAGAAGCCGGTGGCCGCGAGTAGTGCCAGCACCCCGACGATCAGCAGGCCGCGCTGGCCGACCCACTGCTCGAGGTCCGGTCGCGCGGCTGCAGGCTTCGCTGCGGCTGGTGTCCGACTGGGGAAACTCGAACGCGTGGCCGGGTGGACTGCCGGCCCGAGGAGTCGCTCCGCTCGCGAT
This sequence comes from Gemmatimonadales bacterium, assembly GCA_035635835.1. Lineage (GTDB taxonomy): Bacteria > Gemmatimonadota > Gemmatimonadetes > Gemmatimonadales > GWC2-71-9 > 13-1-40CM-70-15. Next base: position 13,751 of record DASQAH010000118.1, read on the forward strand.
GAGGCGGGATCGGGCACCCGTCCCACGTCGATCAGCTTGCGAACCATCGTCTCCAGGAGCGCGACCCGGCGCTCAAGGCGCTCGAGCGTCTCCCGTTCTTCTGCGGTCACGAGATGGCGGGAGTCTTCTCTGCCCCGTACGCCGTGATCCCGGCCGCCGCCACGGCCAGGATGACGATGTCCGGCCCCCAGCCGAGCTCGGTCCTCGGCACGACCATCTGCACGAAGTTGAGCACGAAGTCAAACACCCCGATGAGCAGGCCGAGCAGCACGGTCTTCTCCAGGCTGCGGCCGAACCGGGCGAGCACGCTCCCGGTGAGCACCACCACCGCTCCCTGCCCCGCCGCGATGGCGAGCGCGGTTTCCATGTCGCTGACCAGGGTCTGGAGGAAGCCCGACCGTCCCACGTGATAGCTGAAGAACCAGGTGTGCAATAGCGCGACGGCGATGCCCGCCAGGGCCGCGCAGATCGTGGCCCAAACGGCATAATAGACTACGACCTTTATCCGATCGCCGGTCTCGGCCATGCCATCCTCCTGTGAGCCATCAGCCGCGCGAGGGCTAATCTGCGGCCCTGGCAGGAACCCCGCCACCCGGCCGCCTCAGCGCAGCGCCGTGGCTGCCTGCTCGAGCGCCTCGCGGGCCTGATCGATGTGGGCGGCCAGGTCCTGCAGCTCCCGCGCGGTGGTCGCCTCGTCCGCGTAGCGGATCGCCTCGTTCACTGACGGGAAGGCCATCGTCGAGTAGCCGTTGTCCACGTCCGAGGCGAACTGCAGGCTGCGCATCCAGGAGCGGCTCACCAACCCCTGCGGACGCGCGAGCCGGCGCTCTACCAACAGCAGCGCCTGGGTGGCGCGGGTCACGCGCGCCGGCTCTGCACCAGCCGCGAGCGCGCTGTCGCGTACCGCGGCGAAGGCCCGCGCTGCCTCGGTGAATCGGCCCAACGCGTATCGCAGCGGCGTCGTGGTCACGCTCCAGTGCTTCTGGGAGATCCCGTTGTCCAGCTCGGCGACGAGCCCGGTCATTTCGCCGCCGAAGGCGACGTAATCGAGGGGTACGACGTCCGCGTTTGCCAGACGAGAGAGCATCACCGCGACCAGCTGGGCCGCCGCGCGGTGGGCACGGTACTGCGGGTCCCCGAACGTCGTCATCCAGTGGTAGGAATCGTACATCGAGTGGTACACCCCGCCCGGCCCCCCGAACCCGACGCCGCCCGAGGGAATGCCGAGGTGGTGATAGAAGCCGGCGAAGTCTGAGCCCCCGCCCAGGTTCCCGAGCGTCAGCTGGGTCGTGTCGCCCTTGCGCTGTCGCAGCCAGGTGTCGTACACACTGCCGCTGCCTGCGGGATCCGGCACGGCCCGCGTGGCCCCACGGATCAAGGGCTTGAGCGAGGGCGAGCCGGAACCACCGAACTGCATCCCCGAGGTGATGTCATCCTCGTTGATGTACGCCACCACGCGGGCGCGGAGCGTGTCCTCCATTTCCTCGACCCACTCGGTGGAGCCGATCAGCCCCCACTCCTCGGCGTCCCACGTCGCGAACACGAGGGTCCGTGCCGGCCGGATCCCCTGATGGGCCAGCGTGGCGAAGGCCCGTGCCACTTCGAGCACGGTGACGGTGCCACTGATGTTGTCAGCGGCGCCCGGGGACCAGGCGTCACGGTGGCCGCCCACCACGATCCACTCGTCAGGAAAGCGGGCGCCACGGATCATGCCGAAGGTGTCCCAGATCGGGTGCATCGCCCGCGCGCCGCGCTCGGTCTTGACGTCAAGCCGGGCGCGCATCGGCCCCGGGCCGGCGTGGTAGCGGAACGGCAGCGTCCCCTGCCAGGCCTGCGGGACGGAGGCGCCGCCGAGCCCCTCCAGGAACCGCTGGGCGTTGCCATAGCCCATGGGGAGCACGGGGATATGTGGGATCGCGAGCGAGTCCTCAGGAACGCGGTGCGCACCGGGCACGGAGGCGTACCCGGGGGTGGTCGGGTCGCCGTCGTCATTCAGGATGCTGCCGCGCTGAATGCCGCCGGGTGGCCGCATCGGGCCTTTCGGGTAAACGTCGCCGCGGAAGTAGCCGTCGTCCTGGGGGTCGGAGTAGATGACGAGGCCGACGGCGCCGTGCCGCTCGGCCTCGCGCGCCTTGATGCCGCGGAAGGAGCGACCGTAGCGCGCCAGGGCGATCCGGCCCTTCACACTGATGCCGAGCGAGTCGAGGGTCTTGTAGTCCTCGATCAACCCATAGTTGACGTATACCACCTCGGCGGTGACGTCCCCGTCCCCGGTGTACCCGTTGAACGGCGGCACCTGCAGGCCGAAGCTCGAGGAGTCCGACGCGATCGTAGGCTCCCGCAGCGACAGTGGCTGCGCGGCGCCGCCTGCGGGGATCCGCCACGCGCGCACCGTTTCCGGCCATGGCAGGTAGACGCGATACTCCTTGGCCCACGTCTCTAGACCCCACGACTTCATTTTGGCGAGCACGTAGTCGCGGGTGGCGGCCTGCTCCGGACCACCCGCCATGTGCGGGCGTGCCGACAGGTCACGGGTGAGGAGCCGTGCGCTCAGCGTGTCGGGCACGGCGATCAGGGCTCGCTCAAGCGTGTCCTGGTGCGCCGCGTTCGACGGTGTGAAGCCGGGTTGCTGCGCCAGCATGAGTACGGCGAGGACGATCGGAGTCATGAGCCCAAAATACGTTGAGGAACGACGTCGAGGAAAGACGTCGAGGGACTCCTGAAACGTCTCTCCTCGACGGCTTTCCTCGACGTTATCCCTTGACGCAAATTCAGTTTTTCGGGTTCAGGATTCTATCAATCCGGTACCGCAGATCCTGCAAATGAAGACCTGATGCACGATCGGTCACGCGCGGCAGCGCGGTGGCGATCGCTGCGTCCAAGTCCTTGAGCTCCCCCCGGATCAACGCGCGCGCCTCCTCCGACCGGGGCACAGGGGGAGGGAACCCCGGAAACGTCGGGAACGGCCCGGACGGGGTGCCTGGGGGCGTGGGCGCGACCTTGTCGCCCATGAGCGTCACGAAGGAGCGCTGGAGGTTGCGCCGGTACACGTCGATCGGGCCACGGGTCGCCAGCTCGGAAAAGAGGCCGCGCCGCACGTCGCCTAGCAGGTCGGTAAGCCGGTACGCAGGCGCCGCCGTCGTCGCGAGGGCCTCCTGCTCCACCAGCCGGGTCAGGCGGCCGTCGCTGAATAGCTGTGCGAGCAGGCCCGACTGGGTTTGGCGGAGGCGGTCGACGGTACCGCTCTGCTCGATGCGCCGCAGTACGTTGAGGTCGAGAAAGTACGTCGGCGTCTTGAAGGCGTTCTCGAGAAGGAATCCCACTGCCGCCTGCTGCTTGGCGCGCGGTACGGGCGTGAAGATCACCCCCGGCTGACCTGGATACCGTTCGGCGCGGTAGACCCCGCCCACCAGCGTGACCACGTGTCCCAGCTCCCGTTGCCACTGGCCGATCACCTGGCCGTACATCTCGTTCAGGTCGCTGTAGTCTTCCAGCTTGTCCGTAGTCGTGGCGGGAAGCAGCATCGGCATAACGCGCTTGATGTTGGCGAGCCCATAGCGGGTCGCCGCGATCGCGTCGCTGCCCAGGTCTTCGGTTTGGGCCTCGGGGTCGACACCGTCGGCGTTCCCGAAGCGCAACATCGGGTCGCTTTCCTGCAGCCGGGCCAACGAATCCAGCGTGGGGCGCTCGGCCTCCGGGGTCGCCGCCCCGGCGATCCGGCGATACCCCCAATTCACGGCGAAGTAGTCGTACGGTCCTTGGATCGGAACGAGCCGCGCGCCGTCGCCGGGCTGAGCGACGTAGTTGAATCGCCCGTAATCCATGATCGAGGACTCGTCGCCGTAGCGCGCGGTGAACGTGCGGCTGCGCAAGGAGTCCACCGGATAGGACGCGGACGACTTCATGTTGTGGGGAAAGCCGAGCGTGTGGCCCACTTCGTGCGCGGTCACGTAGGCAAGGAACTCCCCCATCATCGAATCCGGCAGCGGCAGCCGGGCCGCGCGGGGATCGCTCGGCCCTGCCTGCACGAGGTACCAGTCGCGGACCAGGTTCATGACGTTGTGGTAGAACCCGATGGTCGATTGCAGAATCTCCCCGCTGCGGGGATCGCTGATGTGCGGGCCGTAGGCGTTCTCGATCGGCGAGGGCAGCCAGCGGATCGACGAGTAGCGCGCATCCTCCAGGGAGAACTTGGGGTCCTCTTGCGGCGTCGGCGCCGGCCGCGATTGAATCGCGTTCGAGAAGCCGGCCGCGCGGAACAGGGGCGCCCAGCTCTCGACGCCTTTGATCAGCCAGGGGACCCACTTCTTCGGAGTGGCCGGATCGATGTAGAACACGATCGGTCGAACCGGGTCGCTGACCGCCGCGGCCGGGTCTTTCGGCTCGAGGCGCCAGCGCGTAATGAAACAGTTGTGCGCCACGCGATGTTGGTCGGTGCCGTAGTCGTCTTGGCGGATCGAGAAGAACCCCACGCGGTTGTCGCACAGCCGCGACCGCATCAGGCGCTCGGGAAGCAGCACCATCGAGTAGTGCAGCAGCACGGAAGAGGAGCTGGCGCCGCCCGGGGCCGAGTCGGTGCGGTAGGTTTGCAGCGCTTCCACCTCGACATTGGTCGGGAACGTCGTCGCGCGCTCGATCAACGACCGCGCGGGATCCAGCGCCCCGCGCAAGACGCGCCGAGCGCTGAGCTCCGGGACGTCTGTGGTGTACAGGCGGGTCGCTTCGATGACGGCGTTGCTGTCCGCGTTGGGGCCGAGCGTGGCGACGTCGAAATTCATCAGCACCGGCTCGAAATTCGAAAGCCGCACAGCGCGCGACACCGGCTGAGTAGAGTCCGCCACCGCGGCATAACTCACATCACGCAGCAGCACGTGGTTGCCGCGGCGCTGCCAGCGCACCACTCGGTCCACCAGCTCCTCACCGGCGTAGCGCTGCCCCTGCGGCGTGGCGGTGTACCGAGCCACCAACAGGAACGGCCGCTCCAACGCCGCACGGGGGATCTCATAGAAGAGTTTGTCGTTCAGCCGGTGCACGATGAACACGCCCGAGTCCGTGGTGGCCCCCCGCGTGATGACCTGGGCATAGGGCTTCGGCCCCTCCGGTGCAGGACCTCCTCCGCCCCCTTGCCGTCCACGCGTCGTGTCCTGCGCTTGAGGTTGCATGGGAGAGCGCGGCAGGGCTGCGACGAAGGAAGGCGGGCAAGTGGCGGCGAGGCCGGTGAGCGCCAGCAGGACACGGAGGGCTCGCATCGGATCGGTGACCTGGAGTTGGGGTGGAAATGAAATAGGGTGCCGAGGCTGATACGTCCAGAGCCTCCGCCGCGCTGCGTTGCGCCCCAGGGGGAGCCGCGACACATTCCTGAGGTGCTGCGCCGTGCCACCCTGGTCTCCCCCTCGCCGGCCGCTCGCCCCGTCAGCCGTGGCCCCCCGGTGTGCCCCCCACTCCCCAGCTGTGTCCGCCGCCTGGTTCGTACCCCTGGCGTGGGCGCTCTGGGATTGGCCGCGCTGCTCGGGTGCCGCCCGTCACCTCGCGAGGCCTTGATCGGGTACGCCTTTCCCATCGCCATCACGAGCAACGTGCTCGTGGCCCAGGACGAGATTGCCTCCTGGCCGGCCGCAGGTCGGGAGCCGGTCCGCATCATCGCCGACAGCGTCGTCCAAGGCGACTCACCGGACCGTGAGGTACAACGGGCCGGCAAGCTTGCCGCGCTGCCCGGCCTCGTGGTGATCGTGGGACACGGCGGCAGCCGGGGCTCGCTGGCCGCCGCTCCGGTCTACAATCAAGCCGGGATTCCGCAGATCGTGCCGAACAGCACAAGCCGCCTGCTGCGCAAGGCCGGTCCCTGGACTCTCATGCTGGCCCCCGATGACTCGATCGAAGGGGCGTTCATGGGGGCATTCGCGGTGGACCGGCTGCACGTCCGGCGCGCGACCATCTTTTATATCAATGACGAGTACGGAGCAGGCTTGCGCGATGGCATCGTGGCCGCGCTCGCGGGCCGTGGCGTACGGATCTTGGATCTCGTCAGCTTCGAGACGCAAAGCGACATGGCCACCCTCGTCGCGGCCACGCTGCATCGCGGTGTGCCGGACGTTCTGCTCGTCGCCGGCCGTCAGCGCGAGACGGGTACCATCGCCCGGCTGGCTCAGCAGCGCGTGCCCGGGCTGCGCATCGTGGCCGGAGACGGCTCGCTCGTGCTCCCAACCCTCGCTGACAACGCCGGCCCCGCCGCGGATTCGGTGTACGTCGTGGCCTTCTGGCTGCCGGATGCCCCGGACACCCTGTCGCGAGACTTCGTGGCGCGGTTCCGCCGCGTGGTGGGTCGAGACCCGCAATCCACCGACGCGATGTCGCATGACGCCTTGCTCCTCGCGGCGACGGCGATCCGAGCCGTCGGAGCGAAGCGGGCGGCCATCCGGGAGTACCTGCGGGCGCTGGGCGGGTCGCGGCCGCCGTTCATGGGAGTGACCGGGTCGATCACGTTCATGCAGGACCGCCCGTCTCGCCTGGTCATGGCCCATCTGCGGCACGGCGTGCCCGTGCGCGTCGCCGGTCCGTGATGGCTCCCCGCTTCGTCTTCCCCCGTGGCATCAGCCTGCGCACGTTGCTCGTCTTGCTGGTGTTGGTCGGGAGCGTTTTCGGCGGAGTGCCCTCCCTGTATCTCGGGTTCCAGGTGGGCTCTCCCGCGTTCACCCTGGGAACCGGCACCGAGGCGATCGTGGCGCTGCTCGAAGACCTAGACCGGCGTCACGGCGCGCTCGACCGTTCGCTAGACATCGCTCGGTCCCTCGTCGCTGGAACGGCCACACCCGGTGCGAAAGCGCAGATGGCCCGCCTGGCGGCGTTAGGGAGCGTGCGCGCCGCGCCGCAGCCGTACGCGCAGGTCAATCCCGCCTTGCGTGTGCGACTGGGGCGCACGGACGAGGCGATGTCCCAGCTCGGCAACATGCTCGCCGAGATCGGAGCGATGGTGGAGCTGCATCGCTCCGCGGACGCCCATCGGCGGCTGCTGCAAGCGGATTCGGTGCACGCGGTAGTCGACGCGGAGATGGAGGTGGCGGCATCGCTCGGGCGAGCAGAGCTGATCGATCGGGTGCGCAACCTGGAAATCGCGGCGCGCGAGGCGACTCAGGATACCGCGCTGTGGCTGCTGGCGGGCGCGGCCCTGGTGCCGCTCCTCGTCCTCGTTGTCCGGCGGCGCATTTGGCAACCGCTCGCGAACCTCGAGCAGGGCTTGACGCGGGTGTCTGATGGCGATCTCACGGCCCAGGTGCCGGTGTCGCAGGTCGACGAACTGAGCAAGCTCGCCGAGCACTTCAACGCGATGACGTACGTGTTGCGCGACCGCGCCGAGGAACAGGGTCGCTTCGCGGCAGCGGGCGAGTTGCTGGCGGGGATCGCTCACGAGGTCAACAACCCCCTGATGGCGATCGCGGCGCACGCCGAGCTGCGGCTGGCCGACCCGGGCGCCAGCGCGGAGCAGCGCGCCGAAATGCAGCAGATCCTGCGGCAAGCCCAGCGCGCCACCAAACTGCTGCGTGGCCTGCTGCGCTTCGTACGGGCGGGCGAGCGCTTGGTCGCCCACGTCAACCTCAACGAGATCGTGCGCGCCGCGCTCGACCTGGTTTCGTATCGGTTCGGGGTCGACGAAATCACCGTCAGTGGCCGTCTGGACCAGACGTTGCCGCCGGTAGACGCCGACGGGAACCGGCTCGAGCAGGTGATGGTCAATCTCCTCAGCAACGCGCTCGATGCACTGCGCTCGGTACGGCCGCCGCGCGTGCTGACGGTGGACTCGTGGCTGGAGGCGGAGCGGGTGCACGTCGCGGTGCAAGACAACGGGCCGGGGATCGCCCCGGAGATCGCCGAGCGGCTGTTCCGGCCGTTCGCCACCACCAAGGGGCGCCGCGGCACGGGGCTCGGTCTGTACATCTCGCGCCAGCTCGTGCGGGAAGTGGGCGGCGATCTCTCGGTCACGTCGCAGCCCGGGGCCGGAGCGCGCTTCCTCGTCACCATGCCGATCGGCACGCTCGCCCCGACGCCCACGCCCGAGCCAGTGGTGCCAGCCGCCGCGGCGACGCATCCCCTGGCAGGCGTGCGCGTGCTCCTCGTGGACGACGAGGAGCCGATCCGCCGCCCCATCGCCCGCTTCCTGGCGCGCCGCGGCGCCGTGGTGATCGAGGCGGGCGACGGCGAGGAAGCGCTCGAGCGGCTGAACGGCGAGCCCGTGGATGTGATCCTAGCGGACCTGCGGATGCCCCGGCTGGACGGGCCGGGTCTGCACGCCCGCCTGCAGGCGACGCAGCCTGCCCTCGCCGATCGCATGCTGTTTCTGTCGGGGGACATCACCCAGCTCGCCGGTCGTGGGCTCGCCCCCCTGCCCCGCGAGCGGCTGCTGGTCAAGCCAGTCGAGCTGAGCGAGCTGCAACACCGGATCGAGGAGTTCCTGAAGGGCATGAGGGGCGCAGGCGGTGAGAGGGGGGGAAAGGGGGGAGAGACGTGCTGATCGTCGCCGTGCTGCTAGTGACAGTGCTGATGCGCTACGTGATGGTTGGCTGCGTCGTGTACTTCCTCTTACCCCGCGGCACCCGCTGCCCGGCGTGCGGGATCGAGATGCTCCCCATCCGCCACGTCGTACTCGATCGCACGTTCCCGTGGCTGCAGCGGCGCTGGTGCTTGGGGTGCGGGTGGAACGGTGTGGTGCGGCGTGAGCCGCCGTCCCGGGAAGAGCTCCCCAGGCCCCGGGCACCCTCCCGGCCCGTCACTCGGGTGTGATGATCCGCACGGCCCGCTCGTAGAAGAAGTAGTCCCACGCCCAGTTGATCAACACGAGCAGCTTGTTGCGGAACCCGATCAACTGAATCAAGTGCACCACCAGCCACACGACCCACGCCGGGAAGCCCTTGAACGCGACGCCTCTGACGTAGGCTACCGCCGCATTGCGCCCGATCGTCGCGAGCGAGCCGGGATCGCGATACTGGAATACCCGGGGCGGCTCGCCGCGCAGGGCGCGCAGCACGTTGCGCGCGGCCGTCTCAGCCATCTGGATCGCCACCGGGGCCATCATCGCCAGCGGCTGACCGTCGGCCTCGAGGTAGGCCGCATCCCCGACCACCGAAACCTCAGGGTGCGCGGGAACCCGCAGCGTCGCCTCCACGATGAGGCGCCCCTGCCGTGCGGTCGGCAGGCCGAGCCGCCGGGTCAGGCCGGCGGCCTGCACCCCAGCTGCCCAAAGCAGCGTGCGCGCCGGAATCACCTCGCCGCCCTTCAAACGCACCTGGGATCCGTCGAACTCCTCGACGGCGGCGCCGAAGCGCACTTCGACGTGCTTCTTCCACAGCGTGTCGGCCGCCGCCTGACGCAGCTTCGCAGGCATCGCCCCTAACAGCCGGTCCGCCGCTTCGAGCAACAGAACGCGGACGTCGGCGATGTTGAGCCGTGGGTAGTCCTTCACCAGCACGAGGCGGATCAGCTCGGAGAGCGCGCCGGCCATTTCGACGCCGGTGGGCCCACCGCCGACGACGACTATGGTGAGCAGGGCCCGACGCCG
>DASQAH010000119.1:0-3232 GCA_035635835.1 Gemmatimonadales bacterium
CACGTGTGGAGCACGGCGGTCACCCCGAGGCGAGCGCCGAGGCGGCGAGGGTCGAGGCCGAGGGTGAGGAGCGTGCGGGAGGCGGCCCGGAAGAGGAGCGCGAAGAGGCGGCGGCGATGGCGCAGGGCGAGGGGGCGGAGCTCGGCGGGGAGCGTGAAGACGACGTGGAAGTAGTGGCTCGGGAGGAGGCGCGCCATGCGCGCTTCGATCCAGCGCGCCTCGCGGAGGGCCTCGCACTTCGGGCAGTGGCGATTGCGGCAGGAGTTGTACGCCGGGCGCGCGTAGCCACACGCGTCGCACACGTCGAGGTGCCCGCCGCGCGCGGGGGTGCGGCAGGTTTCGATCGCGCGCATCGTGGCGCGTTGCTCGGGCAAGAGCGCGTGCCGCTGGCGGTACGCCGCCCCGTGGTGGCGAAAGATGTCCGCGACCTCCAGGCGTGGACGCGGACGGGCGGCGTGGACCAGGCCGCGCCGACGGCGCGGCACCGCAGCCTACGGGGCCGGCGCCCAGAGGCCCGCGAGCCGGTCGAGCGGACTCTGCACGCGGGCCATCACCGCCGACGACACAAACGTGTAGCGGACGGTCGAGCGGATCGAGCGATGGCCGAGGAGCTGCTGGATGGTCCGGAGATCGACGCCCGCCTCGAGGAGATGCGTGGCGAAGGAGTGGCGCAAGGCATCGTCATACTGCCCATGAACTGACCTTCGCCACGATCCACTATCGGCACCATCCGTTCTATGCCGAGGCAGTAGAGATCGTCCGTCGCTTCCGCCGCTACACCGGGGACAGCGTGATCGTGAAAGTGCGGCAGCACGGGGTGCAGCTCGCTGTCCCTGCCTGGATGCTGGACCCCAGTTCGTGTGCCCAACTCCGGGACGAGCCTCAGCCGCGTGTGGAGATGTCGGCACTGATCGAACTCCGTGAGCTGCTCGATAGTCAGCCGTCGCTTGCGTCCTCCCCAGAAAGCGACGAGCAGCAAGGGCGCATCCCGAGCGGAAGGAGGTCCGATGCGCCCGAACACCTTTTTCTCCCCTCCGCAGCGCACGCTGCCGTTCGCCCGCCACGAGATCTGGCAGAGCATTCCCGGCGAGCCACGACGGCAGTGTCGCGACCTGTGCGAGGGACTGTTGCGAGCGGTGCTGCGGCACGAGGAAGCGAGGAGGACGGAGGACAATGATGCCGGAGAAGATTCGCGCCGACCATCGTGAACGCGCGGCCTATGTCTACGTGCGGCAATCCAGTCTCTACCAGGTGCGGCATCACCGCGAGGGACAACTGCGGCAGTACGCCCTGGCCGATCGCGCCCGCCAACTCGGCTTCGCGCAGGTCGTCGTGGTGGACGATGACCTCGGGATCAGCGGCTCGGGCAGGCAGGAGCGGCACGGGTTCGGCCGCCTGCTGACGGCGGTGTGCCAGGGCGAGGTCGGGGCGGTCTTCGCCCTGGAGGCGTCGCGGCTGGCGCGCAACAACCGCGACTGGCACCACCTGATCGACCTGTGCGCCATGACCGACACGGTGCTCGTGGACGACGACGGTGTCTATGATCCGCGCCTGATCAACGATCGGCTGCTCTTGGGCCTGAAGGGGACGATGAGTGAATTCGAGCTGAGTCTCTTTCGCCAACGGGCCCGCGCGGCCTTCGAGCAGAAGGTCCAGCGCGGCTGTGCCCTCTGGGAATTGCCGGTGGGCTTCATTCGCACCGAGCAGGATCGCGTCGAGAAGGCGCCAGACCGCCAGGTCCAGCAGGCCATCGACAGTGTATTCCGGAAGTTCCGCGAGCTGGGCAGCGCGCGGCAAACCCTGCTGTACTTTCGCGACGAGCACCTGCTGCTGCCCGAGGTGGTGCGCGGCACGGCGGGAGAGGAGATCGTCTGGCGTCTGCCGTCTGCGAGCCGCATCCAGCAACTGCTGCGCAATCCCTGTTACGCGGGTGCCCTGGTCTATGGTCGCACCGGGAGCCGACCGGGGCGTGCTGGCCAACGGCCAGGGCCATCGCCGCGCGGCAAGAAGCCGATGGAAGCGTGGAAGGTCTTGCTCCGTGACCATCATGACGGGTACATCACCTGGGAGGAGTACCTGCACCACCAGCGGGTGTTGGAGGCGAATCTGTCGCGCGGCGAGGGGAGGAGTCCGGGAGCGGCCAGAAACGGGGCCGCCCTGCTCTCGGGGCTGCTGCGCTGCGGGCGCTGTGGGCGCAGGCTCGCGGTGGCGTATAGCGGCAACCGCGGCGCGGTCGCGCGCTATGCCTGCCAGGGCGGGCGAGTCGAACGGGGGTCGGCGGCGTGCCAGGCGGTGGGCAGTTTGCGAGTGGATCGGGCCGTCGCCGAGCTCGTGCTCGAGGCCATTCAGCCGGCCGGCATCGAAGCCGTCGCGCGCGCGATGGAGCGGGCGCTGCAGGAAGACGAAGAGAAACAGCAAGCGCTCGCGATGGCGTTGGAGAAGGCGCGCTATGAGGCACAGCGCGCGCAACGGCAGTTTGATGCCGTCGATCCCGAGAACCGTCTGGTGGCGGGCGAGCTGGAGGCCCGGTGGAACCAGGCGCTGGCGTGCGTTGGCGGACTCGAGGCGCGCGTGCAGGCCGGGCGCGGACAGGCCTGCCCGTTGAGTGCACGGCAGAAGGAGCGCCTGCGCGAACTGGCCGGCGATCTGCGCCGGGTCTGGCATCATCCGGCGGCCCCCGTGGCCTTGAAGAAACGGATTCTGCGCACGGTGATCGAGGAGATCGTGGTCAACGGCGGCGACGAACCGCCGCACCACGTGCTGCAGGTGCACTGGAAAGGTGGCGTGCACAGCGAGCTGCACGTGAAGAGAAATGGCACCGGGCAGCACGGACGGGTGGCCGACGAGAAGGCGGTCGCGTTGATCGCCGAGCTCTCCAAGATCTGCAACGACCAGACGATTGCTCAGGTGCTGAACCGTCTCGGGTATCGCACCGGCCAGGGCAAGACGTGGCGCCTGCATCACATCCACAACGTGCGGCATGGGCGCGGTCTTCCCAACTACCGGCGCAGTGGGGAGTGGCTCACCTTGGAAGAGACCGCCCGTACACTTCGCGTCAGCAACACCGTGATCAAGCGACTCATTCGAGAAGGCACTCTCCCTGCGCAGCAAGTGGTCCGCTGCGCGCCGTGGGTCATCGATCGCAGCGGCCTCGCACTGCCGGCCGTTCAGGCGTGCATCCAAGCCGTCCACAACGGCCGCAAACTCCCGTGCACGGCTCCCGGGCAATGTG
>DASQAH010000120.1:0-3219 GCA_035635835.1 Gemmatimonadales bacterium
TTACAAATGGCACGCGTCACGAGCTCATTATCACCCGTGAGGATTTTGACTGTGACGCCGTGGTCGCGCAGGGCGGCGATCGCGGGGCCGGCCGTCTCCTTAGGGGGATCGAGGAAGGCCACGTAGCCAATCAGGATCAGGTCGTCCTCGTCTTGCTTGCCGTAGGCGGGTTTGGTAGGGACCTCATTATAGGCAACGGCCAGAACGCGGAACCCGTCTGCGCTCAGCGCATCACACTGCTCCCGCAGGTCCTCCGCGAATCCCGGGGGGGCAGGGAAGATGCCGCCATCCGCCTCGAACCTTGAGCAGCGCTTCAGGATCTCTTCCGGCGCGCCTTTGGCGAGGAGGCGACGCGGCCCTTGCCCTGCGGGCTGGTCCACGACGACGGACATGATCTTGCGGGAGAAGTCGAAGGGCATCTCATCGACTTTGCGATAGGCGTCGAGCGCGACGTGCGGATGTTCCTCTCGATGCATGAGGATCGCGTGGTCGAGTGCGCTTTTGAGCCCCGTCTGCAGGTAGCTGATCAGCATCGCATCGTCGAGCACCCGGTCACTCTCGTTGCCTTGCACGTCGCAGTGTCGCTCGAGGATCACCGTGTCCATCGTGAGGGTGCCCGTCTTGTCTGTGCACAGGACGTCCATGGCCCCGAAGTTCTGAATGGCGTTGAGTCGCTTCACGATTACGCGCTTGCGCGACATCGCCATGGCCCCTTTGGACAGGCACACGGAGACGATCATCGGGAGCATCTCCGGGGTGAGACCGACCGCCACTGCGAGGGCGAAGAAGAACGCCTCGTGCCAGTTGTGTTTGGTGAGGCCGTTGATCAGGAACACGACCGGGACCATGACCGCGATGAGCCGGATCATCAGCCAGGTGAAGCGGTTGATGCCTCGGTCGAACGCCGTCGGAGGGGCCGCCTGGGCGATCCCGCGCGCCAGCGTACCGAACAAAGTCCGCGCGCCGGTCTCGACCACCACGGCAGTGCCCGTCCCGCTCTGCACGCTCGTGCCCAGGAAGCACAGGTTGGGGCACTCGAGCGGTGCGCGATCCGGTACGCCTTGCAGCGTCTCACCCTTCTCCACGGGGAGCGACTCGCCCGTGAGGCTCGACTGGCTCACGAACAGATCCTTAGCCGCGAGCAGCCGCACGTCGGCTGGAATCATGTCCCCGGCCGCGAGCACGATCACGTCGCCCGGGACGATCTCGCGCAGGGGCACCTCACGCGGCCGGCCATCTCGCAGCGCCGTGGCCGTCACCCGAATCATGGCGCGCAGGGCGGCCGCCGCGGCGTCGGCGCGCGCCTCCTGGGTGAAGCGCAGCGCGACGCCGAGCACGATCATGAGCGTCATCACGATTGCGGCCCGGACGTCCCCGGTGGCCAGTGACACGGCGGCCAGGACCGCGAGGAGGATGACGAGCGGGTTGCGCAGGGCGTGGAACAGGCGGACGGGCCAGCTGGCGGCACGTTGGTGGGCGATCTCGTTCGGGCCGTAGGCCTCCAGGCGTCGCTCACCCTCTGCCTGCGTCAGGCCCCCGCCTCCCGGAGTCGAGTCGCAGAGGAGGAGCGCAGCCTCGCGGTCCTTGCGCGCCGCTTCCTCGATGCGCGTCGAATCCCAGCGGTTGGAGCCGGGAGGCGGCACTGGGGCGCGGGCGGCGGCCGGGGGGGCGCTCGTCACGGCCGGTGCCTCCGGAGCGCTGGCGTCCAAGGGCAGACATTCCTCACGGTCATCGATACCCTACCCTGGTATCTTATATTGCGTACCATACTACCCTATAGTATGTTCTGTCAATGCCGAGAGGGGTCGGGGACATGGTGCACACCGTCCGAGACAGGGCCAAGCTCCTGAATCGCATCCGCCGCATCCGCGGCCAGGTCGGCGCCATCGAAGGCCTGCTGCAGGAGCAGGCCGACTGCGAGCGCGTGCTGCAAACCATCGCCGCCTGCCGCGGGGCGATCAACGGCCTCATGGCTGAGGTCGTCGAGGACCACATTCGGTTCCATGTCGTCGGTCCCGATGCCGATCCGGAATCCGAGCAGACCCAGGCGGCTGAACAGCTCGTGGACCTGATTCGCAGTTACCTGAAGTAGCCGTCCGCCGCCTGGCGCGGGTCCCCGACGTTCCACTCTGACCCATTCGCCGCTGCTGCGCTTGTGCGTCGCCGATCCAAAGCGAATCGTTTGGTCGGAGGCTGACCCATGACCGAGATTCACTGTCATTACTGTGGCGGGGTGATTCGGGATGTCGAGATGATCGAGTACCGTCCGCCGCGCGCCAGCGCGCAATTCGCGATGCCCCATGCCGGTGCCTGCCAGTGCACCCCGCCCGTCGTGTACGAGGATCTCCCCGGCCTTGGATCGTCGGAAAACGACCAGCCCGACCAACGCGAGGACTGAGGGCTTGACGGCCTGACGAGCGAGCTGGGGCGTCGACGTCGAGGCGCGCTCACCGGAATACGATCCACAGCACCCCGATCACCGCAGCCAGCAGAACCGAGAGAGCGATCTCGAGCCGCCGGTCACTGGGCGCCGCTGCGCCGGTGCCCGACGGGACAGGGGGAGGGGGAGGGGGAGGGGCCACGGTCTGGAGCGTCAGATCGGCGACTCGTGCTGGCGCGGGAGCGGGGGTCGCGAAACTCACGGCCACGAGAATGGCAGTGCACAGCACGAAGAGCAGGGCCGCGAAGTGGAGGAAGTTGATCCCCGCGATCCAGGACCATAAGGTGCCGGCTGGCAGGTGGGCCTTCCCGAGCTCGAGGCCGAGACGCCCCGCGCCGAACACGAACCCGGTTCCCAGCGCGGCGACGGCGCCGCTGCCGTTCAGCCGCGGGCTCATGATCCCGAGCAGGAAACACGCCGCGATCGGGGGGGCAATGTAGGCTTGCACGCTCTGGAGGTAGATGTAGAGCTGTGGCGAGACGTATTTCATGAAGGGGATCCAGAGCAGCCCCAGCACGACCAGGATCACGGTGGTCGCTCGTCCTACGGCGACGAGGCGCTGTTCGCTCGCGTCGGGCCTCAGCTTGCGGTAGACGTCCCACGTCAGCAGGGTCGAGCAGGAGTTGAACGCAGACGCGAGCGAGCTCATCAGCGCGGCGAGCATGCCGGCGAGCACTAGGCCTTTGAACCCGGCCGGGAGGAGTCGAGTCACCAGCGCCGGGTAGGCGGTATCGGCCGCGCCACCTCTGATGTCGGAGTACAACGCTGCGGCGATGATC
>DASQAH010000121.1:0-7036 GCA_035635835.1 Gemmatimonadales bacterium
GGGGGGAGCGACGGAGACTAGACGGAAGGGATGGAGCCCGATGCAATTCGCGAAGCCTGCCGACGCCGACCTGCGGCGCTCGCTGACGCCGTTACAGTACGAGGTGACCCAGCACGAGGTGACCGAGCGGCCGTTCGCCAACGAGTTCTGGGACAACCACCGTGCCGGCATCTACGTGGATGTCGTGTCGGGAGAGCCGCTGTTCAGCTCGCTCGACAAGTTCGAGTCCGGCACTGGGTGGCCGAGCTTCACAAAGCCGCTCGAGCCAGCGAACGTCCGCCAAAAGGTGGACAGATCGTTGCTAGCGGAGCGCACCGAAATCCGCTCGGCCCATGCGGATTCCCATCTCGGCCACGTCTTCGACGACGGACCCCCGCCCACCGGGCTGCGGTATTGCATGAACTCAGCTGCGCTCCGGTTCGTTCCCGTCGAGCGGCTGGAGGAGGAGGGGTACGGGCAGTATCTGCGTCTCTTCCAGACCCCGGCGAGCAAGGACGCCCCGCGCAGGTAGGTTCGCTACTTCACAGTAAACCGCACCGTGTCGGCGACGAGCGGTTGCAACAACCCACCACGGCGATCACCCGGGCTTCGCGGAGCTGATGGGCGATCTCCGCCGTATGCTGGCTCCGGCGCGTCCCGTGTCGACCACTGAGGCCCGCGCTGTGGCTATCGCCACAGGTGGGAGACGAGGTAGATCGCTAGGCCGACCAGTCCCCCCACGAGCGTCCCGTTAATGCGTACGAATTGGAGATCACGGCCGACGGCCAGCTCGAACCGTCGCGACGTGGCCTCTGGATCCCAGCCGGCCACGGTCTGGGCGATGAGGTCCCCGATCTCCTGCCGGTAGCGTTCCACGACCGTGGCTGTGAGGTCGATGGTGAGGTCGTCGATCTCGGCGAGCAGGCCTGCGTTGCCAAGCAGGGCGGTTCCGAACTCGCTGAGGCCGCGTTCCAGTGGCCCTGGCGCTGCGCCGTCCGCGCCGGTCGCGTAGGTGACGATCGCACGACGGGTCGCCTCCCAGAGGCGCGCCGACAGGTCCGACACCGTCGGGTCAGCGAGCCACTCGTCCTTCATCGCCTCCGCCTTGGCGATGACGTCCGGAGAGTGCTGCAAGCGATCGATGAAGTCTCGCACGGCATCGTCGAACGCCGCGCGCAGCGGGTGGGCCGGGTCGGCGCTCATCTCACGGAGCAACCGCTCGACCGCGTCGATGATCCGCTGATAGATCTTATCGTCCACGACGCCCGGCACCCACCAGGGACTCTCTGCCCGCACCCGCTCTCGGATCAGCTCCCGGTTGTCGAGGATCGACTCCGCCGCGAGTCGCACGGCGACGTCCATCAGCTCCTGCTGCCGGTTGCCGGCGAGGACGAGGGCGAGCGTCTTGCCCAGCGCCGGCGCGACCCGGGTGGCCCGCAGGCGGGCGTTCACGACGTGGCGGACGAGCTCCCGCACCTCGTCATCGGGGAGCGCTTCGAGCGTCTTCGCCAGGCCGCTCGCGACCTGCTGCGCGATCCGTCGGCTGTGCGCGGGATCGCTCAGCCAGCGTGCAGCGCGCTCGGCGGGCTGCACGGCGCGGAGGTTGGCGGTAATGACCTCGCGAGACAGGAAGTGATTCTGCACGAAGTTGCCGAGGATACGCCCGATCCGCTCCTTGCGGGTTGCCACGATGGCGGTATGCGGAATCGGGAGGCCGAGCGGATGGCGGAACAGCGCGGTCACGGCGAACCAGTCGGCGAGTCCGCCTACGAGGGAAGCTTCGGCTGTGGCGCGCACGTAGCCGAGCCAGGGGTACCGGCTCTCGAACGCGCTCGCCGCGCCGAACACTGCCGCCGCGGCCGCCAGCAGGCCAGTCGCGCGCCGTTTCATCGCGTCGAGCCTGGCCTGGCGGACGGCGTCGTCGGGTCGCGACTCGAGCGGCCGTGCCGCCACGCTCGCCGTGGCTTGAGGTGCAGCGGGCGCCGTGGAGCTCAGCGCGGCGCCTCCCCGATCTTCCATACCGCTAACATAACGCCGGCCTGTCCCATCCGGCCCGCGGTGGATAACGTTCACGCCCTATGTGGACCTTCCTCCGGCGCCGCACCCTGACGCAGTGGATTCTCGTCGGCATGGTCCTCGGCACCCTGCTGGGCTGGGCAGCGCCAGACGTGGCCGTCACGCTGCGGCCGCTGGCGACCGTGTTTCTGCGGATGATCAAGTCGATCATCGTCCCCCTCATCTTCGGAACACTGGTCGTCGGCATCGCGGGCCACGGCGACGATATCAAGCGGGTGGGGCGGCTGGCTCTGAAGGCGATCGTCTATTTCGAGGTCGTGACCACCTTGGCCCTCGCTGTCGGGCTCGTGATGGTCAACCTGGTCCGCCCCGGTGCCGGGGTGGTGCTGCCCACCTCCGGCGCGGTGGCGACGCTCCCGGCTCCGGGGGGGGGGGGGGGGGGCGAGCGGCTAACGCTGGCCGGGGTGCTCGAGCGGCTCGTGCCGCAGAGCTTCTTCGAAGCGGCCACGCAGAACGAGGTGCTCCAGATCGTCTTTTGGGCGGTACTGTTCGCGTTAGCGCTGACGCTGGTCCGAGGTCGGTCCAAGGAGGTCCTCCTCGGCGTGTGCGAAGCGGTTGCCGAGGTGATGTTCAAGTTCACCGGCCTCGTGATGCGGTTCGCCCCGATCGGTGTCGGCGCGGCGATCGCCTTTACCGTGGCCTCGAGCGGCCTGGATGTCCTCAAGCGGCTGGGCCTGCTCGTGGCTACGCTCTATGGCGCCCTCGTGGTCTTCGGGGTGGCGGTGTTGCTGCCGGTGGCCTGGCTAGCCAAAGTGCCGTTGGGCCGGTTCGTGCGTGCGGTGAAGGAGCCTGCCCTCATCGCCTTCTCGACGGCGTCGTCGGAGGCCGCGCTCCCCACCGCGATGGAGCATATGGAGGCGATCGGCGTGCCGCGGCGCATCGTCGCCTTCGTGATGCCCACGGGCTACTCCTTCAACCTGGATGGGAGCACGCTGTACCTCGCCGTCGCGGCGGTGTTCGTGGCCCAGGCGGCGGGCGTCGCGCTGAACCTGTCGCAGCAGCTGCTGATGATGCTCACCTTGATGGTGGCGAGCAAAGGGCTGGCCGGGGTGCCGCGGGCGGCGATCGTCATTCTGGCTGCCACCCTCGCCTCCTTCCATCTGCCGGTGGAGGCGATCGGCGTTCTCCTCGGCGTGGACGTCCTGATGGACATGGCCCGGACCTCGGTGAATCTTGTCGGGAACTGCCTCGCCACCGTGGTCATGGCGCGGTGGGAAGGGGAGTACGACGTACAGGCGAATCGCGAAGGAGTAAGCTCATGATCCTCGTCATCGGGGCGACAGGTCTCTTGGGCGGCGAGATCTGCCGCCGTCTCGCAGCGGCGGGGAGGCCGATCCGCGCCCTGGTGCGACCCACGTCAAGCCAGTCACGGGTCGAGCAGCTCGCAGCCTTGGGCGCGACGCTCGCACGGGGTGACCTCAAGGATCGCGCATCACTGGACGCCGCCTGCCGCGGTGTGGACACGGTCATTACGACCGCCTCCACCACGCTGTCCCGGCAGCCGGGTGATTCGATTCAGACGGTCGATCTGGAGGGTCAGATGCGGCTAGTCGACGCGGCGAAGGCGGCACGCGTCCGCCAATTCATCTATGTCTCCGTCTCACATCGCGTGGACGTCGATTGTCCCCTAATCACCGCAAAGCGCACGGTGGAGGCCTACCTGAAGCAGAGCGGTCTCGACTACACGATTCTCGCCCCTACTTTCTTCATGGAGGTCTGGCTCAGCCCTGCCATCGGTTTCGATGCCGGAAAGGGCACTGCGCAGATTTATGGCTCAGGGGCAAACAAGATCAGTTGGATATCGCTAAACGATGTTGCCCAGTTCGCTGTGGCCAGTGTCAATAACTCGGCGGCCCGGAACACCACCATCGAGCTTGGCGGTCCCGAGATGTTGAGTCCACTGGAGGTTGTGCGGTGCTTCGAAGAGGCCGGGGGACGTGAATTCCAAGTGGTACACGTCCCCGAGGACGCGCTCAACGCCCAGCGCGCTGCAGCCACTGATCCGTTGCAGCAGACCTTCGCGGCCTTGATGCTCGGCTACGCGCACGGCGACCCCATCGACATGCGCAAGACTCTGCGGACATTCCCGATCTCCCTCCTCTCAGTCAGAGAGTTCGCTCGAGGAACGGTCCGGGTCTGAGGGAGAGGGTCGTCTTCCGCGCGCTACGGCGCGGCGGAAACCATGGCCAGCGCGGCGACGCGGCGATCCCGCCCCAGCCTGCGGTCGGGCCGACTACCGCGGCGCTCGAGTCGGGGCCCCGAGGCCTCGACGCTGATCTGCGCTGGACGCGCCACTTCGGCGCGTACCAGCACCTCTCCCCGCGCCAGCCCCGGCGGAACCGCCCGAAACACGGGCCAATCCTCCCGGTACCAACCGCTCATGAGCCGCTCGCCCAGGGACGCGCCTTCATCGGTCTCGAACAACCCCAGGCTGGCGACCGTGCCGTCTCCGACATCGGCGAGATGGAAAGCCGCGAATCCCGGTACCTGCCGCAACTCGGGTACGAGGCTCTCCTCCGCGCGCTGGGCAGCTGCGGCAATTGAGCCGAGGCGGATCCGATAACGTCGTAATACGAGGTGCATGACGCTCCCTCCTCCTGGTTTGGAGGCGCGTGCCGCGCATCAGCGCGACCGCGACCGTCGTGGGACCTCCGCGAGGCAAGGGCGACCAGCGGGGTGGGGTGTCGGATGAGGGGTCATCCGGCCGCCCGTGAATTATGACGCGGGCGCTGTGGTTCCACCAGGAGGGTGGCAGGCCGCCGGGTGACTCCGTGCCGCGCGATGAAGGTCAAAATGGCCTGATTGAAAATCACCGGGTGAGCGAGCGAGCGAGGAGGGTCAAAACGGCCTGACTGAAGATTCGCGGGGTGACTCAGTGCCGCGCGAGGAAGGTCAAAACGGCCTGATTGAAGAATCGCGGGTTCACGCTCGGCACGCGGTGGTCCGCCCCCGGCACGGTGACGACTTCTTGGGTCCGTAGGCAGCGTTCCAGCTCGTCCTCGATCACGTGGAACCGGCGCGGGCTGCGCTGGCCGGTGACGAGCAAGACGGAGCTGCGGATGCCCGCCACGTCATGGCACGCCAGGGACGGCATGTGGACGTCCGGGGCTGCAGCGAGCTCCAGCCGCAGCGAGAACGCCAGCCGGAGCAGGGCTGCCCGCCGGTCGGCCGGCATGGCGTCGAACTGACCTGGCACACCGCTCGCGCCATCGACGTAGCGGCGCAGACCTTCCACCGAATCCCCGCGTGCGAAGGCAGCCCGCGCCGGCGCGAGGGCTCCTGCCTCCAACGACCGGCGGAGGGAGTCGCCCTCCGGCGTGCGGGCGAGCCAGGGCAGAATCGGTGGCTCGACCAGCACGAGGTCCCAGACCTTGTCAGGGTACCGCAACGCGAATGCCAGGGCGACATACGCGCCGTAGGAGTGCCCGATGATGTGGGCGCGCTCTATGCCGAGCCGCTCGAGCAACGCCGCCAGATCGTCCGCGTGGAGGTAGATCCCATACTCGCGGCCGTCCGGCCGCTGGGGATTGGGCGGATGATAGCGACGGCTGTATACGATCACGCGATAGTGACGGGCGAACGTGTCGAGTTGCGGGCGCCAGTCCTCGAGTGTGCCAAGGCTGCCGTGGACGAAGACGACGGGGATGCCGCTCCCGAGGTCCGCGTAACGCAACTCCGTCCCGTTCACTTGCACCGCACGCAACGGCAGCGCTGCGGCGGGCACCGGAACCGAGCGGGCGCTCGGGGGCGGCGTCGGCGCCTCCGGAGCTCTCACTCCCCGGTGACACGACGCCCCGAGCCCGAACACCGCGAGGACGACAGCGCGAAGGCCGCGGCTCATCGTCGGGGTCGTCGTGCCTTAGGGGGTCTGCCGCTTCGCCGTTGGTGGCAGCTGCCCGTTCAGCCGCAAATAGTTCGCGGCCTGGCTGTAGTGGTCAGCCCAGTCGCCCACCGTGACGAGGATGACTGACGCCCGAGACGCCGGGCGGCCGCCGAAGAACGGCAGCTGCTCCGCGAGCTTCGAGTCGTCCAGCTTCGCGAGTGCTGTCTCGCAGAATCCAAAGGTCTCTCGCAGGCGGGCGACGAGTTTGTCCTTCGAGTCCGCCGTGTCCACCTTGACCCGCTCGGGCGCCTTCACGCCGGCGATCGTGCCACACAGATAGTCGTTTCCCTCGGCAAGGTGGACGACGATTCTCGCGAAGCTCATCTGCGCTGGGGTCGGTCTGTAGCCGTACTTGTCGGCGGGCATCTCTTCGGCGGCGGCGACCAGGTTCCTGCCCATCCGCTGCTCGCCCGTGCGCAACGCATCCGCGACGGGACTGGGCCCGCCCTGCGCCGCGAGCAGGAGAGGGAGCTGGAGGCTAGCGACGGCGACTGCCACTGCGTAAACGCGGACGTTCATGATCGGGTTGCTCCGGTTTGGGAAGGCCTCATTCTGCGCCCTGCGCCGCAACCTGTCCAGGCGCTCTTGACGCAGGCGTTATGGTGCAATCATGCCAACAGCTCAGCGCTCATCCGGCCCTGTTGCGCCCGGGACGGCGGCCCCCGACTTCACCCTGCACAGCACGCCGGATCAACAGGTCTCGCTCCGCGACTTTCGGGGCCAGCCGGTGATCCTCGCGTTCTACCCGGCGGACTGGAGCCCCGTCTGCGGCGATCAGATGGCGTTGTACAACGAGATCCTCCCTGAGTTCCAGCGCTACGGCGCCGAGCTGCTCGGTGTCTCGGTCGACGGCGTCTGGTCTCACCTCGCGTTCGCCACGCAACGCAAGCTGCACTTCCCGCTCCTGGCTGACTTCGAGCCGAAAGGAGCGGTGGCGCGACGCTATGGCGTCTACCGCGACGCGGAAGGCATCACCGAGCGGGCGCTGTTTGTGATCGACAAGGAGGGCATCGTTCGCTGGAGCTATGTGTCGCCTATCGGCGTGAACCCTGGGGCGGACGGGATCCTGCGAGCCCTCGAGGGGCTCGAGCGAGCCGC
>DASQAH010000122.1:0-9961 GCA_035635835.1 Gemmatimonadales bacterium
CGGATGGCGACAGATACGCAGAGGGCATGAAGCCGCGGCCGCGCGTGATCACCTCCTCGAGCTGAGCGGTGGTGCGACGCGTCCCGATCTCGACGAGTGATGGCGCGCGATCCTTGCCGCGCC
This sequence comes from Gemmatimonadales bacterium, assembly GCA_035635835.1. GTDB lineage: Bacteria > Gemmatimonadota > Gemmatimonadetes > Gemmatimonadales > GWC2-71-9 > 13-1-40CM-70-15. Next base: position 124 of record DASQAH010000122.1, read on the forward strand.
GGTCGAGCCCGTGGCAGCTCGCGCAGCGATCGGCGTACACTGCGGGACCGGTCGTGGGGCGGCCGCCTGTATCGCGCATCGCCGCGATCCACGGCACATCGCTCGCATTGACGTACAGCACGCCGGTCTCGGGATCGACTGCGGCCCCGCCCCACTCGCCGCCGCCATCAAACCCTGGGAACACGATGCTGCCTTCGCGACTGGGAGGCGTGAAGAGAGCGCTGTGCCGCAGTGTACGAAAGCGAGTCAGTGCGGCCTCGTTGAGATCAGCCTCCGCGATCGTCTGGCGCGCGAAGGGTGCGGGCTGCAGCGGGATAGGCTGCGTCGGCCACGCCTGCTCGCCCTTGAGGTCGGACGGCGGCATGGGACGCTCTTCCACGGGAAATAGCGGTCGGCCCGAGTCGCGATCGAACACATAGACGAAGCCGCTCTTCGTGATCTGTGCGATCGCTGGGACGCGTCGTCCGTCGCGCGTGACGGTGACGAGATTGGGCGCGGCGGGGAGATCGCGATCCCACAGGTCGTGATGCACTGTCTGGAAGTGCCAGCGCCGCTGTCCGGTCGCGGCATCGAGCGCGAGCAACGAGTTCGCGAAGAGATCGGCGCCGAGGCGGCCGCCGCCGTAGAAATCGGGTGACGCCGAGCCGAGCGGGACGTAGACGATACCGCGCTGCACGTCCACCGTCATGCCGGCCCAGCAGTTCGCACCGCCGGCCGTTCGCCAGGCGTTCGCCGGCCAGGTGTTGTAGCCAAATTCCCCCGGCCGCGGAATCGTGTGAAAGGTCCAGCGAATGCGGCCGGTTCTGACGTCGTAGGCGCGGACGTCCCCCGGCGCGGCGCCCTCGTCTTCGCTGACCCGGGTGCCCTGGATGAGCAAGTCTTTGTAGATGACTCCGGGACTCGTCGCGACCACGTAGGCATCCGAAACGTCGCGACCGAGTCCGGCGCCGAGATCCACCGAGCCTGAGTCCCCGAATCTCGCGATCGGCCCGCCGGTGCCGGCGTCGAGCGCCCATAGCCTGCGGCCGGCGGTGAAAAAGATCCGATGTTCGTCACCCTCGGCCCAATACACGACGCCGCGGTTCACGTGGGACTCACGCCGCCGCTGCGCGAATGGATCGAACCGCCAAAGCAGTGTCCCCTTGTCGGCGCGGAGCGCGATCACAGCGAGGGCGGGCGTGGTCGTGTAGAGAACGCCGCCCACCACGATCGGCGTCGCCTGGATCTGGGATTGACTGTCTGGCGGGACGTCACCCGCGTGATAGGTCCACGCCAATCGTAGGCGGGCGACATTGCGGCGATCGATCTGGGTGAGCGGTGAATAGCGGGTGTTACCGGGGTCGCCGCCTGTCACCGGCCAGTCGCGGGGGGGCGCCGGCGCCGCGCGTGCCGTGCAGCCCGCGGTGGCGGCCAGAAGCGCGTAGAGGTGGATGCTCCTCACGAGAGGACTAACATACTCGCTTTCGACGGCGGTTTTCTGCGAGCACATCGGGGCATTTGCGAGGTTGCACCGATTCTCGTCACGTGACCGTTAGTTGTCGCGACGAGAGTGAGGCCCGCGTACCAGGAGCCGGAAGCGATGACTGTCCCGTTGAGTCGCGCTGACGCCGCCTCGAGCGGCCACTGCGTCGCGACGATTCGGCGCGAATCCGGGTCGAGTGTGTTTCTGCGAGACCTCTGCTAACTTGCCCGCCCGACGACCAGTTAGCTCCGCCAATCGCTGATCGGCGGTTATCACGCGCTCGCCTTCTCCGCGTCGCGTGCAAGACCCGTAGTCAGCGCGACGTGAACGGCACCGCCACCGTCATCAAGACCCGCACTTTCCGGCGCCCGATCTGACCGGGCGAGAACCGCGCGCCCAGGACGAACGCCGTGGCTGGCGCAGCGAACACCCGAGCCGGGGTTGACAGGACCCGGACCGATCCGGGCTCGGCCCGGCCGTTGGTGTCGATCACCGTCTCCATGAGGACCTGCACGTCGCCACGCGTGCCGGCGAGGCCGGCCGGGTACACGGCCGGCTCGGCCGAGATCAGCGCCGGCGGCTGATCGACCTGGTTGACGGAGAACACGCCGCCGGCAAAGCGCCTGTCGACCTTGAAATCGATCGGCACCGTGACCATGGCGGGCACCGTGCGCCCGTGCGACCGAGCGGGTCGGAACCGCGCCGCATTGACGAAGTCGATTGCGGCCTGATTGAAGCCGGTGTGTGTCGACTGCAGCACCGTCGCCGTGCCAGGCTCGGCCTGGCCCATCGAGTCCACCACGACCTGCACCACCACGCGCCCCTCGACGCCCCGGTCCCGCAGGCTGTCGGGGTACGCCGGCCGCCCGGCCGAAACCACGACGGTGGCCAAATGACCCGCGCACGCGACGGCGGCGAAGGCGCCTGCGATGGCAGCGGCTGTGGCCCAGGCCTTAGTCACGACGGCGTGTCAGCACATTCGCCCGATCGGCAGCTTCCGGATCCGTTTCCCCGTGGCCGCGAAGATGGCATTGCACACCGCCGGCGCGATGGGCGGCAAGCCCGCTTCGCCCACCCCGCCCGGCGCCGCTTCGCTCTTCACCAGATAGACTTGGGTCGCTGGCATCTCGGCCAGCTTGAGCATCCGGTAGTCGTGAAAGTTGCTCTGCACCACTCGCCCACGATCGATCGTGATCTCGCCGTACAGCGCCGCCGTCAGGCCGTACGCGATCGCACTCTGGAGCTGGGCCTCGACGGTGTCGGGATTGACCACGATACCGCAATCAGCGGCGCACACCACCCGATGCACCCGCACGCCGCCATCAGCCCCCACCGATACCTCCGCCACCTCGCACACCGACGTCTCGCCGAACTGCCACAGCGCGATCCCTCGTCCGCGGCCTGCGGGCACTGGTGACTCCCAGCCTGCCTTCTCCGCCGCGAGGTCCAAGACAGCTACGAGACGAGGCTTCCCGGCGACCAGCTCCCGGCGAAACGCCACGGGATCCTTGCCGGCCGCATGTGCCAGCTCGTCGGCGAAGCTCTCCACCACCCAGCCGTTCTGCGACGGCCCCACGCCGCGCCACGGCGCGATAGGCATCCCCGGGTCCTGAACTACCCGCTCCAGGCGGAAGTGGGGTATGTCGTAGATCAGCTCGTCCGCTCCGCGCGTGATCATGAACGACGCGCCATCCGGCCCCACCAGCCGGTGGCTCCACGCCACCGGGCGCCCGCCGGCGTCGAGCCCGGCGTGGAGCACGTTGTAGGTGGCCGGACGGTACAGCCCGTTCTGAATGTCGTCTTCTCGGTCCACACCACCTGCACCGGCGTCTCCACCTTCTGAGCCAGCTCGACGGCCTCTCTGGCGTAATCCACCGGGCCGCCCCGCCGCCCGAAGCCGCCGCCCAAGTAGGTGACGTGCACCGTGATGGAAGAGACCGGCAACCCGGTGACCCGCGCCGCCTCGCGCTGCACCCCTTGCGGGGACTGGGTGGGTGCCCAGATCTCGCACCGGCCGCCCGACACATGAGCGGTGCAGTTCATCGGCTCCATGCAGGCGTGCGCCAGGTACGGTGCCTGGTAAACCGCTTCGACCCTGGAAACCGCGCCCTGGAGCCGGGCGTCCACGTCGCCCACGGCGCGGACTGACTGACCAGATTCCTCCGCGGCGGTCTTGAAAGCGGTCGCTATCCCGTCGTTGCTCCACTGGGCGGTCGCGCCCTCGTCCCACTCGACTCTGAGCGCCCGCTTGCCCTGAAACGCGGCCCAGGTATTCTCCGCCACGACTGCCACGCCGCTGCCGATCTGCACCACCTTCTTCACTCCCGGCACCGCAAGCGCCGGCGCGGGATCGAACGTCTTCACCTTCCCACCGAAAACGGAGCATCGCGCCACCGCGGCGTGCACCATCCCGGGGACGCGCACGTCGAGCCCGTAGCCGGCCCGGCCGGTGACCTTGTCGGGGGTATCCACCCGCGGCACCCGGGTACCCAGGATGCGAAAGTCCGCGGGCGACTTGAGCGGCGGGTTCTCCGGCACCGGGAGCGTGGCGGCCCGAGCGACCAGCGCGCCGTAGCCGAGGGTGCGGCCGCTCCCCGAGTGCTCCACGGCACCGCTGCGCGCGCGGCATTGCTCGCGTGGGACGCTCCAGGTGAGCGCGGCGGCGCTGATCAGCATCTCGCGCGCCGCCGCGCCGGCTTTGCGCAGAGGCTCCCACCCGGCTCGGGTGCTCCGGCTTCCGACCGTGGCCTGGTCGCCGTACGCCGGATCGGCGTCCGCCTGCATCACCCGCACCCGCCGCCAATCGGCCTCCAACTCCTCGGCTACGATCATCGGCATGGTGGTGCGCACTCCTTGTCCCATCTCCGAGCGGCCAGTCCAGATGGTGACCGAGCCATCCGGTGAGATTTCGAGCCAGGCGTTGGGCTTGAACGGGACAGTGGGAGACGGTGAGGGAGGGTGAGCGACGGTAAGGGCAGGGAAGTGGAACCCGATCACCAGCGAGGCGCCCGCGACGGCCCCGGTCTTCAGGAATTCGCGCCGGCCCAGATTCGCGTGGGTCATGTCATGCCTCCCGCGCGGCGCGGTGGATCGCCTGGCGAATCCGCTCGTAAGTGCCGCACCGGCAGATGTTGGTCATCGCCTGATCAATCTGAGCGTCGCTGGGGCGCCGGGTTTTGGCCAAGAGCACCGCGGCGGCCATGACCTGCCCGGGCTGGCAGTAACCGCACTGCGGCACGTCCTCCGCGATCCATGCGCGCTGCACCGGGTGATCGCCGTTCTTCGACAAGCCCTCGATGGTGGTGATCTTCCGGGCACCCACGGCGGACACAGGTGTCACACACGTCCGAGTCGCTTCACCGTCCAGCAGCGCGGTGCAGGCGCCGCACTGGGCGATCCCACAGCCGAACTTGGTGCCGGTGAGCCCCAGCGTGTCGCGAAGCACCCAGAGCAGCGGCATCTCTACCGGTACGTTCACGGTGTGGGAGGTTCCGTTAACAGCGAGGGTGTAGCTGGGCATGGCGAGGTCTCCGGCGGGCTCGGTATTGCGAAGGTTGCAATGGGTACGCCGAGGCGTCAACTGGTCGATTGGAGGCTAGTTTACCTCTGGGTGTCGTGCAACGAGGCCAAGCTCCTGGCGTGACCTATTTCGCGCGAATCTGTGTATGAGCTTTACGGAGGCAGCATGGCACTCAATCCTCTATTCAACATCGCACGCGCAGAGGCTACGCCACCAGGCAGTCTAGCTGCCCGCGCGGCTCCAGCGGCGGCACCGACTGCAGTAGGCGTAATCACCGCGCAGCAGTCAGCGATCACGTTCGCGGGTGCTCCCGCGGCGGTTACGGTCGTGTGGAAGGTTCTCGGATTGGCTATTCCGGCGGTGGCAACGTCAAAAGGTCTTCCCCATCGCGCTATCCCTCGCGGTAGGGATGCTGATTTATTGGCAGAGCGCAACGTTCACTAGCAGAAGGGACAAGGTCCTCGGGTTCGTATTCGCCTTCATCAATTCCTTCGCCATCGCGGCTGCAACGCTCGGTATCGACACAGCAGTTAGTTTGGGGGCCGCACCACCCAAGCACTAGCGCCGGCAGATGGGGAGGCGCCTGCTGCCTGCAAGTCCGACCGGCGGATGCCGGGGTAGGAGGAGTCATGGGTGCTCCACGTCGACGGCGCTCCCCGTCGGTTCCGCCCCCGCAAGGACGCCCAATTCGCGTCGTGCCGATGCGCGGCGACGGCGGGCTCGTCGCCGCAGCGCCCCCAGTTCTGGCACCCTCTGCGGCACGACTCACCTATCGGGGTGGGCCGCTCTTGACCGCGGTCGAAGTCGCCACCGTTTTCTGGGGAGCGGCCTGGAACGAAGCGAAGGCGCAGGCCACGGCGCAGAGCTTGAATGACTTCTTTCAATTCGTGGTCTCGAGTTCCTACCTCGATCAGCTTGGTGAGTACAACACGCCGGACCAAACGATCGGCCGGGGACGCTATGCCGGAACGGCCCGCGTCATCGACCCCGCGCCTGCCGGAAGCGTGACGGACGGGGCGATCCAGGAGATGCTCCAGGCGGAGGTGGCGCGCAAATCGCTCCCCGCGCCGACGGCGAACACGCTGTACTTCGTCTTCCTGCCGCCAGGGGTCAGTGTGGTGGCCGGGAGCGAGCGCTCCTGCCAGGCGTTCTGCGGCTATCACGACCGCTCCGCCAGCGCGCTGTTCTACGCAGTCGTCCCGTACCCCAATTGCTCGGGGTGCCTCGGTGCCCTGGGGCCGCTCGACGCGCTGGCGTCCGTCTGCTCCCACGAGCTCGCCGAGGCGATCACTGACCCGGTTCCTGGCCAGGGGTGGTATGACGATGCCAATGGCGAGATCGGGGACATCTGCGCCTGGCGGAACAAGAAGCTCGGCGTCTACGAAGTGCAGTTGCTCTGGTCGAACCGCGCGAAGACGTGTGTCTGAGTCATGAGCGCCTCGATGCGGCGAGCGGATCCCCTCGTGTCCATCGCGGCAATCCTCGCGCTCTCGGCATGCGGCGACTCGTCGCGCAAGTCGCGATCGACCGCCGCAGTTCCCGGCGCGTCGCCCGCCGCCACGCGGGCCGCCGATACGACTTCACGCCCGATCGTCAGTCCCAACAACAGCGTGCGACGCGCGAGACCCGAAGAGGTCTCGACGGGGCGAGCCCCGCTTCCAAGCGAGTGCGACGGCGACGCGTGCGGCGCGGTCACGGTCACCTGGCTCGACCCCGGCTACCGCTTCCTGAACACCGGCCGACGCGACGTCGCGCTCACGATTTGGTTTGCTGCAAAAGGCGAGTGCCTGCTTTCTGAGTTCTCCATCGCGCCCTCGCAGAGTTCCGGCTGGGGCAACGTCGGGTTTTGCAAGCCCTACCACGCCAGGTACAAGTGATACGACAAAGCCAACCGCCCGCCGCCGGGGAGGCGGGGGCCCTAAAACAGCATTGCCTTGCGTCCCGGTCCCACTCTCGCCAGCGCGACGAGCACTGCATCTCTACGCTGGTCCTTGGGAAGCTGCTTGACGTCTTTGAGCGGCACCCATTTGAAGGAGAGATCGGTCTGGAAGAGACGCCGTAGCTGGTGTGCCTCGCTGAGAGACACAGAGGCGCCCAAGCTCAGTCTGGCGTACAACCAAGCCGCAATCGTCGACAAGCCCTGTCGATAAATAAGAATCCACAACGCTACGCCAACTATGCCGATGACTGTTCGAGAGGTGAGTCCGATCCTCTGGGGCAATTCATCGATGTGGAGGACCACAACTAGAACCGGAGCCGCGAAGAGCCACATCACCTTCAGGAACAGGTCCCAACCGTGTGACCACAGCATGATGGTGTCCTCAGTATGCGCGGGAGACGCCGTCCATACCCCGATCGCGCGAAGCTCTGCGACAAATACTGCTACATAGACAAGACTGGGGAAATAGCCATCTCCCCCGGCCGCTGGGGGGTGGGGTTCGGAAGTGAGTCCGCGAATTCGGGGACGGGCCACTAGCTGCGCAAGACTTCTCTCACAACCCGCCGCGCACTGGCGATCGCGCCGTGGACCGTGGCGTTCTGGCCATCAGATTCTGTGGCTTCCCCCGCGATGAAGATCGTCGCATCGAGCGGCGCCCCTAAGTCCTCCCCCGCGCCGCTGCCGCCAACCGCGGCATAGCTATACGCGCCGCGCGAGAACGGATCGGCCTGCCAGTCGTGACTGAATCCGCCACGAAGTCCCTTGTGCAGCCGCACGGGGTCCATTCCGAGGACTTCAGTTAACGCGTCGAGCGCGGCGCGGACGCGCTGCGCCTCGCTGAGCCCAGCGAGAGCGCGCGCATTGGGGCCCGCGGCCCAGCCCGTGACGACGGGAAACGGCGGTGGGCTGCTCACCCACCACACCGGAAACGGAGGATCGCCAGTGATCAGGAAACCGTCGGTCGAGAAACGCTCTTGTGTCGCCCAGACCTCGTTGCCGAGGCACAAGCTGACCCGCGCGACCGCTCCCATCTCCAGAGCGTGCAGCGCCTGTTCTTTGCCATTCAGCGCTGGCGTAAAGTTGATTGCCCCGGACTTGAGTACGCCGAGTGGTACCGTGACGATCGCCCGCGGCGCTGCGAACTCGGCGCCGGCCGAGGTCCTGATGAGAACCCGCTTCTCTCGCCACTCGACGGCAGTCGCCACGACGTTACACTGCACGTCGCAGAACCGAGGGTCGACCCGTTGGGAGATCGCCGTCACCAAACGGTCGTAGCCGTCGGCAAACCGGAATTGCCGGTTGCTCTCTGGTCGCTCGTCGGCAGCGGTGTTTCGTATGAGTGCCTGCACACTGATGCGTGCCGGATCTGCCGCGTGATAACCCTCGACGAGACGCAACCCTTGCGCCTTGATCTTCGGGTCCACGTCGACCCGGTCCACGAGATGCTGGAAGGATTCGTCGGCATCTCCGACCGACGCGAGCCCGAGCAGCCTATCCATGGCGGCAAAGAAGTCCGGCGCGTCGCGCCGCCCGGCGGTCCGTGGTGCTGTGCCTCGGCCCCCCCCCACTTCCCGGAGCCGCAGCCCCGCCTCCTGCACAACTCCCAGAATCTCGCTGAAGGCTCCGTGAACGAATTCGGCTCCGAGCTCAACCGGGCCATCTGCGGCGTGGTGGGTCATGACGCGGCCGCCGAGGCGATCCCGTGCCTCGAGCACCAGGACGCGCGTGCCCGCTATAGAGAGTTCGCGCGCTGCGGTCAAACCCGCGACGCCAGCGCCGATGATCACCACGTCGGGCGGGGCGGTCATAACCGATGCTCCCTCAGGCGCGTGTTCCCGCCAGGGGACGCCGCTGGGGAAATCGTCTAGATTCGTGGAGACCAGAAGTCGCGAAACGTCCTTGGCTGAGTCTCTTGATGGCTCCTCCATGACCGATCTGGATCAAGTGGAACAACTGCACTCGTGCGGCGGACTAACCTTTCGACAATTCTACGAAATCTATGCCGCCTCGATAGCCGCGCGGGAACAGAAGCCTGAGGCGTGGATCTGCGCGATGGTCCGCGCGCCTGAGTACAGGGTCTGGCTGACGAAGGGCGCCGGCCGCGTCACAGGCTTCAGCATCCTGTTCTTGCCTCCCGCCGAGGGCTTTGCACTCTTGGAGTACATGGCAGTGGCGCCCGAGCGTCGGAATCACGGTGTGGGGAGCGAATTGTTCAAGGAGACCGTGGAGCGGGCAGTGATGCCGGAAGGCCGGAGCGTCCCCATCTTGCTCGAGATCGACTCTGACCGTGAAGCATCCGGCGACCAGCAGATTCGGACGCGCAGAGAGCGGTTCTATCGGCGTCTGGGGTGTGTCCGAGTCTCCGGGCTGCACTACATCCTGCCGTTGCCCGGCCAGGGCCCTGCACCCGAGATGGACCTGATGCTGTACTCGGCGGAGCCGCTTCGGCAACTTCCCAAGACTGAGCTGGAACGATGGCTCAGGACGATCTATCGTGACGTGTACCGTTGCTCGTCTGACGATCCACGGATCGTCCAGATGCTGCACGACGTGCCAGACCCCGTTCGGCTCGAGTGAATCTGAGAGGAGAAACCAGCGTGGCAGCCCTTCCGGACGGACCCGACGTCATGACGGTGTGGACGAAAGCCCAGGTGATCGCCGAAGTGGCGGGGGGCATCGGCATCGTTTTCACTCTGTTCTATTCGGTCTGGAGCTTCCGGACGACTCTGCGTGACAGTTACTACGCGGAGCTGGACCGCGTCTATTTCGATCTGCTGCGGATCGGCATGGAGCACCCCGATCTCCTGGACTTCCCCACGGCGCCCGAGCCTAGCAAGGCGCGGGAGTACGATGCCTACGCTTTCATGGTCTGGAACTTCGTGGAGACGGTCTTTGATCGCTGCCAGGGGTGGTCGAA
>DASQAH010000123.1:0-10019 GCA_035635835.1 Gemmatimonadales bacterium
GCAACTTCGTAGACGCACGTGGTTTCAAGGCTGAGCGTTTCCTCAAAGAGGTCGCGCAGCTCACCTAGCCGTTCCTCCGGGTGAGAGTTGGCGGAACCCCGTTGCCCCCCCTGCCGGGCGCGGGCCGTCAAGTGCGCTCCATACACATGATGATCTGTTTGTTTTCCACTGCCCGCACGAGTACCGCGACCTGTTGTGTGTCGACATTGCTGCCAGAAACAATAAGGCGCAGCCTCCACTGCGCGCCGTCAGGCATGGCAACGCGACGATAGCGGTCGGGCGGTTCTTCTATCCCGTTTAGTCCCTCGACAATCCGTCTCTGATCTCCACTTCTCCAAGACTTAGCGAGCTGGAAGAAGTCTTCTGTTCCTGGATTAATCGTGCAGCCGGCGATCCCGCCCCCACCATCGCGGACATGATAGGGGAAGTTGTCATAGGCTCCGACGGGTTCGGCAGGCTCTCTACCAACGATGGATACCCTGACGGTCTCGGCTGCTCCAGGGCCATCGTTGTGCACGATGAGGCGATGTGCAGTGCGCGGATCATCGCCCGGAAAATCAGGCTGGCTGCTAACTCTTATTCGCAGTCTTGGCTTGCTTGTCAGCGTCCGATACTGTTCACGCCACGCGAGAAAACCAGCGACGGGGATTCCACCGAATAAGAAGGCCTTCCAGAGGACTTCCGGAATTGGAGTACCTCGGAACGCGAGCCACTCGAAGAAGGCCGTAACAGTCGAACCTGTCACGAATCCCACCCACTTGCGACGAAGGGCGTTGAGGTAATGCAAGATCTCGCTGGTGATGGCGGGCATGCTCGAAGCTACGTCGCCCCAACTTGACCGCAACTTGACCGTTCCTCACGCGCATCGCGTGACAGGTGCGACACCACGCGACACGAGTTGACTACAAGACCAAAGCCCCCCACGACCGTGAGGGGCTTATGATTCCGCTGTTCTAACCAGCTGAGCTACGCCGCCGAGCTTGCCGGAGAACAACTTAGCGAGGCACCGTCTGGGGCGGGAGTGCTCGACTTTGCCGCAGCGTGGCGAGCGCATGCGCATGATCAGGTCGATGTACGGTGAGTGCCCGCCGCGCAGGCATTGGCCTGACGCGGACAGCGCGCTGCATATTGTCTCGGCCATGACTCAACTACTCGGTTCGTCGCAGCTTCGCCCCGTCTGCCGCCCGTTCGAGTCGTGAATCAGCGCAGCCACCCCGGGCACGCTTTCCGGCTGCACGGTGACGCGCCCCAACCGTCGCGTCGCGACGCAAGGCGGAGTCGCTTCCCCGAACCGCCGCAGTTCACACCGGCACCGCAGAGGTCATCATGAGCCCACGCTCTGTGCGTTTGGCCGCCGCCCGCGCCCGCCTGGCGCAGTGGTACGACTCCTTCGCCAAGTTCCTCAAGGCGACGTTCGGAGATGTGGCATGGACCCCGCCCCCATGGGTCGCAGCGCTGCGGGCCCGCGAGGCGGCCCTGGTCGCGCGTGCCACCGCCGATCCCCGCCTGTTCCGGCGCAACGCGATCGCCACCGCCGCCGCGCTTGTCGCGCTGTGGGGCGCCCTGTTGCTGTGGCGCCATCGCCCGCAGGCGATCCGCACCGATTTCACGATCAACCCGCCGGCCGCCACCGACCTCACCGCCGAGCACCCGCGACCCCGCCCGCTGCGCGTGGTGTTCGAGTCGTCCGTCGCCCCGCTACAGACCGTCGGTAAGGTCCTGAAATCGGGGGTCGACTTGAGCCCCAACATCGCCGGGATCTGGCGCTGGCGCGGCGACCGCGAGCTCGAGTTCGAGCCCACGGAGGATTGGCCCGTGGGCCAGACGTTCAGCGTCTCGCTCCAACGCAAGGGGTTCGTGGCGCCCACGGTCACCCTTGAGCGCTATGGCTTCGAGTTCGCGAGCGGACCGTTCAACGTCTCCGTGTCAGCCGCCGAGTTTTACCAGGATCCGATCGATCCCAACCTCAAGCGGGTGGTGCTCAAGCTCACCTTCAGCCACCCGGTCGACAGCGCGTCGCTCACGAAGCACGTGTCGCTCCGCATGGAAGGAGAGAGCGGCGGACTCTTGTCGGGACTCCAGTCCCTCCCGTTCACCGTCGCCGTGGACAAGAAGAGCCTCGCCGCTTCGGTGCTCTCGGGCGCGCTCGCCATCCCGGCGAAGACGGGGCTGATGCGCATGACGGTGGACGCAGGGGTGCGATCCAGCCGCGGCGGCCCGGCCACCGCTCAGGCGCTCGAGCAACGGGTCCAGATCCCCGGGCTCTTCAGTCTCGCCGTGCAGGGCGCCGAGCTCACCCTCGTCCGCAACGAACGCTACGAGCCGGAGCAGGTGCTCGTCCTCGCGCTTTCGGCCGACGTGGGCGAAAAGGACTTCCAGCAGAGCGTCGCGGCCTGGGTGCTGCCGATCTACAACCCGAGCACGCCGCCGGACCAGCGGGTCCGCCCCTGGGTCTGGAACCAGCCGAACATCATCGGCCCCGAGATCCTCCAGGCATCGACGCCGCTCGCGCTTAGCCCCGTTCCGGCCGAGCGCGAATACACCACCCGCCAGGCGTTTCACTACAGCGCCGACCCGGGCCGCTTTATCTACGTCCGCGTGACCAAAGGCCTGCGGTCGTTCGGCGGCTACGTGCTGGGCGAGACCTGGGACGGCACGAGCGTCATCCCGCCGTTCCCCAAGGAGATCAAGATCCTGGGCAGCGGCTCGCTCCTGAGCCTGAGCGGTGACCGCAAAGTCTCGATCTACAGCCGCGACGTGCCGGCGCTGCTCGTGGAGGTCGGCCGCGTCGTGCCCAATCAGCTCCAGCACCTCGTGACGCAAACGAGCCTGGTCTTCGGCACGACCGAGTTCACGAGCTACAACTTCGACGCTTCGAATCTCACGGCCCGCCAGGCGGACACGATTGCCGTCCCGCCGCTCGGGCCCGGCAAGCCGCACTACCAGCCGTACGACCTAGGCCGCTACCTCTCGGGTGGCGCGCTGCCGAAGGGCCTGTTCCTCCTCTCCGCCCAGGGGTACGACCCGATTGCCAAGCGTGCCGGCGCTCCGGTGGATCGCCGCCTGATCCTCCTCACCGACCTCGGCCTGCTCGCGAAGCGGAGCGCCGGCGGCGGCCGGGACGTGTTCGTGCAGTCCTTGCGGACGGGCGCACCGCTCGGGGGTGTTACGGTGGACGTCGTCGGCAAGAACGGCCTCACGGTGCTGTCCGCCGAGTCCGACGCGGAGGGCCACGTGCGGTTCCCGAGCCTCAAGTCCTTCGAGCGGGAGCGCACGCCCGTCCTCTACTCCGCCCACCGCGGAGAGGATCTCTCGTTTCTGCCGCTGGATCGCAACGATCGCGACCTCGATCTCTCGCGCTTCGATGTCGGCGGGGTGTCGAGTGAGGTCCAGGCGGACAAGCTGTCCGCCTATCTGTTTTCCGATCGCGGCGTGTATCGGCCCGGCGATGCGTTCCACGTCGGCCTGATCGTGAAGCCCGCCGACTGGGCGACGCCGCTCGCCGGCATCCCGCTCGAGGTGGCCATCAGCGATGCGCGGGGCCTCGAAGTGAAGCGCCAACGGCTCAAGCTCTCGCCGCAAGGGTTCGAAGAAATCCAGTACACCACCTCCGACGCGGCGCCGACCGGCACCTGGACGATCGCGCTGTACATCGTGAAGGACGGCCGCGCGAGCGGGCTCTTGGGCAGCGTCACGGTGCAGGTGCGCGAATTCCAGCCCGATCGCCTGACCATGACCGCGCATCTCTCCGCCGAATCGGTCAACGGCTGGGTCTCGCCCGACGGCCTCACGGCACGCATCACGCTCAAGAATCTCTTCGGGACCCCGGCCGCGGGCCGCCGCGTCACCGCGCGGGCGCAGCTGACGCCCGGGTTCCCGACGCTCCGGGGGCTCGAAGAGTACCGCTTCTCCGACCCGCAGAAGGCGAAGGAGACCTACACGGACGACCTGCCGCCCGCCACGACCGACGCCGCGGGCGAAGCGCAATTCACCCTCGGCCTCGAGCGCTTCGCCCGGGCGACGTATCGCCTGCGCTTCATCGCGGACGGGTACGAGGCGGAAGGCGGGCGCAGCGTCACGGCCGAGGCCGGCGTGGTGGTATCGAACCAGCCGTTCCTGATCGGCTACAAGCCGGATGGCGACCTGCGCTACCTGCACGAGGACGCGGAGCGCGGCGTGGACCTCGTGGCCGTGGGGCCCGATGGCAAGAAGCTCGCCGCCCCCAAACTCCGCCTAGCGCGCATCCGGGTGACGTACGTGTCGGTCTTGGCCCGGCAGTTCGACGGGACCTACAAGTATCAGTCGGTGAAAAAGGAGCTGCCGGTGAGCGACGCGCCCCTCGCGATCGCCGCCACGGGGCTCGCGGTGCCGCTGCCGACCACGGAGCCCGGCGACTTCGCGCTGCTGGTGCGCGATTCGGCCGGCAGCGAGCTCGCCCGGATCGAGTACAACGTGGCCGGTGCCGCCAACCTGGCCCGATCGCTCGAGCGCAACGCCGAGCTGCAGCTGACGCTCAACAAGGGCGACTACGCCCCGGGCGAGACGATCGAGCTCCAAGTCCAGGCCCCCTACTCGGGCGCCGGCTTGATCACGATCGAACGCGACCACGTGTATGCGTGGCGCTGGTTCCGGGCCACCACGACGAGCTCGGTGCAACGGATCCCGCTGCCCGAGGGCGTGGAAGGCAATGGCTACGTCTCGGTGGCGTTCGTGCGCGACGTCAACTCGGACGAGGTGTTCACGAGCCCCTTGAGCTACGGCGTCGCGCCGTTCTCGGTGAGCCTTGAGCGCCGCAAGACCGGGATCACCCTGGAGACGCCGACCCTCGTCAAACCGGGCGATCCGTTCAAGATCCACTACCGCACCGATCGCGCCTCACGCATCGCTATCTTCGCGGTGGACGAGGGGATCCTCCAGGTCGCCGGCTATCGCACCCCGGATCCGCTCGGGTTCTTCTTCCAAAAACGGGCGCTCGAAGTCCACACGAGCCAGATCCTCGACCTCATCCTGCCCGAGTTCGCGCGCCTGATGGCGGCCTCCGCCCCGGGCGGCGACCAGGCGGCAATGGTCGGCCGCAACCTCAATCCCTTCAAGCGCAAGCGCGACAAGCCGGTGGCCGTCTGGTCGGGCGTGCGGGATGTGGGCCCCGATGGCGGCGACTACACGTTCACCGTGCCCGAGTACTTCAACGGCACGCTCCGCGTGATGGCGGT
This sequence comes from Gemmatimonadales bacterium, assembly GCA_035635835.1. Taxonomy (GTDB): domain Bacteria; phylum Gemmatimonadota; class Gemmatimonadetes; order Gemmatimonadales; family GWC2-71-9; genus 13-1-40CM-70-15. Next base: position 5,214 of record DASQAH010000123.1, read on the forward strand.
GGCGGTGAACGACGAGGCGGTCGGGGCGCGCGAGGCGAGGAGTCTCGTCCGGGGCGACTTCGTCTTGACGCCCAACGTCCCGCTGATGGTGGCGCCGGGAGATAGCTTCGAGGTCAGCCTCGGCGTCGCGAACAACGTGACGAGCGCGCCGAAAGGCGCGCCGGTGGCAGTGACGCTCCAAGCCTCCCCATCGCTCGAGCTGCTCGGGCCGGCCAGCGTCACGCTGGCGATCGACGCGCTGCGGGAGGGGGCGGCGACCTTCCGGCTCCGCGCCCGGGACCAGCTCGGCAGCGCCGACTTGGGTTTCACGAGCCAGCTCGGCACCCGCTCGGGCCACATCACGGCGTCCCTGAGTGTCCGGCCGTCCGTGCCCTACCGCACCGCGCTCACGGTCGGCAGCGTGCGACCGCGCGGTGGGACGGCGTCGGCGTCGGTCGATCGGGATCTCTTCCCGGAGCTCCGCACCGTGCGCGCGGGCATGTCGGTCCTGCCGCTGGGGTTGGCGCACGGCCTGGTGGCCTACCTCGAGAAATTCCCCTACGGCTGCACTGAGCAGCTCGTGAGCCAGGGCGTCCCGGCGATGGTGCTCGCGCGCCGCCCGGAGTTCGGAATCAGCGCCGCACAGGCCACGGCGACGGTCGACAAGGTGCTCGACATGTTGCGGTCGCGGCAGAACGAGGAAGGGGCGTACGGCCTCTGGGCCGCCAACACCCACGTCGATCGCTACGTGTCGGTGTACGCCCAGCATTTTCTGCTCGACGCCCGAGAGCACGGTTTCCCAGTCCCGCCGGAAGTGGTGTCCCAGGGCGCTGGGTATCTCCAGCGCCTCGCCGGATCGGAGGGGGCGAGTCTGTTCGACGAGCGCACCCACGCGTACGCCATCTATCTGCTCACGCGGCAAGGCGTGGTCACGACCGGCTACGCCACATCGCTCGAGCGGCGGGTCGAGACGAACTACGCCCAGGCGTGGCGGCAAGACCTCACCGGAGCCTTTCTGGCGGCGACCTACCAACTCCTGCATCAGGACGGCCACGCCAATCGGCTGATCGGGGCGGTGCGCTTCGAGCAGCAGCGACCGGCCGCGTACGACTACTACGACGACGCGCTCACGCACGACGCGCTGCTCGTCTACCTCCTGGCCCGGCATTTTCCCGCGCGGCTCGGCACCCTCAAGGCGGAGGCGATCGACGCCGTCGTGACCCCCATCGCGCACGGCTGGTACAACACCCTCTCCAGCGCCTACGTCATCATGGCGCTCGACGCCTACGTCGCGGCCACCGGGCCCGTGGCGAGCGCGGGCTTCACGCTGACCGAGACGCTCAAGGACGGCTCGCACCGCGGGCTGCCCTTGCCGGCAGGCCTATTCCCGGAGGCGGACGTCTCCGCGCTCGCGCAGAAGGTCGGCTTCGCCAGCGACGCGCCCGTCCCCGCGTTCTATCTCCTGAGCCAGGCCGGGTTCGATCGCACGATTCCGGCCCAGCCGCTCGCCCAGGGGCTCGAGGTGTTCCGCGAGTACACCGACATGAGCGGCAAGCCGGTCACGGACGTCACCCTGGGCGACCAGCTCCAGGTGCATCTCCGCTACCGAGCCCTCGGCGCTCGACCCGTCGCGAGCGTCGCCCTCGTCGATCTCTTGCCCGGCGGGTTCGAGGTGGTGGAGAATCCGCCCGCCACCAGGCCGCAGGCGATGCTGGCGCCGCGGGGTCGCATCCGCAACGAGGGCGAGGGCGGGGGCGAGGGCGAAGCTGAGGGCCAGGCCGCCGCGGAGGGCGCTGCGGCGGAGGAGGCAGGAGCGCCGTGGGTGCCGCCGTTCGGCGCGGCCGTGGGCGCGTGGTCGCCCGACTATGCAGAGGTGCGCGAGGACCGCGTCAACCTCTACGGCCGCGCCGATCCGGCGGCGCGCGAGTTCATCTACACCGTGAAGGCGACGGCGGCGGGGACGTTCGCCGTGCCCCCGGCCCATGGCGAGGGAATGTACGACCGGGCGGTGCGCGCCTGGTCGCAGCCGGGGAAGATCGTGGTCCGGCTCCCCAGATGACGCGTGCCAGCCGCGGCGCGATCGAGCGCTGGCTCCGCCGGGCAGGCATCGCTCTCTCGGGCGGGGTCGCCGCCTTCTGGCTATTGCCGCGCGTCGTTCCGCACCAAGCGTTGCGGGCGCGATTCCCCACGTCCACCGCCGTCTACGACGCCGGCGGTGGCCTGCTACGCCTCACGCTCTCGGCCGATGAGAAGTACCGCGTCTGGGTGCCGCTGGCGCGGATCTCGCGCGTCCTGGTGGACGCCACGCTGTTACAGGAGGACCGCCACTTCTGGCTCCATCCCGGCGTCGATCCGGTGGCGCTGGTGCGCGGCGCCTGGCGTACCTACGTCCTCCGCGCGCGCCCCAGGGCGGCTCGACGATCACGATGCAGCTGGCCAGGCTCGTCTATGGCATCCACTCCGCCTCCCCCGCCGGCAAGCTCGTGCAGATCGCCCGGGCGCTCGAGCTCGAGCTCTGCTACACCAAGCGCGCGATCCTCGAGGCGTATCTCAACCTCGTCCCCTACGGCGGGAACCTCGAGGGCGCCGCGGCAGCGAGCCTCGTCTACTTCGGCAAGGATCCAAGTCATCTGACGGCGCCCGAAGCCCTGACGCTCGCTGTCTTGCCGCAGAACCCGACGCGCCGCGCGCCGGGCGCGCGCGATCGTCCAGACGCGGTGCTCCGCCGAGCGCGGGCGGCGTTGTATGCGCGCTGGCAGCGGACGCATCCCCCACTCGAAGGTGAGGCCGATCTGATGACGCTCCCCATCGAGGTCGGATCGACAGGAGGGCTGCCGTTCCGGGCGCCGCACTTGGTCGACGCCGTGCTCGCGGGGGCCGCGGGAGCAGCGGAAGTCCACACCACACTCGACCGCCGGTTGCAAGCGCTGCTCGAACGCCAGATCCGAGGCTACGTCGCCGCCCAAGCACGGCTCGGCGTGCACAATGCCGCCGCGCTGCTCGTCGACGCGCGCACCATGGACGTGAAGGCGCTGGTCGGGTCGGCGGACTTCTTCAACACCGCGATCGCGGGCCAAGTGAACGGCACCGCGGCCAAACGCTCGCCGGGCTCCACGCTCAAGCCGTTCATCTACGCGCTCGCGCTCGACCAAGGAGTGCTGCACCCGCTGACGGTGCTTAAGGATGCCCCGTCCGCCTTCGGGGCCTACAGCCCCGAGAACTTCGACGGCCGCTTCGTGGGACCGCTCACCGCCAAGGATGCGCTCATCCGCAGCCGCAACGTGCCGGCGGTGTACGTCGCCTCGCGTCTCTCCCGGCCCGACCTCTACGACTTCCTCGAGCTGGCGGGCGTCTCGGGGCTCCGGTCTCGGGACTACTACGGGTTGGCGCTGGTCCTGGGTGGCGGCTCGCTCACAATGGAGGAACTGGTGGGTCTCTACGGGGCGTTGGCCAGTGACGGGGTCGTGCGCCCGGTGCGGTATCGCGCTGACCAGCACGGCGCCGCCGGTGTCCGAGTGCTGAGCGCCGAGGCGAGCTACGTCACGCGCGACATGCTCAAGGACAACCCCCGCCCCGGGGAGCTGTCCGCCGCCCGGCCGGGTCCCCTGCCCGTCTATTGGAAGACCGGCACCTCCTACGGGTTTCACGATGCCTGGACGATCGGGATCTTCGGTCCCTACGTCCTGGCCGTGTGGATCGGGAATTTCGACGGCGCGGGCAATCCGGCGTTTGTCGGCGTGCAGGTGGCGGCCCCGCTCTTCTTTCAGGTGGTCGATGCGATCGAGGCCCAGGAGCCCGCGTTGGCGGAGCCGGTTCGGAGCTTCCCCCCGAACCTCACGACGGTCGATGTCTGCACCGCCTCGGGGGATCTCCCCAACGTCGACTGTCCGCAGACCGCGCCGACCTGGTTCATCCCGGGCAAGTCGCCCATTCGCGTGAGCACGCTCCACCAGAGACTCTTGATTGCCGACCGCACCGGTCTGCGGGCGTGCCCGCCCTACACCACCGGGCGCGTGCATCGGATCGTCTACGAGATGTGGGGTTCCGACATGCTCAAGCTGTTCCAGCAGGCGGGCCTCCCGCGCCGCTCGCCGCCGCCTTTCGACCCGGCGTGCAGCGCCCACTCGCCCGAGTCTCCAGGCGGTGCCCGTCCGCAGATCACCTCTCCCCTGCGGGGCGTAGTGTATGCGTTGCGCGCCAAACGCCTCGGTCAGGAAATCATCACCCTGCGCGCCACGACCGGTGCCGGGGTGCGGGAGGTGTACTGGTTCGTCGACAAGAGCTTCGTCGGCAAGGCCGCCCCGGGCGCAAGCCTCGCCTGGAGGGCGGAAGCGCCGGGGTCATTCATAGTCCGGGCCGTAGACGACCAGGGCCAGGCTGACTTCCGGATGATCGAGGTCGCGGTCGTGCCCTGAGCGGCGAGGCCTCCCCTCGACGGAGGTGCGTCTCGCTACTGCATGGTGTGATCGGCAGAGCACGCGGGCGAGGGAGCCCCGCAGTGCGCACGACGGAGCCGAGCCCGTGCCAAAGAGCGCAGTCGAGCGCTGGGGCGGTCTAGTTGCCGCTCCCGACGCTGCCCCCGTTTCTTGGCACTGCGACAATCCGAAAGCCGATGCTGCGCCAGGAGTGCCCCTCTAAGGCGCGGTTACGCCGCGCGGCACGCTCGTGCACCGCGTCGCAATAGAAACACCCGCCGCGCGTGACCCGCCGCTCCCCACGCGCCGCTCCTCGCGGGTCGACCGCCGGCACGCGCGTATAGGGACCGAACCAGTCCTGACACTGCTGCCAGACGTTGCCCAGCATGTCGTACAGCCCGAAAGCGTTGGG
>DASQAH010000124.1:0-4004 GCA_035635835.1 Gemmatimonadales bacterium
AGCCATGGGGAGAAGATAATGCGCCGGGGCCTCACGTGCCCTAGCGCCGCCGGCTCTTCGCGAACAGCGCGATGAACGCCTCGGGGGGCGTGCTCGCAATCACCTCCCCGATGACGTCCAGCTCCAGGTCCTCGACCCGCTTGAACCGCAGGCACGCCTTGCCCATGTCGAGCTTCTTGCCGGCCCGCGCGAACGCCTGCCGCAGTCGCGCCGTTTGTGTGGGATCGCCATAGGCGCGCACCAGGTGCAGCGCGCAGTAGTTCTTTTGTGACGCGAGCGCGGCATACCACAGCGGCTGGCCGTTGTACGTCTTGGGGAAACGCTGCAGCGGGATGACCCAGGCGATCATCCCCGCGCTCATCGTCTCCTCGTAGCCCTCGGGCAGGTGGCGGAGCACATGCTGGCGCACGGCCGAGAGGGTGACGCGGCGGTCTTCAGGAAGCGAAGCGAGGTATTGCTCGACGGTACGAGCGGTAGAGCGAGGCATGGGTGGGTGCTACTCGTACCGCAGCGCCTCGATCGGGTCGAGGGTCGCCGCACGCCGCGCGGGCCAGATCCCGAAGAACAGGCCGACTGCGGCGCTAAAGCAGAAGGCCATGAAGATGGCGATGGGCGAGATGAGGGTGTTCCAGTGCGCGAGCTTGGACAGGAGGACGGCGCCGAACGAGCCGAACAGGATGCCGATCACGCCGCCCACCAGGCACAGCACTACCGCCTCCACGACGAATTGGAACAGGATGTTGAGCTTCGTCGCGCCCAGGGCCTTGCGCACCCCGATCTCCCGGGTGCGCTCGGTCACGGAGACGAGCATGATGTTCATAATGCCGATCCCGCCCACGAGCAGGCTCACAGCGGCGACGCCAGCGAGCAGGTACTTGAACGTCTCGGTCGTAGCCTCGAAGGTCGCCAGCACGTCGCGCGCGCTGCGGATGCGGAAATTGTCGTCCACCCCCGGCCGGAGCTTGTGTTGGCGTCGGAGCACGCGCTCGATTTCGATCATCGCGAGGCTCAAGGAGTCGACGCTCGCGCCCTTGATGGTTATGGTGCGCAGCCGATTCGTCCCCATGACACGGTAGCGCGCAGTCTCGAGCGGAATGAGGACGTCGTCGTCGGAGCTGCCGAAGCCGCCCTGGGTGCCTTTCGTGGTCAGGACGCCGACGACTTCGAACGGGATGCCGCGAATCTTGATTTCCTGGCCGACCATGGCCGCCCCGTTCGTCTTGAAGAGGTCGGGAATGGCGGATTCCAACACGGCATACGGACGGCGCGCCGCGTCCTCGCCCAGCGTGAACATCCGTCCGGCGGCGACGGTGTAGTTCCGCACCCTGATGAAGTTCGGCGTCGTGCCGATCACGCCTTCGCTGATGTTCTGGTTGCCGAACTTGATCTGGAAATTGCGCTCTAGCTCGGGGACCACGTCGGCGACGTAGCGCGCGTGGTTGGCGAGGGCGGTGTCGTCGGCGTAGGTGAGGCTGGCGGCCCCGCTCACTGCGACGCCGCCGCGAAAGTCCTGCCCATTGAGGACACTCAACAGGGTCGGCCCGAGCGCCGCGATCCGGTCCTGCACGGCCTTCTGCGCGCCGGAGCCCAGGGCGACCATCGTGATCACCGCCCCGACGCCGACGATGATGCCGAGCATGGTGAGGAACGAGCGCAGCTTGTTGGCCCGCAGCGCATCGAGTGCGACGCGCACGATTTCGCCGAGGAGCATAGGTCGTAATCTGCTGCGTATCTACGGCCTATCCAGGGTGGCCCGGCTCAGCGCACCAGCCACGCGGCCCAGCCGAGGCAGCCGACCACGAGAGCGGAGAGCACCGCCGGCGGCGGGGCGAAGTAGATCCAGCTCAGTATCAGACTAGCCACCTGCACGCCGCTAAAGGCCCAACCCAACGCGCCGATCGACTGGTGATTCGTGGCGGCCAAGGCGCCCAGGTGCCAGGCGAGGAATGCCGAAAACAACAAATACGCCGTCACGAAGAGTCCGAATCCGGTGTAGAAGCCGCCGTAGCTGAAGCTCTTGCCGCCGACAGGAAAGTGCACCGTGCGCATGGCGTCGCGTACGGCGAGTCCCTCCGGGGTGGGTGGCTTGAACTTGAGGAACCCGAATGTGTGGCCCGCAGCGAACAGAACGAGCAACCCGGAGGCGATCCGGTACAGCGCGGTCGCTGTTATCGTGACACTGCGGCAGAGGGTGGGGTCAGCTACCGCTCCCCGCGCCGGGCTTGGACTTCCCGCGGACTGCCAGGAGCACCACGAGCACAACTGCGAGGGCGGCGATCACAACCACTTGCAAGCTCATGAGGACCTCTCGGTTGTTGTTGGACGACCGGCCGCGTCTAAGCTGTGTGGTGCGATGTCCGCAAGCAAGGTCGGGACGCAAGTCTCACTGGGCGTGCGACGTAGCGCGGTCCAGATCAGGGCCAGGACGCTTTGGCAGCCAGCGATTCACGAGCGCGTGGTAGGCGATATACGGCATCCCGAACCGACGCTCGAGGGTACGCTCTTCATACAACACCACGAAGAGATGCGCCAGCGCCGCGACCGGGATGGCAAGGAGGATCATCGCCAGCGAGGCGCGCCAGGCACCGAAGCCGATGAGCACGAGTAGCGCCCCCAGATACATGGGATTCCGCACCCAGCGATAGGGACCCCGGGGGACCAGGGAGCGTGGTGGATCGAAGGGCGCAGGCGTACCGCGACCTTCCACGACGAACGCCGCCACGCACCAGAGCGCCAGCAGGCCACCGAGCACCATGAGCGCAGCACCGGCGGTGCGAGCGCCTCGAGGAAGCGTTGGCAGTGCCCCGCCCGCCATCTTGGCGACTTGCAGAGCGATCCAGCCCCACAACCACACGAAGCCGCTCATGTAGATGAGCGATCGGACGGCGGCGAACAGGCGGCTCATAGGGACCGAATGGTGACGGGTTGTTTCCCCGCCGCGTACAACGGATACTCCTCCGTCAATTCCCGCACCTCCTGCTTCACCCGAGCCGCCGTCTGGTCGTCCTGCTTCGTCAGCACCGTGTCGATCAGCGTCGCCACCTTTTCCATCTCGGCCTCGCCGAACCCCCGTGTCGTGAGCGCTGACGTGCCGAGGCGAATGCCGCTCGTCACGAATGGCGACTGCGGATCTCCCGGAATCGTGTTCTTGTTCACGGTGATCCCCGCGCGGTCGAGCAGCTGTTCGGCCTCCTTGCCTGTCAAGCCCTTGAGGCGCAGGTCCACCAGGAACAAATGGCTGTCCGTGCCGCCGCTGACGATGGCGAATCCGCGCGCGCTCAGCGCCTCCGCGAGCACCCGCGCATTCTTCACCACCTGCGCGGCGTACACCTTGAACTCGGGCTGCATCGCCTCGTGCAGGGCGACCGCCTTCGCCGCGATCACGTGTTCTAGCGGCCCGCCCTGCAGTCCCGGGAATACCTGTTTGTCTAGCGCCTTGGCGTACTCGGCGGTGCACAACACCAGCCCGCCGCGCGGGCCTCGCAGCGTCTTGTGGGTCGTCGTGGTAACGAGCTGCGCATGGGGCACCGGGTTCGGGTACACCCCACCTGCCACCAGCCCCGCGAAGTGCGCCATGTCCACGACCAGTACCGCGCCGACTTCGTCCGCGATGCTGCGCATCGCCGGGAAGTCGACGATGCGCGCGTAGGCGCTCCCGCCGGCCACGATCACCTTGGGTCGCTCGGCGCGCGCCAGGGCGCGCAGCTGCTCATAGTCGATGCGCCCCGTTTCCTCGCGCACACCATACTGTACCGCGCGGAACCACATCCCCGAGAAGTTCACGCTCGCGCCGTGCGTCAGATGGCCGCCGTGCGGTAGGGCGAGGCCCAGCAGCGTCTCGCCCGGTTTCATCACGGCAAAGTACGCGGCCATGTTCGCCTGTGCGCCTGCGTGCGGCTGGACGTTGGCGTGCTCGGCGCCGAACAGCCGCTTGGCACGGTCGATCGCCAACTGCTCGACCTCGTCCACCACCTCGCAGCCACCGTAATAGCGCTTCTTCGGCA
>DASQAH010000125.1:0-11643 GCA_035635835.1 Gemmatimonadales bacterium
CCTTCGACCCGACCATCACCATCTGGGATCGGGAGTACACACCAGCGGGCCGCGTGCCGATCGGCGCTTCCCTCCCCGCTACAGTGTTCGTCCACGCCGAGCAGCGTATCACGCCGCTCACCGCGGAGCTGGGCCTGACCGATCGTGTGTCGCTGCAACTCTTCCTGCCCCTGGTGCGGGCGATGGTCCGAGCGCGACTGCCGCTCGACAGTGGCGGGCCGGGGAGTGCGCTCGATTCGCTACTCGCCGATACGACGTACGGCTTCGCCCCCGTGGGCAACACGCTGAACCGGCTTCGCTACTTCGCCGGCGATTTCGCAATCGCCGCGAAGCTGCGCCTGGCGGGCCGCGGAGGGGAAGGAGCGGCAGGAGCCGGTGGAACACCCTACGCGGCCACGCTGGCGCTCGTCGTCCGCCTGCCTACGGGGCACCTGGCGTCCCCCAACGACCTGTTCGCCATTTCCTCGGGTGATCATCAGACCGACCTGGAAGGCCGGCTCACGCAAGAGCTCACCGTCGCCGGGCAACTCTGGCTCAACCTGTCGCTCCGCGCCGCCCGCCAGCTCCCGGGGACGCGGGCGAGACGCGTCGGCCCCGAGAATGTCCTGCTGCTGCCCCGCGCGACCCTGGCGAGGCTCGCCTGGGCGCCGGGGGATTACGCGGCCGTCGACTTCGCCCCACTGCTGCGTTTGGATCGTTCCTTCGGTGCCGGGCCGACGCTGAGTTACTTCACCAAGCGACGGGATCACTACACCTTCATCTCCCCACAGGACTCAACCGCATTGGCCGCGCGGCTCGGCGCGCCGCGGTCGGCGAGCGTGCTGGACGCGGGCACAGCGCAACGCTTCCTGCGGCTCGGGTGGGCGATGAGCTATCTCGGACCCGGCCTCGAGGCGGGCCTGTCGGTGGAACAAACTGTCAGCGGCGCGGGGAGGAGGGTGCCGGCAACGACGGTGTTCCGCCTCGTGCTGCGGACGTGGCGGAAGCTGTTCTGATTACAGGCGCTCGCGGTCGCTCAAGTCGCCCCACTGGAGCTTCTTGCGCATGCGGGTGAAGAAGCCGTCGGGGCCAAGCCGGATGAGCAGTACGGGTCGCGCAGCGCGCTTGACGAGGACCCGCTCGCCCGGCTGGATCGTGGTGCTGACCTGGCCGTCGAAGGAGACGAGCACCTCTTCGGTCCAGGGCGGGATCGGCTCGATCGACACCGCGACGTCCGCGGGCAGGACGAGCGGACGTACGGCGAGGGTGTGCGGGCAGATCGCCGTCACGACGATCGCGTCCACACCTGGCACCACGATCGGGCCGCCCGCCGAGAGGGAGTAGGCCGTCGAGCCCGTCGGCGTGGCCACGACGATGCCGTCGGCGCTGTACTGGCCTACGTCGTCGCCGTCCACGGAGACCCGGAGGCGCACGACGCGAGCGACGCCGCCCTTGTGCACCACCACGTCGTTCAGCACCGTGGGCTCGCTGCGGCTCTTGCCCTCCTTGTCCACGAGTGTGGGCAGCAAGGCGAGCCGCGGTTCGGTGGCGTAAGCGCGGCGCACGAGCGCGTCCAATGCCCAATCCAGGCTCTGTGACGAGGCGGTCGTGAGGAAGCCGACGCGGCCGAGGTTGATCCCGAGAACCGGCGTATTGGCGCCGTCCAGGCTGCGGGCGCCGCGCAGCAAGGTGCCGTCCCCACCCAGCGTGAGCAGCACGTCGAGCGGCTGCCCAGGCTCGAAGGAGCGGGGTTTGGGCTCGGGCCAGAGCGCGAGCAGCTGCGCTTCACTGTATAGGGTGATCCCGAGCCGCGGTGCCGCTTGTGCTACGGTGGCAAGGAGGGTCCCGAGGTCGCGGTAGCTGGGATTGCCAACGACCCCGACGTTCATCGCGGCGAGAGCGATTCCTCGGCGGCGAGGGCACGGACGCGGGCGGCGATCCCCGACCCGGTCAACCCCACCTCGTCCAGCTGCTGGGCGCGCGGTGCGTGCTCGTAGGTCCGGTCGGGGACACCGAGGGTGACGACGCGCACCTCGGGCGCGGTGGCTTGCACCACGGCGGCGAGCGTGGCGCCGAAGCCGTTCACGACGGTGCCGTCTTCCACGCTCACGAGCAGCCGGTGCTCGCGCACCAGCGCGTCCAGCACCTCACGGTCCATCGGCTTCAAGAACCGGCAGTTCACTACCGTGACATCGAGTCCTTCGGCGGCGAGGGCCTCGGCGGCGGCGAGCGCCGGCTGGCACATCACGCCCACGGCCAGCAGCGCGCAATCCTTCCCCTTGCGCAGCACCTCCCAGGTCCCGTACGGCACCGGGGCGACTTCGGCCGCAGGCGGCGGCTCCGTGGGAGCCTTGTCCCGCGGGTAGCGCGTGCAGAACGGCCCATCGTGCGCCAACGCGCAGCGCAGCAAGCCGATCAGCTCGGCGCCGTCCCGGGGCGCGGTGACGGTCATGTTCGGCACCGCCAGCATGTAGGCGATGTCGAACAAGCCCATGTGCGTCTGGCCGTCATCACCGACCATCCCAGCGCGGTCCATGCAGAAAATCACCGGTAGCCGCTGGATGGCGACGTCGTGGATGATGCTGTCGTAGGCCCGCTGCAGGAACGTCGAATAGATCGCAACGACGGGGCGAACGCCCTGGGTCGCCAGACCGGCGGCAAAGGTCGTCGCGTGCGCCTCCGCAATCCCGACGTCGAAGAACCGCGCCGGCCACTTCTTCTGGAAGATGTTCGTGCCGGTCCCGGACGGCATGGCCGCGGTGATCGCCACCAGGTCCGGATACTCGGCCGCGAGCTGCGTGATCGCTTCGCCAAACACCTTGGTCCACGGTGGCGGCCCGGGATTCACCGGCTTGAGCTTGCCGGTGACGGGATCGTACGGCGCGCGGGCGTGATACTTCTCGAGGTCGGGCTCGGGGAGCGGGAACCCCTTGCCCTTCTCCGTGATCACGTGGATCACGCGCGGGCCCTTGAGCGTCTTGACGAGCTGGAACGTCTGGAGCAGCGCCTCGATGTTGTGCCCGTCGATCGGCCCGAAGTAACGGAACCCGAGCTCCTCGAACAGCATCCCCGGCGACCAGAGGTTCTTGATACTCTCCTCGACCGTCTTGGCGAAGTCGACGAGCCGGGGGCCGCCGATCAGGTGCGAGGTCTTTTCGATCATCCCCTTCAGCCACTCGCGCATCCGCACGGTGATCGGGTTGGCGATGATCGAGCCCAGGTAGGTGTTGATCGCGCCGACGTTGGGCGCGATCGACATGCCGTTGTCGTTTAGCACCATGATCACGTCGCGCCCTGAATGGCCGGCGTTGTTCATCGCCTCGTAGGGCAGGCCACAGGTGAGCGCCCCGTCCCCGACGATCGCCACGACCTTATAGTCCTCGGCGCGCAGATCGCGCGCCGTCGCCATCCCGAATGCGGCCGACAACCCCGTCCCGGCGTGCCCCGCCCCAAACTGGTCGTGCGCGCTCTCGTCGCGCCGCAGGAAGCCGCTCAGCCCGCCCGGCTGGCGCAGCGTCGGCAGGCGGTCGTTGCGACCCGTGAGGATTTTCCAGGGGTAGCCCTGATGGCCGACGTCCCAGACGATCTTGTCGCGCGGCGAGTCAAAGCTGTAGCACAGCGCGACGGTGAGCTCGACTACGCCCAGCCCGGCCCCGATGTGCCCGCCCGTCTGCGACACCACGTCGATCAGCCGCTGCCGCACCTCATCGGCAAGCGGCTGCAGCTGCTCGCGCGGGAGGCGCTTCACGTCCTCAGGACTATGGATCTGCTCAAGTAAGGGCATAGGGCTTAAGAGTGCTAATTGGGCCTCGTCACCATGTAATGCGCCAGCGCCACCAGTACTGGGGAAACTAACCCCGCTTCCCGCAGCCGGTCCACCGCCTGCGCCGCCAGGCGCTCCGCCTCGGCCCGGGCGGCCCCCACACCCAGGACCGTCACGAAGGTCGATTTGGCGTGGGCCGCGTCCTTGCCGGGGGTCTTCCCCAGCTGCGCGGATGTCCCCGTAGCGTCCAGCACATCGTCGGCGATCTGGAAGGCCAGCCCGATCGCCTCCCCGTAAGCGCGAACCGCGTCCAGGTGCGCCGCCGGCGAGGCCGCACCGGCTGCCAGAGCACCGATCACGCAGGAGGCGGCGATCAGAGCGCCGGTCTTGCGCCGGTGCACGTCGACCAGCTCGGCCACCGGAATGCGACCGCCCTCGGCCGCGAGGTCGAGCACCTGGCCGCCGATCATGCCGCCCGCCCCAGCGGCCCGGAACAGCTCGAGCGCAATTGCGCGGCGCCGCTCGGGCGTGAGCGCCAGAGCCGCCATTCCGCTCGCCAGGACGCGCGCCGCGAGCGCCACCATGTGGAAGCCCGCGCGCGTCGCCGTGGCGACATCGAAGGCACGATGCGTTGTGGGCCGACCGCGGCGCAACGCGTCGTCATCCATGCAGGGGAGGTCGTCATGCACAAGCGAATAGGCGTGAACCACCTCGACCGCCGCGGCGAGCTCTGCCACCGCCGCCTCCCTGTCCCCTTCCCCTCCCAGCACCCCTCCATCCCGAGCCAAGGCGTCGTACGCCGCGAAGACCAGCGTCGGCCGCAGTCGCTTTCCCGAGCCGAGTAGGCTGTAGCGAGCTGCCGCCGGCACGCGACCGCCCCCTACTCCCCAGAACGCCTCCGCCCGCTCCCCCCAGCGCGCCAAGACCGTGTCCACCCGAGCGCGGGCGCCGGCCAGGTAGGCGTCGAGCCCGGGGTCAGCGGTCGAGGTTTTCAACCCCGAGGACTTTCTTCACCGTGGCCTCCGCCTGCGCGAGACGCTGGCGCGCGTCTCGCAACCGCACGACGCCCTCCTCGAACAGCTTCAGCGCCTCGTCCAGGTCCAGCTCCTCGCCCTCAAGCCGGCGTACGATCTCCTCGAGCCGCTCGACCAGCCGTCCGAACTCAGGGAGGGAGCCGGGAGGGCTCTCGGATGCTCGCACTTCAGGACTCCGTCACGCGTGCCGGCACGTCGCCGTCGGATACCCGCAGCCGGAACGCCGTACCAGTGGGAAGCTGGGCGACGCGTTTCAGCACCACGCCGCGGGCGTCGCGTGCGACAGCGTAGCCGCGGCCGAGAACTCTCAGGGGAGAGAGGGCATCGAGGTGTGCGCTGTACGCGGTGAGTTGCGCGCCGGCGCGCTCGAGTCGCAGCTCCACGGCGGCCGTCAGCCGGTCGCCGGTGCGCTCGAGGCGTTCCACCGCGCGCTGCGCTCGCAGTGCGAGACTGCGCGCGAGCCGCGGCGCCAGACGATCGAGCGCTTCCGCAACCTCCACGCGGTCCGGCGTGACCGCCTCGGCCGCGCCGGAGGGCGTAGGCGCCCGGAGGTCAGCGACGAGGTCGCACAGCGTGACGTCGGTCTCATGCCCCACCGCTGAGACGACGGGCACCACCGCGGCCGCCACCGCGCGCGCGACGCGCTCGCTGTTGAAGGTCCACAGGTCTTCCTTAGAGCCACCACCCCGCCCCACGATCGCGACGTCCACGGCGCCACCCGGCAGGCGACCGAGCCGCGCGAGGGCGGCGCACAGGGAGGCCTCCGCGCCGTCCCCCTGCACCTGCGCCGGCACGAGGATCAGGTCAGCGAGGGGGTGGGGCCAGCGCCGGCCCACGACAGCGACGACGTCGCGCCACGCAGCGCCATCGGGGCTCGTGATCACCGCGATACGCTGCGGATACGGCGGGAGCCGCCGCTTGCGCCGGGGGTCGAGGAGCCCATCGCGGGTGAGCGCCGCTTTCGCCTTCTCGAACGCCAGCTGCCACAGACCGCCCTGCTCGGTGGAGAGCAACTCAAGCACGGTGAGGCGGAGCTCGCCCTTGTCTTCCCACACGGTGGGCCGGCCAAACACGAAAATCTGCATGCCCTCGGCGGGCGCCGCGGGCAGCCGCCGGTTCTCCTTGCCGAACATCACGCAGCGCAGCTGCGCCGTGGCGTCGCGCAGGGTGAAATACCAGTGGCCGCTGCGCCACGCTTTGAAGCCGCTGACCTCGCCGCGCACCCAGAGCGGCGGCAGCCCCGCTTCGATCACCGCCCGCGCGCGCCGGGTGACCTCGCCGACGGTCCAGGCGCCCTCGGCGGAAGCCGCCGCGAACAGATCTACGGGGCCGACCACTGCCGGGCCGCCTGCACGGTGTTGTACAACAGCATGGTGATGGTCATCGGGCCCACGCCCCCCGGCACCGGCGTGATGGCGCCGGCGACGCGTTTCGCCTCGGAGAAATGAACGTCGCCCACTAGCCGGTAGCCCTGTTTCAGCGTCGGGTCCTCGACGCGATTCACCCCCACATCGATCACCACGCTGCCAGGCTTGATCATTTCGCCCCTCACGAACTCGGGCTTGCCGATCGCCACGACGAGGATGTCCGCCTGCCGAGTGACGCTGCCGATGTCGCGCGTGCGCGAGTGGCAGACCGTCACCGTCGCGTTGCCGCCGGGGCCGTCCTGGAGCAGGAGCGTCGCCATGGGGCGGCCCACGATGATCGAGCGGCCCAACACGACGGCGTGTTGTCCCGTCGTCTCGACACCGCTGCGGATCAGCAGCTGCTGCACGCCGTAGGGCGTGGCGGGCCGGAACCCGCTCGGGTCCCCGATCGCCACCTTGCCGACGTTCTCGGGGTGAAACCCGTCCACGTCTTTGGCGGGATCGATGCGGTGCAGCACCCGCTGCGCGCTGATCTGGGGCGGCAGGGGCAGCTGCACCAGGATGCCGTGGATCTTATGGTCGGCGTTCAGGCGCTCGAGCAGGGCGAGCAGATCCGCCTCCTTCGTCTCCTTGGGCAGCTTGAGGGTCTCGTGATACAACTCCGCTTCCTGGCAGGCCTTGCTCTTCATGCGCACGTAGACCTGGGAGGCGGGATTGTCCCCCACGAGCACGACGGCGAGGCCGGGCGTCACCCCACGGCCTTTCAGGGCCCTGATCTCGGCCGCGAGTTCGGCGCGCATCGCCTTCCCGACAGCCGTGCCGTCGATCAGCTTCGCCTCACCGGGCAACGTCCACCGCCCGCGTCTCCCGCACGACCACCACTTTGATCTGCCCCGGATACTGCAGCTCATGCTCGATCTTGCGCGCGATCTGCTCCGCCATCTCGGACGCCTTCCCGTCGTCCACCACTGTGGGGGTCACGACCACGCGGACTTCGCGGCCGGCCTGGATCGCGAACACCTTCTCCACGCCCGCGAACTCGCCGCCGATGCGCTCCAGCTCGGTGAGACGCTTCACGTAGATCTCGAAGGCTTCGCGTCGGGCGCCGGGGCGCGACCCCGAGACAGCATCCGCTGCTTGGACGATTACGCTGATCGGCCCTTCGTGCGGCACATCGTCGTGATGCGCGGCGATGCAGTTGATCACGATCGGATGCTCGCCGTATTTCGTGGCGACTTCAACGCCGAGCTGCACGTGCGTGCCCTCGTGCTCGTGCGTGAGCACCTTGCCGATGTCGTGCAACAGCCCGCCCCGCTTGGCGAGGTGCACGTCGAGCTTCAGCTCGGCGGCCATCATCCCCGCCAGCCACGCCACTTCCTTCGAATGATCGAGGATGTTCTGGCCGTAGGACGTGCGGTATTTCATCCGCCCCACCAGCCGGACCATCTCCTGGTGCATGCCCTTGATGCCCATGTCGTAGACGGCCCGCTCTCCCGCCTCGACGATCGACGCGGCCACCTCGTCCCGGGCTTTCTGC
Source organism: Gemmatimonadales bacterium (assembly GCA_035635835.1). GTDB lineage: Bacteria > Gemmatimonadota > Gemmatimonadetes > Gemmatimonadales > GWC2-71-9 > 13-1-40CM-70-15. Next base: position 7,681 of record DASQAH010000125.1, read on the forward strand.
ACCAGCTCCTCGATCCGCCCCGGATGAATGCGCCCGTCGGCGATCAAGCGCTCGAGCGCCAGTCGCCCGACCTCCCGGCGCACGGGGTCGAAGCAGGAGACCACGACGGTGTCGGGGGTGTCGTCGATGATGACGTCGACGCCGGTCGCCGCCTCGAACGCCCGGATGTTGCGGCCCTCGCGCCCGATGATACGGCCCTTCATGTCGTCGGCGGGAAGGGCGACGGCTGCCACGGTCGATTCCGCAGTGTGCTCGGTCGCGATGCGCTGGATCGCCAGCGCCACGATCTGCTTGGCCTCGCGATCGGCGGTCTTGCGCGCCTGCTCCTTGATGTCACGCAAGAGGGCCGCCGCATCGCTCCTGGCCTCCTCCTCCATCCGGCGCATCAGCTCTTCCTTAGCCTCCAGCGCCGACAACCCGGCGAGCTGCTCGAGCTTGGCCCGCGCCTCCCGCTCCCGGGTGGCCAGCGCCTGGTCGCGGTGCGCCAGCGCCTGGTCCCGAGCCCCGAGCTCGCGCTCTCGCTCGGCGTCCGCCGCAGCGCGCCGCTCCAGCGCGGTTTCCCGCTTGTCGAGGTCGCCGCGGCGCAGCGACAGCTCACGCTCCAGCGTTTCGCGCGCCCGCAGCAGCTCTTCCTTAGCCACCAAGGTGAGCCGCTGCTTGGTGTCCTCCAGCAGCCGCTCGCTCTCCCGCGCCGCGACGCGGGCAGCGACGTCGGCCGCCCGGCGCTCGCCGCGCCGGCCCAACACGTAAAAGGCCGCTCCCGCGGCAACACCCCCGCCGAGAACGGCCGCAAATAGCCCAGTCAAGTCCGTCATAGAGATCTATCTCCGGCAACGCCTGCCCGAAGGCAGAGCGTGTGATGTCGAGCCGTCAGCCTTCAGCTGTCAACGAAGGCGCTTAACTGATGGCTGTCGGCAGATTGCTAATGGCCCTGCGCTTTTCCGGCGGCAGTAGCTTCGCGAGATCGTCCGCCAGCGCCGTCAGCCGCGCGGCGACTTCCCGCTCACCTTTGCGCGACTGAAACAGCTCGTTGGTGATGTCCAGGGCGGCCAGGATCGCAGCCTTGTGGATCTCGACGATCGGCCCCTGGCTGAGCACCTTCTTCAGCGCCTGATCCACGTGCCCCGCCACCTCGCGCGTGTACTCCGGCGGCAGGTCGGAGCGCACCGTGTACTCCTCCCCGCCGATCATCACCTTGACCGCGTGCTTCTTGGTGCTCACTTGGCCTCGGCACGACGGCCGCCGTTTCCGCCAGCCGCCGCGTTGGCCTGCTCCTCGAGAAACGTCAGCCGCTGGAGCAGCTCGCCCACTCGGGCCCGTGCAGCGTCGACCCGCAGGCGCAACGTCTTATTCTCGGACTCCATGTCCCCCCCCGCCCCGCGGTTCCGCACATCGGCATCGGCCCGCGACGTTGCACCCCCGCGCGGGCGCGCTTCCTTCAGGTCGGATTCGGCCTTCAGCGCGCGCGCGCGCCAGCCGGCCACCTCCTCCGTCACAACCCGGAGGATCGCCTCCAGCTGGTCCAGCGCCCGACTGTCAGCTCGCTCTCTCTCTCCGACGTACGTCAAGCTCGCCCTCCAGCGCCCCAAGCGCCTTCGCCACGATCTGCTCCACGTCCTTATCGCGCAGCGTGCGGACGGGATCGCGGAACTCGCAGTGCCACGCGACGCTCCGACTCCCCGCCGGCACACCGGCGCCGCGGTAATCGCTCAACACTTCCAACCGCACGAGCAGCGGTCCCGCCTCCCGTCGCAGCACAGCTTCGACCGCGGCGACGCTGACGCCCGCAGGAAGCACTAGCGCCAGATCGACCATGACGGGGGGCGTCGCCGGCAACGGCCGATAGGCTACATGCGGCGCGGCCCCAACTGCGAGCCGAACTTCAAACCCATACACCGGCGCCGCCCACTTGGGGACGTCGACGTCGATCGCTCCACCCCACCCGACAACGTCTCCAGCGGTCGTCGCTGCCTCCCAGCCTGCCCCATCTGGGGCAGGCCGCAGCAGCGCCCCAGGGGAAGCCATGCCAACCGCTAACTCAAAGTGATACTTGAGGTCCCATATGTCCATATCAGGTACTTTCGCACCTTCTGACCAATGAGGGGGCCGCCGAGCTCCGGTGACCACGCCCGCCACCGAGAGGTACTCCTGCGGGGCGGATCCTGCGCCGTCGGCCGTGTGAAACACCGCGCCCACCTCGAACAGACGCACGTCGCGCACACTCCCCGCCCAATTGTGCTGCACGCGCCGTACCAAGCCAGGCAGCATCCGGCGGCGCAGGTGCGCCTCCTCCGCCGACAACGGATTCAGGACCGTCACGGCATCCGGACCATCGGCCGGCCCCAGACTCATCGTCCACGCCTCGAGCAGGCCGGCGCCCACCAGCGTGGCGCGAACACGGGCCTTGGCCCGCTCCTCCGGAGCGTCTGGAACGGTGCCGGGTCGGTAGGGGCGGAGCTCGTCGGGGAAGGAGTCGTACCCGCGCAGCCGAGCGACCTCTTCGATCAGGTCCACGTCCCGCGTCACGTCCGGACGCCACCCCGGGACCTGCACCGCAAGCCGGTCGTCCTTGGGGGCGGCCACGAACCCCACGCTGGAGAGCAGCCGCTCGATTTCCGCGCGCGCGATCTCGACGCCGAGCAGGTGTGACACTCGCGCGGGTCGCAGGAACACCACGCGGGGCTGCTCCGGGCGCGGCCAGAGGTCGAGCGGCGGCTCCCGCACCTCGCCGCCCGCCACCGCGAGGATCAGCTCGGTCGCCCGGCGCAACGCGTCAGGCATGCCGAGCAGGTCAATGCCGCGCTCGAAGCGGTAGCTCGACTCGCTCGAGAGGGCCAGCGCGCGCCGCGTGCGGCGGATACGGGTGGGCTGGAAGTAGGCGCACTCGAGCACGAGATCGGTCGTCGCCTCGCTCACTTCCGAGTCAGCGCTGCCCATCACGCCGGCGACGATGGTGGGCCGCTCGGCGTCGCAGATCGCCGTCATGTCGGCCGTCAGGGTCCGCGGTACGCCGTCCAGCGTGACGATCCGCTCGCCCGAGCGCGCGCGCCGGATCACCACCGCCGGTCCGCGCAGCTTCCCCAAGTCGAACGCGTGCAGCGGCTGGTTCAGCTCGAACAGGATGTAGTTCGTGGCGTCGACGACGTTGTTGATCGGCCGCTGCCCCACAGCGCGCAGCCGCTCGGCGAGCCAGCCAGGACTCGGCCCCACCCGCACCCCGCGGATCACGGCGGCCATGTAGCGGGGACAGCCTTCGGCGTCCTCGAGGCGCAGGCCCACCCCGTCCACCACTCCCCGGTCGGACTGTCGGACACTTGGACGGATCGACGGTGATGGCGCACCAGGGATGGGTGGCAACTTCACCGTGGCTCCGAGCACCGCGGCGAGCTCGCGGGCCACGCCCTTGTGGCACAACAGATCGGGGCGGTTGGCAGTGACTTCGAGGACGAGCTGATCGTCGGCGAGCGGCAGCGCGTCGAGCAGGCGGACGCCCGGTGCGGCGGGCGTGTCGAGCTCGAGGATGCCGGCCTGGTCCTCACCGAGGCCGAGCTCTTTGGCCGAGCACAGCATGCCGTTCGATTCGACGCCGCGGATTTTCTTGCGTTCGAGCTTGAACCCACCCGGCAGCACCGCCCCAACAGGCGCGTAGGGATACTTCTTCCCCGTCTGAACGTTGGGCGCGCCGCACACGACCGCGACGGGCCCGCCACTGCCGCCCGGGTCAACCGAGCAGAGCGTCAGTCGATCAGCGTTGGGATGCGGCTGGACCTCGAGCACCCGCGCGACGAGGATATCGCCCAGATCCTGGTGCAACGGCACGATCGCCTCGACGGGGACGCCGAGCTGCGCGAGCCGCGCCTCCAGCTCGCGCGCCTCGAGTGGGCGGCCCAGCAACGCCTCCAGCCAGCGGCGCGAGACGATCACGGAGTCCCCCCCCCCCCCCCCCCCCCCCCCCCCCCCCCC
>DASQAH010000126.1:0-6061 GCA_035635835.1 Gemmatimonadales bacterium
AACCGGTACCTGTCGCCACGCCTCACGGCGTCTCCCCCCCTCGAACCGGCGGGAAGCCGCCTTGCACGTCCGCCCCGGTGCGCGCGGAGCCCAGGATCATGACGTGGGTCACCCCGGCCGGTTGGACCGCGGGCCGCACCAGGTAGGTGCGCTCCCATCCCTCCGTCTCGCCCGCGACGCCGATCACTGTTCCGAGGGGAATGCCCCGGGGGAACACGCCACCCAGCCCGGAGGTGAGAATCACCGTTCCGATGGGGACCGCTTGGAGGTAGGGCACGCCGCGAAGTTCGAGCAGCCACACCCCCGGGCCTTCCGTGCCATGGGGGGCTACGATGCCGAACACGCTGCCGTCGGCGGCCATGGCGCTGGCCCGGAACTCGGGATGAGCCCAGGTGATGACCACACTCGTCTGCGCGTCGACGGCGAAGACGACTCCCACCAGACCTTCGGGACAGACCACGGCGGACAGGGGGTGGACGCCCTGGCGCCGGCCGGCCGATACGTCGAGCGTGAGCGGGTCGGTGGGAGCGGCTTGATGCAGGACCTCGGCGGGTGTGTAGCCCGTGCCGAGGCGCTGCCCCAGCCCGAGCAGGGCGCGCAGGCGCGTATTCTCGTTCCGCAACTCGGGCAGGAACGTGGCCGCGAGAGCGGCGGAGTCGCGTTGGGAGATGACCTGCTCGAACCGGCTTTGGGAGGTGCGCAGCAGTTCAGACTGTTGTTGCAGCCGCAGGAACGGCGCGAGCACTGTCTGGCGCAGCGCGGCGGCGACCGGATCGCGCAAGGCGGGCGGCAGGCTCATCGCCGCGAGCGACAGGGCGACACACCCGAGGAAGAGCAAGGTGTCTGTCCGCGACGCGTAGCGATCCGTTCCGAGCGCCATCCGGCTACTGGGTCAGAACGTTGCGGTATTTCTCCGGATCATCAAGGATCCGGCCGGTGCCCCGGACCACGCAGGTCATCGGGTCCTCATCAAGGTGGATCGGCAGCCCCGTCTCCTGTTGCAGCAGCACGTCGAGCCCTCGGATCAGCGCGCCACCGCCCGTCATCACGATACCGCGGTCGACGATGTCGCTCGCCAGCTCAGGCGGCGTGATTTCCAGGGCGCGCCGCACGGCGTCCACGATCTGCTGGATCGGCTCCTGGACCGCTTCCCGGATCTCACTTGAGTGCACGCGCACAATTTTCGGGATCCCGGAGACGAGGTCGCGCCCCTTTACCTCCATCTCCCGCTCTTCCCCCACCGGTGCGGCGGAGCCGATCTGGATCTTGATCTGCTCGGCCGTCGGCTCGCCGATGAGCAGGTTGTAGTTCTTGCGCATGAACTGCACGATTGCCTGGTCCAGCTCGTCGCCGCCGGTGCGGATCGAGGTGTCGGATACGATCCCGGAGAGGGCGATGACCGCGATCTCCGTCGTGCCGCCGCCAATGTCGATCACCATGTTACCGGTGGGCGTCTCGACGGGCAGCCCCACGCCGATAGCGGCCGCCATCGGCTCGGCCACCATGTAGACCTCTTTCGCTCCGGCCGACTGGGCCGAGTCGCGCACCGCGCGCTTCTCCACTTCGGTGATGCCGCTGGGCACGCACACGATCACCTTCGGCTTCACGCGGAACAGGTGCCGGTCGATGATCGTCTTGAGGAAGAAGCGCAGCATCTTCTCCGTCACGTCGAAGTCGGCGATGACGCCGTCTTTCAGCGGTCGCACTGCGAGAATGCCATCGGGCGTCCGCCCGAGCATGCGCTTGGCCTCGAGCCCGATGCCCTTGATCTTGCCCGTGGCTTTTTCGATCGCCACGACGGAGGGCTCGTTCAGGACGATGCCTTCACCGCGGACGTAGATGAGCGTGTTGGCTGTGCCGAGATCCACCGCGATCTCGTTCGCAGGACTCCAGGAACCGATTCTCCAATTCGGCCAGCGAAAGGGCACGTGTCGTCAGGTGAAAGAGTGGGGCGGGCGCAGCACGAGCGACTCAACCTAATGAAAAGCGTAACCCCAAACAAGCCGGACGGTTGACGCCCGCCTCACTGGCGGCACGGCACCTGAGGATTGGTGGGTCGGGGCCCCTCGAGCGCCGGCCGGTGATCAAGATCGGCCACCACCCGGGCAAAGTCCCACACCAGCGTCGCCACCCGAGCCAGGGCCTGGTAATCGATGTATTGGGGCTCGTCCGTCACCTGGTGATAATCAGCGTGCTCCCCCCGCGACAGCGACACCGACGGAATGCCGTAGCGGGCGTAACTGTAGTGATCCGCGCGACAGTAATACTGCAACGGGTGCCCCGGCGCGTCGTACTCGTAATTGAAGGTGAAGGGGGCCCGCTGCCCCGCATTCACCCGCTCCAGCAGATCGCCGAACTCGCGGGAGAGTCGCCGCACGCCCACCACCTCGAGGTAGCCGGGCCCGCCCTTCGGGAGGTCGGTCGCGTCCCCGCGCCCGATCATGTCCAAGTCCATTTCCGCGACGATCGAGTCCCGCGCGACCGTGGGATGGTCGGTGAACCATGCCGAGCCGAGCAGGCCGCGCTCCTCCGCCGCATGAGAGACAAATAGGATGGAGCGACGCGGGCGCGCCCCTCCCCCCGCCGAGAGAGTTTGGGCGATCGCGATGAGTGCGACCGTCCCCGACCCGTCGTCGTCTGCTCCGTTGAAGACGGAGTCGGGTCGGGATGGCCGCGCGCGCCGCAGGCTGTCCCGGATCGCGGCGATCCGCGCGGCCTCCACGGGCGTCGCGAGACGCATCGGCGAATCCGCCCCCATGGGACGAACCACGCGATTGTACGCGTACGTCGAGTCGTGGTCGACCGGCCGACTGGCGAAGCCGACATGGTCGTGGTGCGCACTGATCGCCACGTACTCCCCACGCAGCGCCGGATCGCCTCCGGGCAGGACGGCGATCACGTTGCGCGCTGGATAGGCGAGTGGCGCCCGGGCAAAACGCAGTCCCCCGGCAAGCGGACCACCGAGCACGCCTGTCGCGGCGGTCGCGGGATCCACGCCCAAGATCGCGCGCGCCGCGGTGAGCGTCGCAAGCACTAATGGTCGGAATCCGGGCGTAGCGGGAATCACAGTGTCGGCGGTGATCCGTCCGGCTAGGATCTGCGGGATGAGGTCCGGCGCGATCCGCTCCAGCGCCACGATCGCCACACCAGCGCAGACGCGATAGATCGGCGCCTGCTGTACGCGGGCCAACAACGCGCCGAGGCTGCGCAAGTCCCGCAGGGAATCCCCCGCCGCGAACACGAGCAGCCGGCCAGCGGCGGCGACTGTGTCGACCCAAGAGCTCGGGCGATCCACCCACCCCGCGAAGACGGGGCGGACACCGTCGAGCGACCACGACACCGGTTGGCCAAGTGGCAACACGTCTCGGCCCAGCGCAAACGCCACGGGACCGGCGCGCAGATGAGTGGCGGTGTCGGCAAAGACGCGCTGGAATGGAATGCCTTGGAAGTACGTCCCCTCCTCCCCCGCGGGCGTGAGCCCGGCGGCGCGGAACCCGGCGGCGATCCACTCCTGCGCTTTCCAGTCCCCCACTTCACCGGTCTGACGGCCGCCCATCGAATCGGCGGCGAGCGCAAACAGCCGCACCCGCAGCGATTCGGGACTGAGCGCCGGTAAGGCGGACTGGGCCCGGGCAACGCGGGGGGCGCCTCCGACCAAGAGACTGAGAATGCAGACCGCAGCTCGACACATCACGCGAACTCCACCAGTCGGGGTGAGAAAGGACGGCGCGGCTTCCAACCTACCGGGGCTCGTAACTCCAAACAAGCTCGAAGCTTGACGACGTTCCCAGCGGCAACTAGGCTTCCGGCCATGCCGCGCACCCGCGCCACCGAAGTGGCTGTGGTCGACCTCACCACCTGCGACCGCTGCGGCCTGTGCCTGCCGCTCTGCCCACCTGAAGCGATTCACCTCGCTCTGAACGACCTCGTGATCGAGGCTGAGACCTGCACCGGATGCCGCAAGTGCATCGCCCCCTGTCCGGTCGGCGCGCTCGCCATGGTCCCCGCATGACGCGGGACCTCGATGTCCTTGTAGTCGGCGCCGGCCCCGCCGGAGCGGTCGCGGCCTGGGAGGCCAAGCGCGCGGCCCCGGAACTCGACGTCCTGCTGATCGAGCGTGATCGCGCCGTGGGGGCCCCGGTCCGCTGCGCCGAAGGAGTGGGTGACGCGGGGCTGCGGGAGTTCGCCGCCCCGGAGGGAGCGCCCTGGGTCGCCCGGAAGATCACGCGGGTGATCTTCCTCGCCCCCGACGATACCGAGGTGAAGGTCGCTCAGCGCGAGGTTGGCTGGATCCTCGACCGCACCCGTTTCGATGCTTACCTCGCGGCGCAGGCCGTTGCGGCCGGCGCCGACCTCCGGGTGGGCATCGAGGCAACGGGAATGCAGCGTTGCCCCGACGGTCGCTGGCACGTCCGGTTGCGCGGGGCGGGGAGCGAGGAGACCGTCCGCGCCCGCGTCGTGATCGGCGCCGATGGGGTCGAGGCGATGGTCGGCCGGTGGGCTGGGCTCGATACCCGCGTGCCGGCACGGGACATGGAGTCCTGCGCCCAGTACGTCCTGCAGGGCATCGACGTGGACCCCGACGCGATCTACATCCAGTGGGGAGAGCGCGTGGCCCCGGGCGGCTACGCGTGGGTGTTTCCCAAGGGCGATGGCACCGCGAACGTCGGACTTGGCCTCGTGGCCCTCCGGAGCGACGGCCGCAACGCCCGGGCCTACCTGGATGAGTGGGTCGCCCGGCGCTATCCCCGCGGGGCGCGCACCGGCTACACGGTGGGCGGGGTCATCGTCCACACGACAGTCCAGAAGACGTATGCCGATGGCGTGCTGCTGGCGGGAGACACGGCGCACATGATCAACCCGTTATCCGGTGGCGGGATCGTCAACGCCATGAAGGCGGGACGCTTGGCTGGCGGCACCGCGTCGGCGGCGATCCGAGAGGGAGACACCAGCGCGCACCGCCTGTCGTCCTACCACGACACGTGGATGAAGCTCCTGGGCGAGGACCACCTCAAGTATTATCGCATCAAGCAGGCCCTGGAGAATCTGAGCGACGACTTCTTCAATGGGCTGGCGCATACGGTGAACCAGATCCCCCTGGAGAAGCGGACACTGGGGCGGATCTTCACCCATGCCTTGGTCAGGCACCCGCAGCTGATTCCGGTGGCGGCGAGATTCTTCCTGTAGCGGAGGGGTAATGCTGAGCATCGATCTGCGGGGGAAACGGGCGTTAGTCGCGGGCGTGGCGGACGATGCCGGCTATGGGTTCGCCATCGCCAAGGCGCTGGCCCAAGCCGGGGCGACAGTCTGCACGGGCACTTGGCCCCCAGCCCTGAACATCTTTCTAAACCTGCTCGAGCGCGGCAAGATTGACGACGCCCGCAAGATGGCGGACGGTTCGCTCCTCTCCTTCGAGAAGATCTACCCCCTCGACGCGGCGTACGATACGCTAGCCGACGCGCCCGAGGAAATCCGCGGCAACAAGCGCTACAAGGACGTCGGCGATTTCTCGGTAGCGGGACTGCGCCAGCGCCTGGTGCAGGATTTCGGCGACACGCCGCTCGATATCCTGGTCCATTCCCTCGCCAACGGCCCTGAGGTGAAACGGCCGCTGCTCGACACCAGCCGCCCTGGATATCTCGCCGCGGTGAGCGTGAGCGCGTATTCCCTTGTGTCGCTCGTGGCCCGACTCGGCCCGCTGATGCGGCCCGGCGGGTCATGCCTTTCGCTCACGTATATGGCGAGCGAGCGCGTAGTCCCGGGGTACGGCGGCGGCATGTCGTCCGCCAAGGCGGCGTTGGAGAGCGACACGCGCACCCTCGCTTACGAGGCCGGGCGCAAGTTCGGCATCCGGGTGAATACGATCTCGGCAGGCCCGCTAGCTTCCCGGGCGGCGAGTGCGATCGGCGGCATCGACAAAATGGTGAGGTATTACGCCGCCAACGCCCCGCTGCCTCAGGAGCTGCACGCGGAAGAGGTCGCGATGGCGGCGGCGTTCCTACTCAGCCCGCTGGGGAGCGGCATCACCGGCTCGACGATCTATGTGGACAAGGGCTACCAC
>DASQAH010000127.1:0-3199 GCA_035635835.1 Gemmatimonadales bacterium
CGACGCGGAAGGCATCACCGAGCGGGCGCTGTTTGTGATCGACAAGGAGGGCATCGTTCGCTGGAGCTATGTGTCGCCTATCGGCGTGAACCCTGGGGCGGACGGGATCCTGCGAGCCCTCGAGGGGCTCGAGCGAGCCGCGCGATGAGCGCCAAGCGGGGGAAGGGGGGGGGGGCCGCGGTCCTGGCGGTGGCGGTGAACGCTGACGATCACTCCCAGGGCCTCGCGGACGCGCCCGTGACGCTCGTGGAATACGGGGACTTCGAGTGCCCGCACTGCCGCCGGGCGTACCCGATCGTGAAGCAGGTCCAGGCTCGCTTGGGGCCGCGCCTGCGGTTCGTGTTCCGCAACTTTCCACTCAAAGAGGTGCACGTGCACGCCGAGCACGCCGCCGAGGTCGCGGAGGCGGCAGCGGCGCAGGGCAAGTTCTGGGCTATGCATGATCGTCTGTTCGAGCGGCAGTTTGCCCTGGAGGACGAGAATCTCATCGAGTATGCGGCGGAGCTTGGCCTCGACGCCCCGCGGGTGGCGCGCGAGCTCGCGGCGCACCTCTACAAGGCCCAGGTGCGGGACGACTTCATGAGCGGGGTGCGTAGCGGGGTGAACGGGACGCCCACGTTCTTCATCAACGGCGTGCGATACGATGGGTCATGGGACGCCGAGCCCTTGGCAGCGGCGTTGGAGGCCGCCTAGCGCCGCGCCAGCGCCAGCCTCGCCCCCAACGCCACGAGTACCGCGCCACTCACCCCGTCGAGCGCCCGGCGCACCGCCGGACGCCCGAACCATCCGCGCGCGCGCTCGAGCAGACTGGCAAGCAGGCTTAGCCACACGAGACCCAACGCCGCGTGGATGGCTGCGAGCCCGAGGAACGTTGGGAGCACCGCGTCGCCCGGTCCGACGAACTGCGGCAGGAACGCCAGGTAAAACGCCGCGACCTTCGGGTTGAGCACGTTAGTGAGGAAGCCTTCGCGCCACGACCGCGCGCGATCGGCGGCCCGGCCCTCGCCCGCTAGCACGGCCTGGGGCGCTGCTCGGCGCGCCGCGCCGCGCAACGCCTGCGCACCCAGCCAGGCCAGGTAGACGGCGCCAGCGAGCTTCACCACGGTGAACGCCTCGGCCGAGCGCGCGAGCAGCAACGACAGACCAAGCGCCGACAGCGTGGCGTGGACGAATAGGCCGCTGCAGATGCCGAGCGTGGTCACGACGCCCGCGCGTCGACCGCGGGCGATGACGTTGCGGATGACGAGCATCGTGTCCGCGCCCGGCGTCACGGTGAGGACGGCCGCCACGGCCGTGTACGTCACGAGACTCGCGGCAGTCATTCGCCCAGCGACATGGCGAGGCCGCGTCCGGCCTGAACCGCCCGCTCGTACACGGCGGCGGCCGCCGCTACATCCTGCAGCGCCATTCCCGTCGAGTCGAACACGATCGTCTCCTCCGAGGAACACCGTCCCGGCTTTCGCCCCGCGACCACTTCCCCCAGCTCGGCGTGCACGTCGGCGCGGCTCAATAGGCCGGCCCGAAGCGCGTGGTGCAGGTCGCCCATCGTGGCCGCTTGCTCGAGCACGTCCACGACGATCCGACTCGCGGCCAGCAGGGCAGGGTCAATCTCCTGCTTCTCGGGGTTGTCTGCCCCCACGGCTGCGACGAAGGTGCCTGGGCGGACGTCGCCAGCAGCGAGAATCGGCTCGCGCGACGGTGTGCACGTCACTATTACGTCGCTTGCGAGGGCTGCACCCGCGATATCGGTCCGCGCCCGCACCTCGAGGCCCAACTCGGTCCGCATCTCGCGGGCGAACCGCTCGGCCACTGTGGCGTCCCGGTCGCAGGCGTACACGCGCTCCAGGGCGCGCACCGCCCGCAAGGCCCGCAGCTGCACCCGACCCTGTGTCCCACAGCCGACGATCGTCGCGGTGCGGGCATCCGCGCGCGCGAGGTGCTTGGCCGCGATGGCGCTCGCCGCTGCGGTGCGGAGCGCCGTGATCTCCGTCGCGTCCATCAGGGCAAGCGGCGTGCCCCGCTCCGCGTCCGCGAGCACGATCACGCCCTGAATCGTTGGCAGACCGCAGCGCGCGGGGTTGTCGGGGAAGTTGGCGTTGGTCTTCGCCGCGAAGTAGGGCCGCCCCAAGACGAGTACGCCAGCCTTGATGTGGAACCCGCCGCCTGGGACGGGCACGCCAAGCACACCGGGAGCGGCGGTCTTGCCTTCGCCGTGTAGCCGGAACGCGGTCTCGACCGCTGCAATACAGGTGTCGAGATCGAGCAGGGCTGCTACATCCCGCCGAGTGAGCAGGAGCGTTTTGCCCGCCGGTTGCGAGCGGGTGGAGGATCGCTTCCACGGAAAGATCATGTCGAAAGCCAAGGCTTGCCCCGTCGCCACGCTGGTGATACAGTTGTGATATGAAAGATGATTCATCTGCGATAGCCGCGCAAGCGGAGACTGCGGCGCCGCCCTGGCTGCTGCTCATCCACCGCATCCCCCCCAAGCCCGACTACTTCCGCGTCAAAGTGCGGCGCCGCCTGCGCCGCATCGGTGCCCGCCCGCTCAAGAACTCGGTCTATGCCCTCCCCCGCACCGATGAAGCGCTCGAGGATCTCCAATGGCTCGCGCGCGAGATCGTGGCCGACGGGGGCGAGGCGCTCATCTGCGAGGCGGGGTTCCTCGAGGGAATCTCCAACCAGGAGCTCGCTGCCATGTTCCGCACGAGCGCACCCGACGCGCCTGCTCCTACTGCCGACTCCGCGGCCTACGTCGGCCGAACGTGGGTCACCCGAGTGGGTGTGAAAGTCGACCGCATGGCGAGCGCTTGGCTGATCCGGCGCTTCATCGATCCGGCAACGCGCTTCAAGTTCGTCGCTCCGCGCGGCTACCGGCCTGAGCCGGGCGAAGTGCGCTTCGACATGTACGAGGCTGAATTCACGCACGAGGGCGCCAATTGCACCTTCGAGACGTTGCTCGATCGCTTCGGCCTGCGCGACCGCGCGCTGCGCGCGCTCGGCGAGATCGTGCACGACATCGACTGCAAAGACGAGAAGTTCGGCCGCGCCGAGGCGCCCGGCCTGGCCCTCGTCGTGGACGGGATCGCCCGCGGACACACGGAGGACACCGCCCGGGTCGAGCAGGCAGCGGTCGTGTTCGACGCCCTGCACGCCCACTTCCAGCATTGACCCGTCTCGACACGGCTCTCCCCCCCCCCCC
>DASQAH010000128.1:0-3449 GCA_035635835.1 Gemmatimonadales bacterium
CCAGGGCTGCGGGGGGGGGAGGGGGGGAGAGGAAGAAGCCGGACGGGAGCGGCGGGGAGGATGAATGGGAGGCCAAGCCTGACTACCGATGCCGCGTGGCGCTCGCCGAGTGGGCGCCGCGAGCGGACGGGGCGGGCATGACGTTCACGATCGAGGCTGATCGGTTTCTGCACCGAATGGTGCGGTTCCTGGTGGGCGCAATGGTGGACATCGCACTTGGCCGGCGCCCACCGTCGGATTTCCCCCGCCTGCTCGCCGCCGGTGACAACCAGGCGGCAAGTCCGCCCGCCCCGCCTCAGGGCCTGTACCTGGTCGCGGTGCGCTATCCTCCTGACCTCTACGCCGGGGCTGAGTCATGAAGTTCTTCCTCGACACCGCCAGCCTCAAAGACATCACCTGGGCTACCCAGGCGGGGCTCATCGACGGCATCACCACGAACCCGTCGCTGCTCGCCAAGCAGGCGGGCGACCTGGACCCGCGCGACGTGCTGAAGGAGATCTGCTCGCTCGTTGAAGGACCGGTCTCGGCTGAAGTCGTCGCCGTGGACACCGAGGGCATGGTGAAGGAAGGGACGTCGCTGGCCAAGATCGCCGACAATATCGTGGTGAAGATCCCGATGCTCGAGGACGGGATGGTAGCGGTGCGGCGGCTCACAGCGGCGGGAATCAGGACTAACGTCACGCTGTGCTTCTCCAGTCCGCAGTGCCTGATCGCCGCGAAGGCAGGGGCGAGCTACGTGAGCCCGTTCATCGGGCGGCTGGACGACGTCGGGCAAGAGGGAATGGAGGTGATCCGCGAGGCGCGGGTCATCTTCGACAACTACGGCATCGAGACGGAGATCCTCGCCGCCTCGCTGCGCCACCCACGCCACGTCGTGGAGGCAGCAATGATCGGCGCTGATGTGGGGACGCTGCCCCCGGATGTGCTGCGCAAGCTGCTGCTCCACCCGCTGACCGACCGGGGGCTGGACCAGTTCCTCAACGATTGGAGCAAGCTGGCCGCGCGCGCGAAGGCCTCCGTTTGACCTGGTCGTCGCCGCTCTCGACGCGCTACGCCTCGCCGGCGATGCAGGGGCTGTGGAGCGAGCGCCGGCGCATCGGCCTGTGGCGCCGGCTTTGGCTCGCCCTGCTGGAAGCCGAGCAAGAACTCGGGCTCCCCATCCCGGCCGATGCCGTGGCGGAAGTACGTGCCCACCTCGACGATGTCGACCTCGAACGGGCGCTGGAGCACGAAAAGCGGCTGCGGCACGACGTGATGGCCCACATTCACGCGCTCGGTGACCAAGCGCCGGCCGCCCGGCCCTACCTCCACCTCGGCGCCACGAGCGCCTACGTGACCGACAACGCCGACCTCCTGCTGATGCGCGACGGGCTGCGGCTGCTCCTGGGTCGTCTTGCCGCGGTGGTGGTCGCCCTCGGCAAGCTGGCGCGCAAGCATCGCGCCCTGCCCTGCCTGGCCTACACGCATTTCCAGGCCGCGCAACTTACGACGGTCGGGAAACGGATCACGCTGTGGATGCAGGACTTCGCGCTCGACGCCGAGGAACTGGTCCACCGGCTCGAAACCCTGCGCTTTCGCGGCGTCAAGGGCGCGACCGGGACGCAGGCGAGTTTCCTCGAGCTGTTCGCCGGGGACGAGGCCAAGGTCCGGGACCTAGACGCGCGCGTCGCGAAGAAGATGGGGTTCGCCCGGGTCTTCCCGGTCACCGGTCAGACCTACCCCCGCAAGCTCGACGCCCAAGTGCTGGCGGCGCTGTCGGGCATCGCTGCCTCCGCCGCGAAGTTCGCGACCGACCTGCGGCTGTTGCAACACGAGGACGAAATCCTCGAGCCGCTGGAAAGCGAGCAGGTGGGGTCAAGCGCGATGGCGTACAAGCGCAACCCGATGCGCGCCGAGCGCATGACCAGCCTGGCGCGCTTCGTGATCGAGCTCGAGGGCAACGCCTGGCACACCGCCGCGACCCAGTGGCTCGAGCGCACGCTCGACGACAGCGCCAACCGCAGGCTCGCGATCCCGGAGGCCTTCCTCGCAACGGACGCGATCCTCGTGCTCGCGACCAACGTCGCCGCGGGGCTGGAGGTTCATGAACGCGTGATCGCGCGACACGTCGCCGACACCATGCCGTTTCTCGCAACCGAGCGGCTTTTGATGCGCGGCGTGAAAGCCGGCGGCGACCGCCAGGCACTGCATGACGTCATCCGCACGCACAGCCTCGCCGTGGCAGCGGACCTGGCCGAGCGTGGCGGCGCCAACAACCTGCTCGAGCGGCTCGCTGCCGACCCGGCCTTCGCGCGGCTGAAGGTGGCCGCACGCCGCGATGAGGTCGACCCGGCGGCGTACGTGGGCCGCGCACCCAAACAGGTCGACGAGTTCCTGGACGAGGTGATCCCCCCCGTGCTCCAGCAGATCGGCGCGGTGGCCCCGACCGCCGCGGTCGCCGAGGTGAACGTATGAAGACCGCACTGGTCGAAAGCCGGCTGCCGCTTCCGCTGCTGCGCCGCGGCAAGGTCCGTGAGCTGTACGCAGTGGACGAGGACACCCTGCTGTTGGTGGCGAGCGACCGGGTGAGCGCGTTCGACGTGGTGCTGCGCGAGCCTGTGCCCCACAAGGGGGCGGTGCTCACGCAGCTGTCCGCCTTCTGGTTCCGCCGCCTCGCGGACATCATTCCCAACCACCTGATCACCGCCGACGCCGATGCCATCCTGGAGCGCGTGCCGCTTCTCGAGGGCGAGCGCGACGCGCTGCTGGGCCGCGCCATGCTGGTGCGGCGCTCCACGCCGATCCCGTTCGAGTGCGTCGTACGGGGCTATCTCTCGGGCTCGGCGTGGTCGGAGTACCGGCAGTCGGGTACGCTGGCGCGGGAGCCGCTGCCGCCGGACCTCCAGGAGAGCGCGCGCCTCGAGCCGGCGATCTTCTCGCCCGCCACCAAGGCGGAAACGGGGCACGACGAGAACGTGACCTTCGGTCACGTCGCGGACGCGCTCGGCCAGCTGCTCGCCCAACGCCTGAAGCGCGCCAGTCTCGCCGTCTACTCGGCCGGCCGGGCGTATGCCGCGGAGCGCGGGATCATCATTGCCGATACGAAGTTCGAGTTCGGCACAGCGGCCGACGGCACCTTGCTCCTCATCGACGAGGTGCTGACGCCGGACTCCTCACGGTTCTGGCCGGCCGACTGCTACACCCCGGGAAAGAGCCAGCCCAGCTTCGACAAGCAGCCGCTGCGCGACTACCTCGCCGGCCTGAAGCAGCAGGAGCGCTGGAACGGCGATCCGCCGCCCCCGCCCCTCCCGGCGGACGTGGTGGCGACCACGAGCGCGCGCTACCTCGAGGCCTACCGCCTACTCACCGGGACGTCGCTGGAGACGGCCCGATGAGGATGGCACCCGAGGGCTGGGTGTTCATCGCAATCGGCTGGGGGCTCGCTATCGTCGGCGTCTGGGCCGCGGTGC
>DASQAH010000129.1:0-2533 GCA_035635835.1 Gemmatimonadales bacterium
TCCACAATCCGCTGAGCCCTCCCCCTTTCCCCTTTCGCCTTTCCCGTTTCCCCGATGTTGTCGAGCGCGGCCAGCGTCAAGGCGCGATACAGCGCCCCGGAATCAAGGTGCGCCCACCCCAGTGCGCGGGCCACCGCCGCCCCAATCGAAGACTTGCCGGAGGCCGCCGGCCCGTCAATCGCGATGACGCGCAGCACGCGGCGCAAGCCGGCTCAGGTCCGTGAAGAAGCGGGGGTAGCTGATCGCCACCGAACGGCGCTCCGACAGGCGCACGGCGGCGCCCGGAAGGGTGCCGAGCACCGCAAACGCCATCGCGAGCCGGTGATCACGCGCCGTGTCCACCCGACCCCGCGGCGGGCGATCCGTGCCCTGCACGTGGAGGTCGTTGCCTCGCGCCTCTGCCGCGACACCCACGGCCCGCAGGTTCGCGGCGAGCAGCTCCAGCCGGTTGCTCTCTTTCACTCGCAACTCTCCGACCTCCCGAAACACGGTCTCTCCCATGGCCCGGCTCGCCAGCACGGCGAGCACCGGCACTTCATCCACTAGCGTCGGCACTTCCTCGGCCGTCACGCTGGTGGCACGCAGTGCGGCCGGGCGCACCAGGAGGTCCGCTACCGGCTCTCCCCCCTGCTCGCCGAGGTTCACGCGCTCCACAGCGGCGCCCATCCGCGCCAGGACGACTAGGAACCCGGTGCGCGTTGGGTTGACGCCGACGTTCTCAAGCAAGAGCTCCCCGCCTTCGGCGAGGACGGCCGCCGCGACGAGAAAGGCGGCGCTCGAAGCATCGCCGGGCACCGTGACCCGAAACGCCGGGACGCCCACGGCCGACGGCTGATAGCTGATGGCTCCGTCATGGAAGTGCAAATCGAGTCCCAGGTGCACGAACAACCGCTCTGTGTGATCGCGCGAGCGATACGGCTCGCGGATCGTCACCGCGACGCGCCCTGTCAGCGCCGCCAGGAGCAGCGCGCTCTTGAGCTGCGCGCTCGCCACCGGCGTCGTGTACTTGAGCGGCCGCAGCCACCCGCCGCGGATGGTCAACGGAAGGCAATCCCCGCGCTCTTCTACTATACGGGCGCCCATGGCCCGCAACGGCTCGGTCACTCTCCGCATCGGCCGGCGGCGCAGCGACGCATCGCCAGTCAGCGTTGCAGCAAAGGGCTGGCCTGCCAGGATCCCGAGTGTCAGCCGGGCGCTGGTACCCGAGTTGCCGCAGTACAGCCGGGATGCGGGTTGCGAAAGGCGGGAGGCGCGCACCGTGACTTGTGCGCCTTCGCGAATGGAGGAGATCTCGGCGCCGAGCTGTCGCAACACGCGCGCTGAGCTCTTCACGTCCTCCCCCGTGAGCAAGCCGGTGAGCTCGCTCGTGCCCACCCCCCCCCGCCCCCCCCGGGGGGAGGCCAGCGCGGCCAGCATCAGGGCGCGGTGGGAAATGCTCTTGTCACCCGGCACCCGTACGGTGCCCGCGACCCTCACGCGTCGACCCCCCGGCGCCACTCGGCCGCGTACGCCAGCCATGCAGTGAGCGCGCCGGCATCCCCCGCCTCGAGCGCCCGCTCGATCTCTCCCAGCGGCTCTTCGAGAGATCGGAGCGCGGGCAGCAGCTCGTCCCGGTTCATCAGCAGGATCTCGGTCCACAGGGCGGGATCGCTCGCCGCGATGCGGGTCGTGTCCCGCGCGCCGGGGCCGAGCGTGGCACCGGGCGGGAGGCGCGTGGCCAGGAAGGCCCCCAGCAGCGAGGCAACCACCTGCGGCACGTGGCTCGTGATGGCCACCTGAGCGTCGTGCCGCGCCGCGTCGAGCATGACGGGGTGCGCCTCGCACACGGTCCTCCAGAAGTGGGCAACTTCCCGGGCCGCGCCGTCGCCGCCAGCGGCAGGCGTCACGTACACGACCGCCCCCCGAAACAGATCCGCCCGCGAGCCCTCAAAGCCCCGCTGGTGCGTGCCGGCAAGAGGGTGGCTGCCCGCGTACCGGGTCGAAAGCCCCAACGCCTCAGCCCGTGTCACGATGGCGCGCTTGACCGAGCCGACATCGGTGACGAGCGCCCCGGGGGAGAGGTGCGGCGCGAGCGTCTCCAGCAGCTGCAGGTTGGCGGCAGGGGGCGCGGCGAGCACCAGCAGCTCTGCCTTGCGCGCGACGTCCTGTGGGTGATGGGGGGCGTCATCAAGCGCGCCTTGCTGCGCCGCGGCGACCCGCTCGCTTCCCTCGGGCGACCAGCCGATGACCGTGGCAATGCCGGCCAACTTGGCCCGGCGCGCCAGCGAGCCACCGATGGCGCCGAGACCGATGATGCCAAGTGTCGTCGGGCGCACGGCAGGGAAGCTAGCGGCTCACCGGGGACGCGTAAACGAGAAGGGCGGCTCCCGGAGGAGCCGCCCAGTTTTACCGGGAAGCGGTCAGCGTTAAGGTATCACCGGTGCGCCGCCCTCGATTTTCACGTTGACGCCTTGGCGGCGGAAGGTGTCGAGCGGAGGCGTCGTGCCGTTGGTTTGGACTACCGGGCAGGCCGGATCCCCGGTCGGAGGCACTG
>DASQAH010000130.1:0-5118 GCA_035635835.1 Gemmatimonadales bacterium
GCCCTGCTGGTGATGATCAACCACGGGCTCTCCACGGGAGCGCTGTTCTTCCTTGTGGGCATGCTGTACGAGCGTCGCCATAGCCGCCTCGTCGCCGCTTTCGGCGGGATCGCGAAGGTCGTGCCACTGCTTGCCGCCACCCTCACCGTGGTCTCCCTCTCGTCCATCGGGCTGCCCGGCACGAACGGCTTCGTCGGCGAGTTCCTGGTGTTGCTCGGCGTGTTCCGCACCCACCCCGTGGCCGCGACCATCGCCACGGGCGGGGTGATCGTGGCCGCGATGTACCTGCTAGGCGCGCTGCAGCGGGTGATCTACAACCCGCTCGACAAGCGCGAGAACGAGTCCCTGGTCGATCTGTCGCCGCGCGAGCTGGCCGTCCTGATCCCGCTGCTTGCGGGGATCGTGTGGATCGGCGTGTACCCCAAGCCGATGCTTCTGCGCATGGAGCCGGCCGCACGGCAATTCCTCCAGTCGGTCCGCCCGCCCTCCCCCCCCCCCACCTCCCCGCTCCTCACCGCGCCCGGCAGACCCACGGCGCTCACCGCCGCCGGACGATGACGCTCGACCTCTCGGTCTATCGGCAGCTGCTGACCGCCCTCTTGCCCGAGCTCGTGCTTGCAGCCTGGGCGCTGGTGCTGCTGCTCGTGGTGGCGTGGCGGCACCGCACCGCCAGCGACGCACGGGTCGCCGGCTGGCTGACACTCGTCGCTCTGGCGACGACGGCCGGCGCCGTGTGGTGGCTCTGGTGGCACAGCGCCCATGCGACGGGCAGTGTTGCCATGATCGCCGTGGATGATTTCCGGTTCGTCACCGACTGGATCTTCCTGGGCGCCGCACTGCTGACGGTGCTCTTCTCGATGCGCTACCTCGAGCGGGAAGGGCTGCTCGCCCCCGAGTATTACGTGCTGCTCGTGTTCGCGACGATCGGGATGATGCTGATGGGGGGCGGCGACGATCTGATGGTGATCTTCCTCGGTCTCGAACTGATGTCGATCTGTTTGTACGCGCTGGCGGGCTTCAACCGCCGCAGCCCGCGCGCTGCCGAGGCGGGCTTGAAGTATTTCCTCCTGGGGGCGTTCGCGTCCGCGTTTCTGCTGTACGGCATCGCTCTGACGTACGGCGCGACAGGGACGACCAACCTCTCCCTCATCGGTGTCCAGGCCGTCTCCCTCGGGCTGCAGCACCATCCGCTGTTGCTCTTGGGGGTCGCGCTGCTGCTGATCGGCTTCGGCTTCAAGGTCGCCGCCGTGCCGTTCCACATGTGGGCGCCCGACGTGTACGATGGCTCGCCCACGCCGGTAGCGGGCTATATGGCGACGGCGGTCAAGGCGGCCGCGTTCGCGGCGCTATTCCGCGTCGTGGGCGAGGCGCTCGCCCCCGCCCCCGTAGGCGCCTGGCGCGAGATCGTGGCCGGCCTCGCGATTACGACCATGGTCGCGGGCAACTTGATCGCCCTGGCGCAGCGCTCGCTCAAGCGGATGCTCGCCTACTCATCCGTGGCGCACGCCGGCTACCTGCTGGTAGCAGTGGCGACCGGTGTGGCGGCGGGCTCGGCGGCGTTCGTGTTCTACCTGGTTGCCTACAGCCTGACGACGCTGGCGGCGTTCGCCCTGCTGGCGGCCAAAGGGCGGGGCGGCGAGAGCGACGTGCAGATCGACGACCTGGCGGGCCTCGCCGCGCAGCGGCCTTGGCTGGCGTTCGCGCTTACCGTGTGCATGCTGTCGCTGCTCGGGTTCCCGGGCACCGCCGGCTTCATCGGCAAGTGGTACATCCTGGTGGCGGCGATGAGCACGGGGCATGGCTGGCTCGCCGCTCTCCTGGCGCTCACCAGTGTCGTGTCGGCGGGCTATTATCTCCCGGTCGTCATGGCGATCTACATGAAGCCCGCTCCGTCGACCGAGACGCACGCCGCCGTGCGTCTCGACGGCTACGGACACGTGGCGTTGGCGGTGGCCGTGGCCGGCATCCTGGTGTTCGGCGTGGCGCCAAACCGACTGCTCGACTTGTCCAAGACGAGCGGCGCCACGGTGCAGCGGGGCGTCGCCGCCGTCCCACCCACCCCCCCTCTCGGTCGCTGAGACTCGGGCGGGTTACCTCCGTGCACGTCCCCGCCACCATTTTCCGGCAATACGACATCCGCGGCACCGTGGGTGATCAGCTCACGCCTCCGGTCGCGCACGCCATCGGTGCGGCGGTCACGACGCTCGGCATCGAGCGGCTGGGCCACGCCCCGCGCCTCGCCGTGGGACGGGACAATCGCCCATCGGGCGCGGACCTCGCCGAGGGCGTGCGCACCGGGATTGTGTCTGCGGGTGGCACGGCCCTCGATGTGGGGGAATGTCCGACGCCCGCGCTCTATTTTGCGACGCACACGCTGGAGGTGGATGGCGGCGTGCAGGTCACCGGCTCGCACAACCCGCCGGAGTTCAACGGCTTCAAACTCGTCTTGGGCGACGACGCGATCTACGGCGACGTGATCCAGGGCCTCCACGAGATGATCGAGGACAACCGCACGGAAACCCGGACCGGGGGTCGGCTCGCCGCACACCGCTCGTTGCTGACGGAGTACCGCGACGCAATCCTCACCCGCAACGCGCCGCTGGCCCGGCGCCTGCGGGTCGTCGTGGACTGCGGCAACGGCGTCGGGAGCCTGATCGCGATCGACACGCTGCGGCGCCTCGGCGCGGACGTCGTGCCGCTATTCGCCGAGTCCGACGGCACGTTCCCCAATCACCACCCTGACCCGACGGTGCTCGAGAACCTCAAGGACCTGCAAGCCAGCGTGGTGCGGGAGCACGCGGAACTGGGGATCGCCTTCGACGGCGACGGGGACCGCATCGGCGCCGTGGATGAGCGGGGGACGCCGGTGTTCGGCGACCAGTTGCTCGTGCTGTTTGGCCGCGACCTGGCGCGGCGCTTCGGCCCGGGCAAGCCGGTCATCTTCGACGTGAAGTGCTCCGAGGTGCTGCCGCAGATGCTGCAGCGCGCTGGCCTCGTGCCGCTCATGTGGAAGACCGGCCACTCGCTCATCAAGCAGAAGATGAAAGAAAGTGGCGCGGCGCTCGCGGGAGAGATGAGCGGCCACATCTTCTTCGGCGGCGACTGGTACGGCTTCGACGATGCGCTCTTCGCCGCGGCGCGACTGTTGCACTACGTCGCCCGGGAGGGCGGGCCACTGTCCCGCCTGCTCGCCGACCTGCCGCGGACGGTGGCCACGCCGGAGCTGCGGGTGGACTGTCCCGACGAGCAGAAGTTCGCAGTGGTGGAGCGCGCCGCGCGGCACTTCGCTACCAAGTACCGGGTGTTCACGCTCGATGGAGTCCGCATCACGTTCGCTGAGGGGTGGGGGCTGCTGCGGGCCTCCAATACGCAGCCCGCCCTGGTCATGCGCTTCGAAGCCACCTCGGCCCAGGCGCTCGCCGCCTACCGCGCTGAAGTCGAGGGCTGGCTGGCCGCGAATACCGCCCCCTCCCCCTCCCCCTCCCCCCCGCCAGTGTGACCCCGGCCGGGCGACGCTGGGGCCTGGTCGCTGCCGTCGCGCTGCTGGTCGTCCTGCTCGTGGGCGGGCGCTGGCTGGCGCTGGAGACCGCCGAGCGGGCGTGGGCCGCGAGCATCGCGGCGGGAAGCGTCTACCTCGACGCTCGCGCGCTCGCGCGCGTCGTACGGCTTGCTATCCTGGTGCTCGCGGTGGCGTGGGGCACCATTCACGTCTACTTCGTCTATCGCGCGATCGGCTCGGTGCAGATGCCGCGCCGCAT
Organism: Gemmatimonadales bacterium; assembly: GCA_035635835.1. Taxonomy (GTDB): domain Bacteria; phylum Gemmatimonadota; class Gemmatimonadetes; order Gemmatimonadales; family GWC2-71-9; genus 13-1-40CM-70-15. The sequence goes on from DASQAH010000130.1 coordinate 3,759, forward strand.
CGGGAACCTCGAGATTGTGGAGGCCGTGCCGCAGCGCGTGCTGCTCGCTCTGACTCTGGGGAGCGGGCTGCTCTTCGGAATCGGGCTCTCGTGGGGAACGGGAGACTGGTGGCGCCTGGCCGCCCTGGCAACGGCACCTCCGCAGTTCGGGATCACGGATCCGGTGCTCGGCAAGGACCTCGGGTACTACGTCGGGGAGCTACCGTGGGCGGAGACGCGCCAGAGCTTCGCCCTGCTCGTCACGGTGACTGCGACGGTCGCGGTCGCTCTGCTCTATCTGGGGATCGGCTCGCTGCGGTTCACGCGCGGCCGCCCGGCCGCGAGCCCACATGCGCAAGGCCACCTTGGGGTGCTGCTCGCGTGCATCGCGGCGGCCCTCGCCTGGGGGGCGTTGCTCGATCCCGCAGAAGTCGTGGCGGGGATGCACGGCGTGGTGGACCGCGCGCTCCTCAACGTGCGGCTACCGGGAGCTCCCGTAGTCGCCGGGCTCGCCGTGGCGGCTGCGCTCACGAGCCTCGCGTGGGGCTGGCGGGGGCGCGCCGGGTTCCTGGTCGGCGCCTGGGCCGCCTTGCTGCTTGGCATGGTCGGCGTCTACGGGCTGATCCCGGCCATCGCACGGGCCGCCGGCGGGGGGGGAGGAAGCGGCGCACGCAGCCGCGCCGATCGCGGCTTCACCCATCCCTATCCAGCCCAGCGCGCCCAGTTCGAACGACTGGCATTCGGGGTCGATGAGGGTAGCCTCGAGCGGGCCGCGCCGCCCGCGTTCGCCGGCGTGGAACAAGCGCTGGGTGCCCTGCCGCTCTGGGACCCCACCCGCGTCGCCACGGTCGTGGCCCGTTCCGCGCGGCTCGGCCCCCATGCTGCCGTGGCTGGCGTTGCGCTCGTCGGCCCGACCGACGGCGCTGCGCCACGCCGCTGGATCGCCGTGCCGGCGCCCGACGACTCCTCCCTGTTGCAGATCAAGCCTCAGCCGACCTGGGACGACATCCACCGCAGCGCCTGGGCGCACGCGGGTGCGCCGCTCGCGGCACAGGAGACGGACACCGGCCTGGCGCTCGAGCTGCTCGCGGGAGCCCCGAGCGAGACATGGTTTGGCCCCGGGTTCGGGCAGTTCGCCGTCGCGGATACTGCGAGCCCGGAAGGGCGGGTGCTGCGCGCCGCGGGCCTGCGGCTCCAAGGCCGCTGGCGAGCGGTAGCGCTGGCGTGGGCGCTGCAGAGCCCCGAGCTCGCCCGCGCCGGGACGCGCGGGTCGCTGTTGCTGTGGCGGCGCGACGTGATGGAGCGACTCTCGCGGCTGGCGCCCTTCGCGACTTTCGATCCGCCAACACCGGTCCTCGCGATGGGAGGAAGATCGGCGGGG
>DASQAH010000131.1:0-5440 GCA_035635835.1 Gemmatimonadales bacterium
CTCGGGCGTACCGACAGCGGCGAGCCGCAGCTTCACCGAGTTGGGCGCCGCGCTCGCGTACATCCGCGCGCACACCGAGCCACTCGTGGTCAAAGCGTCCGGCCTCGCGGCCGGGAAGGGCGCCGTGGTGTGTGACACGCGCACGGAGGCCGCCGCGACGGCCCGCGCCATGCTGACCGATGGCAAACTCGGCGAGGCGGGTCGTGAGATCGTCATTGAGGAGTTCCTCACCGGCGAAGAGCTCTCCGTGCTCGCCCTCACCGATGGGGAGCGGCTCGCGATCCTCCCTCCCGTGCAGGATCACAAACGCCTGAACGAGGGCGACACCGGTCCGAACACCGGCGGCATGGGCGCGTACTGCCCCGTGAGCCTCGGCACCCCCGCGCTGCTCGAGCGCGTGCGACGCGAAGTCCTCGAGCCGACACTGCGGGAGATGGCCCAGCGCCGCGCCCCCTACACCGGAGTCCTCTACGCCGGCCTCATGGTCTCCACCGACGGCACCCCGTTTGTCCTCGAATTCAATTGTCGGTTCGGGGACCCCGAGACGCAGGCTGTGTTCCCGATTCTTCCGGAGGGCTGCACGCAGCATCTTGCCGATATCGCCGCCGGCCGCTGGCAGCCGACGCAGCCCGTGCTCCCCGCCATGCGGGCCGCGGTGACCACCGTGCTCGCTGCGCGCGGCTATCCGGACACGCCCGAGCGCGGCGCCGCCATCGACGTGCCGACCGACCTTGGCCCTGATGTGCTCGTGTTCCACGCCGGGACGGCCCGTGACGGGTCCGGCACCCTGCGGGCGGCCGGCGGCCGGGTACTCAACGTCACGGCGCTCGGCGCCACGGTGCCGGAGGCGGCACGCCGTAGCGCCGCTGCCAGCGAGAGGATCACCTTCGAGGGAAAGACTTGGCGCCGGGACATCGCCTGGCGCGAGCTGCGCCGTGCCGGAGCTGCCTGAAGTCGAGACGATCGTTCGCCAGCTGGCGCCGCGGCTGGAAGGCTTCCGCATCGCGCGCGCCCGCCTCGCCAAGACAGACGTCCTGCGCCGCGTCTCGAAGCCACGCCTCCTGCGGACGCTGCGCGGCAACACCTTCGAAGAAGTGAGCCGCCGCGCCAAACACGCCGTGTTCCGGCTCGGGAGCGGTCACCGGCTGATCGTGCAGCCGCGGATGACCGGCTCGCTCGTCGTCTACGAGCGCCCACTCACGCGGGAAGAGGCAAAGTATGCGGTGCTCACGTGCACCATCGAGGACGGTCGCCTCTTCGTGTATGGCGACGTGCGCCGCCTCGGTACCGTCTGGCTGCTCGACGACAAGGGCTGGATCGCCTACACGAGCCGGATCGGCCCGGAGCCGCTAGAGGAGACCTTCACGCCGTTCGTGTTCGCCGAGCGGCTGAGTGGGACACGAACGGCGGTCAAGAAGGCGATCATGGACCAGCGCCGCCTGGCTGGCATCGGCAACATCTACGCGAACGAGGCGCTGTTCGAGGCGGGGATCGACCCGTCACGGCCCACGGACCGACTGTCGCTCGAGGAGTTCGCCCGGCTGCACGCAGCAGTGCGTGGAGTGCTCGAGCGGGCGGTCGACGCATCGGGCACGACCGTCCGAGACTACCGCACCGGCACGGGCGGCCGCGGACGATTTCAGTTCGAGCTTAAGGTGTATGGGCGCGGGCGCCAGCCGTGCGTGCAGTGCGGGAGGAAGCTCGTGACCACGCACGTGATCGACCTACGGGCGACGACGTTCTGCCCGCATTGCCAGCGCTGAAGGGCCGCGCCGCTTGACTGCGCCTTGACTGAGGCTGACGATATAAACGGCCACTCTAGGAGGAGGCCGTATGTCGCTCTCATGCCACCGCGCGTCTCTTGCCCTCGCGCTGGTCCTGGCCGCCGCGTGCATCGTCTATAAGCGGCCTGAGGTGGCCGCGGTGCCATCCTCAGCACTGACTGACACGCTGAGCATCGAATCGCCGGTGAAGGCGCACCTCGCCGACGGCTCGACAGTGGTCTACCCTGCCGGCATCCGCGTCCGGGGAGCCACAGTTCTCCCGGCGTCCATCGGCACGGCGTTCCGTTGGGACCTCGCGCTCCGCGACTCCATGCCGGCAACCGCGATCCCGCTGGACAGCATCCTCGCGATGGAGAGCTACCGTGACCAGGTCGACGGCGCCTCCAGCCTCATACTCTCGACCGTTGGGGCGGCTGGCGCGATGGCCGGCATCGGCCTCGCCGCGGTCGCCATCTTCGGCTCGTGTCCCACGATCTACTCGGACAGCGCCGGCACACCAGTGCTCGAGGCGGAAGGCTTTTCATACAGCATCGCCCCGCTGTTCGAGGCGACGGACGTCGATCGCCTCCGCGCCCAACCCGACGAAGCCGGCACGCTTCGCCTCGAGGTGCGGGATGAGGCCTTCGAGACCCACTATATCAACCGCCTTGGGTTGATCGAGGCGCGGCACGCTACCGACGAGTACATCCTTCCTGACGCGGGGCACCACGCGCTGGCGGTCCACGACTTCATCTCGGCGACGACCGCGCGCGACCGCGTCGGCCGTGACGTGAGCGCCGACCTCGCCGCCGCCGACGGCCGCAGCTATCGGACCGCGCCCGCCGTGCTCGACGCCGCTACTGCGCGGGACGCAACGGATTTCGTCGACCTCACGTTCCCCCAGCCGGTGGGGCGCGATACGGTAGCGCTGGTGCTCCGGATGCGAAACAGCCTCCTCAACACCGTTCTGCTGTACGACCTAATGCTCGGCGACCCCGGGCTCCGCTCCATCGACTGGATGGGCCGCGATCTCGCCGAGATCGGGCCTGCAGCTCGCCTGGGCCGCTGGTACGTCGAGCACATGGGCATGCGGGTCGCGGTCCAGGACGGCGGAGGATTTCGAGAGATCGTCCGCATCGGGGATGCCGGCCCCATCGCGTGGGAAGAAGTGGCCGTGCGCGTGCCGGTACCCACCGGCGACAGCCTACGGATTCGCCTGTCCTTCGTCGCCGACGACTGGCGCATCGACCAGGTGCGCCTGGCGCGCGACCTTCGCACCCCGTCCACGCGCGTCCTGGAGCCGAGCGCCGTCGTGGCGAGCGACGGGCGTCCCGACACCGCGGCGCTCGCGGGCATCCGGGCCGCCGACGAGCGCTACCTCGTCACCACCCCTGGGCAACGCTTCTTCCTCCGCTTCGACGTCGGGGTCGCGTCCGCCGACTCCGCTCGGACGTTTCTCCTTGTCTCCCAAGGCTACTACGTCGAGTGGCTCCGGGGCCGCTGGCTGCGGACGCAGCATCTGGCGGCGACCTTCCGGCCGTCCGACGAGGCCCTCGTCGCTGCGCTGCACCGGTGGCGTACCGAGCAAAGCGATCTCGAGCGTCGTTTCGCCGCCACCCGCGTCCCGGTGAGGTGACCCATGCGCTGCCTGCTCTTGTCGCTCGCCTTGACCACCGGCTGTTCGATGGGCACCCGGGCGCGCGCCTATCCCCCAGCGCTCGACCCCGCGGGGAGGCTCGTGCAGGTGAACCTGAACCAGCGCCTGATCGATGGGGAATTACTCGCGGTCAGCGATACCGGCCTCCTGCTGCTCCAGCAGCGGCAGGTGATCCTCGTGAAATACAGCGTGATCAGCAACTCCATCTTCGAAGACCTTCCGCCGAGCGTCGTCGTGCGGAACCGGGAGCCGCCGTCCGCCCCGGTCCGCGAGCAACTGCGCCTGGCGAGCCGCTTTCCGCAGGGTGTCACGCCGGAGCGGCTTCAGGTTCTGCTGCTTGCGTACGGCCAGGACTCACTCAAGGTCTTCGGGCCGTGACCGCACTTGCCTTAGGCACGACTCTGGCGCTCCTGGCCGCGTCCCCGACCGCCGCGGCGCAGCGGGATTCGGCGACGGCGGCCTTTCTAACCCGGGCGCGCGCAGCGACCGCCAGGTACCATGACCGCGCAGCCGCGATCGCGGACGGCTACCGGGCCATGGGACCCGAGACACCGGCAATGGGCCAACATTGGCTCCAACCATCGCTCCTCGTGGCCGACCGTCTCGACCCGGCCGCCCCTCCGATCCTCGAATACGCGACCGTCGAGGGGCGTCCAGTCCTGGTCGGCGTAGCGTTTGCGTTGCCCCTCGTGGATGGGGAGTCCGTGCCGGACACGCCCGTCCCCGCGTCAATGTGGCACGCCCATGAGGGCACTGTGAGTGCCGAGATCGTCGGGAGCAGTCACGCCGGGATGGGCACCCAGATGGGAGAGCGGGTCGCCGTGTTGCACGCCTGGGTCTGGACGCCGAATCCCGCGGGTCCCTTTGAGGCCCAGAACTGGGGTCTCCCATTCCTGCGCGCCGGCCTTCCGGCACCGCCCGGCGCTCCGCTCGCGGCAGCTGAGGCACTCGCCCTGGGAACCGGCGGCGTCGGGTACTTCGCAGCCGAGTGTCGCGCCCGGCTGCGACCTGATCCGTCGGAGGTAGCGACACTGGAAGCCGTACTCACCGCGTTCGCGGACAGTGTGACGCAGTGGCGCTCGCACCGCCCGGCGTCGGTCCCGCTCGGGCGGGAAGAAGTGGACTGGCTCGACGGGCTGTGGGCCCGAGGGCGAATCGCGATCGCGGGCGCGCTCGGCCGGGGTCGGGCCGCTCCCCCGGATGCCCTCAGCAGTTGCGCGGGCGATCAGCCGTCCCCGTGAGAGACCCGCGACATCACACCCTCACTGCCCTGGGTGCGGGTGCCGGAACCTCTCTGCGGCCGTGATGTTCACATGACCGACAGACTGACCGATGCCCACCGTGCCGTCGGGCAGTGGAGCGCCGTGCGGCCAGAGATCGAAAATGATCCCATCGGCGGTCGCCACGAGGTCGGCCACTGCTTTCGCCTGATCCGTCGCCAGATCCAGCACCTGCACCTCCGGCCGGGCGGGATCTCCTGACCGTGGTCGTGCCAGTTCTTGTTCCAGACCGCCAGCGGAATCGCATTCGTCCGCATCACCGTCTTGGGACGATGCACTCGACCTGCACGATTGGCGTTCGAGTCGGTGGAGAGATCGCTGAACACTCGATGAACGGCTCAGCCAACTCACCGCTACAATTACAGCGCCACCAGCCGCGCCCGTGGTGGAATTCCCGGCTCGAGCTCCAGGATTCCCACCGACGGCGCTAGCCCGAACCGCTTGGGGCCAGCCCCCCCGGGATTGATCACCGTAACCGTCCGATCCACCAGCTCGAGCAGCGGCTTGTGGGTGTGCCCGAATACGATGATCTCGGCGCGGGGAAAGGCGTCGTGCAGCGTGGCTGGAGTAGGGTGGCCGAACTGGTCCCCGTGCGTGACAACGATCTCGAAACCGTCCAACTCGACCTGAGCCACCTGCGTCAGCTTGCCACGCAGCTCGGGGGCGTCAGTGTTGCCGTACACCGCTGTGACAGGGGCCAGGGTCTGCAGTTCGACCAGGATTTCCCAGGTCCCCACATC
>DASQAH010000132.1:0-2096 GCA_035635835.1 Gemmatimonadales bacterium
GCTTGGCTCGACCTCGACCTCCGCAGCGAGGACGCCCATGCCCTGAGCCAGCTCGATGCCGCCGTGGCGGCAGTGCTGGCCCGCGCGCGGGACGAGGAGAACCGCCGCCGTACTCCCGGCACGCCTGCGCTAACGCTGGAGCGCCAGCTACTGGGCGCCCGTCCGTCCGGCAGCACGCCGCGCTCGCATCCCCTCGTCCAGGCCGCCATCGCGGCGAACAAAGCCCTGGGGAAGACCCACGAGCTCGCGTGTGCGTCCACCGACGCCAACCTCCCCATCGCGCTGGGAGTACCAGCCATCGCGCTCGGTGCGGGTGGCAAGGCCGGTGACACCCATCTCACCACCGAGTGGTACGAGAACAGTGAGGGAGCGCTCGGCCTGGTGCGAGCGCTCCTAGTAGTGGCGGCGATGGCGGAAGTGCAGTAGCAGCGGCGGCAGCCGCGCAGGAGGCTTCTAGGAGCGCTCCTGCAGGAAACGCGACACCTGCGTCACCAGCCGCCGCGGTGACACTCGAACGATCTGGGGGAGCAGTTTGTTGAGGAGCCCAGGAATGACGATTCGCTTCCCTTGCATCAGGCCGCTGAAGCCAAGTCGCGCTACCGTGGCGGCGTCCGCCACCCCCGGCATGCGGAACAATCGCGCTCCCTCGATCCGCGCGGCACTCTGAAACCCCGTCGCGGTTGCCCCCGGGCACAGCGCCGTGACCGTCACACCCGTGCCGCTCAGCTCTTCAGCTAGCGCCTCAGAGAACGACAGGACATACGCCTTCGTCGCGTAATAGACGGCCATCATGGGTCCGGGTGCGAAGGCCGCCGTCGAGGCCACGTTGAGGATCCGACCCGCGCCGCGCTCGAGCATCCCGGGCAAGGACAGCTTGGTGAGATGCGTCAGGGCCGTGACGTTCAGGTTAATCATCCGAAGCTCCGTCGCGAGGTCCGTCGCGGCGAACGCGCCACCGAGGCCCGAGCCCGCATTGTTCACCAGGACGTCCACTCGCAGGCCGGCGTTCCCGACCCGGTCGAATACGTAGTCGGGCGCGCCGGGCGCAGACAGATCGGCGACTACCGCCAGGGCCCTGATGCTATGATGCGTCTCGAGCTGCCGGGCGACGCCCTCGAGTGTGTCGGCGCTCCGCGCCACGAGCGCCAGAGCGTGACCGTGGGCAGCGAACACCTTCGCCAGCTCGAGGCCGATGCCGCTCGATGCGCCTGTGATCAGCACGGCCGGGGTCACCGTGGCTAAGCCCGCGCGAGTTCGATCAAGGTGATCTCGGAGGGCGCGCCTAGACGCAAGGGCGGCCCCCAGTAACCGGTCCCGCGGCTCACGTACAGCCACATCGCCTCCAGGCGATGCAGCCCTGCGACGAACGGCTGGAACAGCCGCACCAGCAGGTTAAACGGGAAGTACTGGCCGCCGTGCGTGTGACCGGACAGCTGCAGGTCGAAGCCCGCGGCACGCGCGGCGAACGCGCTCTTGGGCTGATGCGCGAGCAGCACGCGGACGTCGCTTTGCGGCGCGCCCCGCAGCGCCGCCGCGGGGTCCGAAGGAACAGAAAGGTCTGGCACGCCCGCGAACAGCAGCCGGGCGGCGCCACGCTCCACTACGCGGTAGGCGTGGTTCAGCACGGCGAGCCCAAGTCGTTCGACCTCTCCGATCCACCCGGGGGCGTCCCAGTAGTACTCGTGGTTGCCGGTCACGTAGAACTTGCCGAGCGGCGCCACGAGCCTCGCGAGGGGCGCCACGTCGTCGCGCAGATCCCTCACGAATCCGTCGGCCACGTCCCCCGTCACGGCGACCACGTCGGGAGAGAGCGCGTTCACTGTCGCCACCACGCGCTCCACAAAACGGCGATTGAGGGTCGGCCCGACGTGCAGATCCGAGATCTGCACGATGCGGAAGCCCTGCAGATCTGGGGGCAGGTCTGTGATGGGGACGAAGACCCGGACCACTCGCGGACGACGCGCTTGCAATGTCCCGAGCGCCGTTACCACGCCCGCGAGCCCGACCACGGTGAGGCCCGATAGCGGCAGACGCAGGAGGTCAGTGGCTAGAAAGAAGACGATGAGTAGCGAAGAGAGGCCCATCGCCGTGAACCC
>DASQAH010000133.1:0-4446 GCA_035635835.1 Gemmatimonadales bacterium
CTCACCGCCTCGTCGTAGCACGCCATGGCGGCGCCCACCGCGCCCCAGGCGATCCCGTAGCGTGCCTGCGTGAGGCACAGCAACGGTGACTTCAGGCCCGCGGACTTGGGCAGGAGAGCATCCTTGGGCACCTGCACGTCCTGGAGCACGAGCTCGCTCGTGTCGCTGGCGCGCAGGCTGAGCTTGCCCTTCTGGTCTTTGGCGGAGAAGCCCTTGGAATCCGTCGGAACGAGAAAGCCGTGGATGGACTCGGGGTCGTCAAGCGCGCCGGTCTTGGCCCACACGACCGCCACGTGGGCTGTCGAGCCGTTGGTGATCCACATCTTGGCGCCGTTCAGCAGCCAGCCGGTCTTGGTCTCCTTCGCGACGGTGATCAGGCCGGAAGGATTGGAGCCGAAGTCGGGCTCGGTGAGCCCGAAGCAACCAATCACCTTGCCGCTCGCCATTTGCGGCAGCCAGTGCCGCTTCTGCTCCTCGGACCCGAAAGCGTAGATGGGGTACATCACGAGGGCGCCCTGCACAGAGGCGAAGGATCGCAGACCCGAGTCTCCGCGCTCGAGCTCCTGCATGATCAGCCCGTAGGCGACGTTGTCGAGCCCGGCGCAGCCGTACTCTTCCGGCAGATTCGCTCCGAACAACCCCAGCTCGGCCATACCGGGGACGAGCTGCGTGGGAAACCGGCCCGCAACGTATGCCTCGCCGATCACGGGGATCAGGTTGTCGTCCACCCAGGCGCGGACGGTGTCGCGGACAGCACGCTCTTCCTCGGATAGCAGGCCATCCACGTCGTAGAAGTCGACGCCTTGGAACTTGGGTGGCATAGAGTCCTCAACTCCTGGTCAGTGCGCCGCCACTTGCACCGCGTCGCCTCGCTCTGCCGCCTGTGGACGCGCGAACGCGAAGGTGTCCGAGGGGCGGAACTTTCCCCGCTCGGCTTCCCAGCGGAAAAACGTCACCTGGACCGCCGTGGGCTCGATGGTGACGAAATTGAAGCATGAGGGCCTGCCGCCGCGGGAGCGGGTACACAGAGTCCCTGTGGTGGAGACGACGACGCGCCCGCCGAGGATGTCCGCTGCCTCCTGATGGTCGTGGCCGCACAGGACGACATCAGCCCCGGAGGCGATTATCCGCTGCTGCGCCGTGCGCCAGCGAGACAGGCCCATGCGCTGCGAGATCGCTCCGCGCAGCACGTTGTGGTGCACTACGAGCACCCGTGCGACATCTGGAGAGGCGTCAGCGAACACCTGCCGCACCCGCTCCATCTCCCTCTTCGCTAGATGCCCCTTCACCGCCAGGTCCCGGACCGTCGTGGTGAGCGATCCCCACGCGAGGCCGTGCGAGCTCAGCGCCCCGGCGATGACTGCGCCGGGAATCGTGAGCGTTGGCGCGAGGTCATCGCCGAGGTAGCGCCGATACTTTCGATAGAGCGCGTCCTTGGCGAACGGAATCAGCGGCCGCCGCCACCACTCGACGTCGTGGTTGCCCGGCATGACGTACACGGGGGCCGTCTCCCGGGCGAGGTTCGCGAACGCCCGCGCCCGTTGTAGCTCGCCGTGGCGGGCGCGTTGCGAGAGGTCCCCTGTGATCACCGTCGCGTCGGGCCGGAGGTCGGGCAGCATCCCCTCCAACGCCTCGATCTGCCGGATGTCGGCAAGGCCGCCGAAATGCAGGTCGGCGACGTGGAGCAGTTGCAGGGTCACTGGTCGATCTGCACCGTGTAGGTCAGGGTCGCTTCTCCGTTCGCCGGCACGCTGAGGCGGAAGCGCTGCTCGGTGGCCGAGAGCTTTTCCGGTGGCACACTGCTCTCGACGATCCGCCACACCCCATAGTGCGATTCCCGCACGTCCACGGCAACGGCTACGGGCTTAGCGTTAGTGATCGTCACGCGATACGCTGCGGTCACGCGGTTCCGCGCTGGCAGCCCGCGGCGTGCCGGCGGCTGCGGCTCCTGCGTGTAATCGGTCTGCAGCCGCTCAGCGGTGACGTCGAACGCATCCCCCGACTGCACGCGGAGGTCGCGGCCGGGCGCCGTGTGCTCGCTGGCTGCCTCGCCGATGAGCAACAACCGGCCGGCCGAATCGGCCTGAAACAGCTGAACCGTCCCGGAGGGGAGCGGACGGTCGCCGAAGAGCGTACCGCGCCCGCGCTTCAGCGTGTACCAGACCTGCACCGGCACGCGATTCGGATCGCCGGGCGTCGGGCCAAGCCACCCGCGCCACGGTACCACCCCGGGGATGACGAGCTCTTGGGTGATCGGCACGTTGGTCCGGGGGAACAGGGCGGTCGACACGGGCGCGCCTGGCTCGAGGGCGAGTCGCCCTGGCAGCAAGTAGACATGGGTCTCGCCCACAGCTTGCTCGGCGGCGTAGTCGGGAGCAGGCGCCGCGGCGATGACGTCCTGCCGCGCCATGAAGGCCGCGGCCGGCTGCCGACTTACCCGCGCGCGGTTGATGCTCCCAGCCACCAACTGCACATCGGCACTGTCTACGTTGATGCTCTGTGAGGTCACGGTCGCGGTCCCTGATACCTGACCCCTGTCCCCTGACACCTGCACCTGATAGAGAGCTTCCCAGCTGATCCCCTGCGATACGTAGGCAAGCTCGGTCCGCGGCCGCGCGCGCACCGCGTCCACCACAAGGGCGACTTCAGGGGTCGTGCGCACCAGGCTCGCTTCTGCGGGGAACAACGGCTCTCCTGGCTCGGTGAGCAACAGCCGACCATCGGCTAGGCGGTACTGCGGTGGGGCCACACGGATCACCGTCGCCTGGACGGTGTCGCCCTTGGCGCGCGCGAACGATAGGGTTCGGCCCACCGCCGCCCTCAGCGCTGCGGCCCGGTCAGTCGGCGGATGCAGCGTCGCGGAGAGGATCGCCACGCCGGTGTCCGGTGAAAACAGCGTCGCCGGGTCGAGACCCTCGAGCTTCAAGCTGAGCGTACTCCTGCCCTTGGCGAGCGGCTGGGGCAGCGACTGCCGCACCACCACCCGGCCGTCCTTATAGATGGAAAGGGAGGTCTGGCCGACAAGCGGCCCTGCAGCTGCACACAGCAGCAGGCCGACGATGTGGCTGACTGACGGCGGACGGCTGATGGCTGATGGTTTCATTTCATCCATTCCCAGGCGACGCGTCTCGCGATGAGAGACGTCAGAACGTACCAGATCAACACCGCCGCCGCCCCCACCAGCCGGGCCGGCCGGTCGTGCGGCAGCGTCCACGCCACGTACACCCCCAGCGGCAGCGTGGTGCCCATCGCTGTCCAGCGCGCGATCCGCGCCGCGCGGCGGCGCACCCGCCGGGTGCACTCGGCGCACAGCCCACCGATGGGGATCCCGGGCACGAATTCCCCGCACTTGGCGCACGGGTGCTTAGGCCCGACGGGCCACGGCGCGAGCAAACTCGGCGGTTGTAGCACTGCCCCCCAGATCCTTGGTCCGCACCTTGTCCTTGACGATGGCGGTCTCGACCGCCCCGCGCAGCCGGTTGCCCGCCTGCCCTTCCCCCACGTGGTCCAGCATCATGGCGGCCGCGAGCATCTGGGCTGAGGGATTCGCGATGCCCTGGCCCGCGATGTCCGGCGCCGAGCCGTGCACCGCTTCAAAGATGGCGGCCCCGGTGCCGATATTCGCGCCCGGGGCGAGCCCTAGGCCGCCCACCAGCCCCGCCGCGAGATCCGACAGGATGTCCCCGAACAGGTTCGTGGTGACGATCACGTCGAATTGGTCGGGCCGGAGCACCAACTGCATCGCCGTGTTGTCGACGATCTTGTCGTCGCACGCGATCGTCCCGGCATACGCCTCGGCCACGCGCCTCCCCGTGTCCAAGAACAGCCCGGAGGTGGCTTTGAGAATGTTCGCCTTGTGGACGATGGTGACTTTCTTGCGGTCGTGCGCTTTGGCGTACTCGAACGCGTAGCGGCAAACGCGCTCGCTCCCGGCCCGGGTGATGATGGACATCGCCTGCGCCATCGCCCGCCGCTCCCCCCCGATCCGAAACGTGTGATCCAAGCCGACGTACATCCCCTCCGTGTTCTCACGGACGATTACGAGATCCACGTCCGCGTACCGGCCCCCGGGCACGATAGTCTTGGTCGGACGCACGTTGGCGTACAGATCGAATTCCTGCCGCAACGCGACGTTGACCGAGCGGTACCCGCCGCCGACCGGCGTCGTGAGCGGCCCTTTGAGGCAGAGCTTCGTGCGCCGGATGCTGTCGAGCGTGGCGTTGGGGAGTGGTGTCCCGGCCTTATCGACCGCGGTCATGCCCCCGTACTGCTCGTCCCAGTCGAACCGCATCCCCAGGGCGTCCAGCACCTGGAGCGTGGCGGCGGTGATCTCGGGGCCGATCCCGTCCCCTGGGATCAGTGTTGCTGCCAGCGTCACGGCAGCCCCGGAGTCATACTCTTGACCGCGCGCGTCAAGGCGGACCAGGGATCGTCTCCCTCCCCCCG
>DASQAH010000134.1:0-12847 GCA_035635835.1 Gemmatimonadales bacterium
ACTTTGAAGTGCAACACTCACACACGCGGATCCACGGTCAGCGCGATCGAGCCGTGGTGCCAATGGTGGTGCCAACGCGGGCGTTTCTGGCCGTCGCTGGCCGACGCTCGACGCGCGTAAGTCGTTGAAATGACGACGGCCGGCGTTGGTGGACGCCGGCCGCCTTTGCGCGGGGAGCAACCAGTCATTACGTTTCGCGCCCGAAACTCACCGGAGACCTTCGCCCGTGCGGCTACGCGAGTTCTTCTCGGAGGACGCCATCGCCCTCCAGCTCCAGAGCACTACCAAGGACGCCGTCCTGAAGGAGTTAGTCGGGTTGCTGAAACTCGATGAGAAGGCCGACGCGATGCTGTTCAAGATGCTGAAGCGGCGCGAGACCCTGGGCTCCACCGGCATCGGCCAGTCGATCGCCATCCCCCACTGCCGCGCCCTCGTCGTCAACCAACTGCGTGTCGCGTTCGGCCGCAAGCTCGAGGGCATCGACTTCAAGGCAATCGATGATAAGCCAGTCCACTACTTCTTCCTGATCGTCGCTCCCCCCCTCGAGGTCTCCAACCAGTACCTGCCGGTCCTCGGCAAGATCGCCCAGTTTGCCAAGGAGGCCGACGTTCCGGACCGCCTCGCAAAGCTCAACGCTTCACAGGAATTCCTGCAGCTGCTGGAAGAGAAGAACATCTAACAAAGCAAAGAGCGGCGGGGTCGCCCCCGCCGCTCCTGTGTATCTACGCAACCGGCCTTACTGGCAGGACGGTGCGCCTTCCTTCGTCGCCGGCGCCAACGCCGTCGAACCAACGTAAATCGCGCAGGTCTTGGTCGTCACCTGGTGACTTACCCAGGCCGTCCAGCCGTCGGCGGTCGTGGCGATCGTCGGACCAACCACGCCCTGCGTTGTGTTGTACGCCGTGCCCAGCGCCGTGGTGTACTTCACCGAGTCGGCGAAGTAGGCCTCTTCAGCCGTCACCAGGTTGCGCAGGTCGGCCTTCATCGACGCCAAATACGCCTTCTGCTTCGTATTGGCGAACTTCGGGATCGCGATGGCGGCGAGAATGCCGATGATAACCACCACGATCAACAGCTCGATAAGCGTGAATCCCTTGCGGTTCATCAGTCACTCTCCCAAAAGGGGTTACGTAGGGGCGCAGGCCTCCGCGCAATCTCTTATGCAAACGCCATGCCCCCTCACTACAGAGCCCCTATCCATCGTGGTGCCATCACTTAGCGCCCACCCCGCATAACCGCTCCATCCCGCCACTCTCGCATTGTGCAAACCGCTCGCCGGAACGCAACGCCGGCTTCGGACCCTTTACTCCCACTCGATGGTGGCCGGCGGCTTGGAGCTGATGTCGTAGGTCACCCGGTTTACCCCTCGCACCTCGTTGATGATTCGGTTGCTGATGCGGGCCAACACCTCGGCCGGGAAGGGGAACCAGTCGGCCGTCATCCCGTCGCGGCTGGTCACGGCGCGTAGCGCCACGACGTGGTCGTAGGTGCGGCCGTCCCCCATTACGCCCACGGACTTGATGGGCAGCAGTACCGCGAACGCCTGCCAGATGCGATCGTACAATCCTGCCGCGCGGATTTCCTCGAGGTAGATCGCATCCACTAGCCGCAACAGGTCCAGCCGCTCCTCGCTCACGGCGCCGATCACCCGAATCGCGAGGCCCGGTCCAGGGAACGGGTGGCGGCCGACGATCTCCTCGGGAAGGCCGAGCTCGCGTCCGACCTGGCGCACCTCGTCCTTGAACAACTCGCGCAACGGCTCGATCAGCTTCCACGGCAGGTTCGGCCGCAGGCCGCCGACGTTGTGGTGTGTCTTAATCGTCACCGAAGGACCACCTTTGGCCGACGTCGACTCGATGACGTCGGGATACAGCGTGCCCTGCACCAGGAAGCCGACTGTCCCCTGTACGTGGCGAGCCGATTCCTCGAACACGTCGATGAATGCATGGCCGATGCGGCGACGTTTCTCTTCCGGGTCCGCGACGCCGTCCAGCTCGCGCAGGAACCGGGTTCCCGCGTCCACGACGCGCAGGTCGATGCCGAGGTGGGCCCGGAACGTTTGTTCCACCTGCTCCCGCTCGTGATGGCGCAGCAGCCCGTGGTCCACGAAGATGCAACTCAGCCGCTCGCCGATAGCGCGCTGCACCAGCACCGCCGCCACGGCACTATCCACGCCGCCCGACAGGCCGCAGATCGCGCGCTGCTCCGGGCCGACGAGTTCCCGGATCCGCTTTACCTCCTGCTCGATATAGTGGCCTGGAGTCCAGTCGGGCACGCAGTCGGAGATCCTGAACAGAAAGTTGTCGATGATCTCCCCACCCCGCGGCGTATGGGCCACTTCCGGGTGAAACAACACGCCGAACAACGGCTTCGTCTCATGCTGCATCGCCGCGATCGGGGCGTTGGGGCTCGAGGCCGTGACCCGGAACCCTGGCGGCGACCCCTCCAGCCGGTCGCTGTGACTGGCCCACACCGCGATGGTCTCCTGCGGCCTGAACCCGGCGAACAGGCCGGTGCCCTCGCGCACCGTGATCTCGGCCCGCCCGTACTCACGCTCGGTCGACGGATGCACCTTCGCACCCGACAGATGGGCGATGAGCTGCATCCCGTAGCAGATTCCGAGCACGGGGATGCCGAGATCGAGGAGCTTGGGGTCGGCGGTCGGCGCTCCCGGGTCGAACACCGAGCTCGGCCCACCAGACAGAACGATCCCCTTGGGGGCGAATGCCTTGATCCAGGCCAGGTCCCGGCTGGGCGGGTGGATCTCGCAGTACACGTGGGCCTCGCGCACCCGCCGCGCGATGAGCTGGGTGAACTGGGACCCGTAATCGAGGATCAGAATACGGTTCATGCGCGGTACCACGTCGTGGGCTCGGCGCTCTCGCCCCGCAGCAGATCGTCCAGAGTCTCGCGCTGGCGCGCGACATAGTAGCGGTCCCCTTCCACCACCACCTCCGGCGGGCGAGGCCGGGCGTTGTAGGTCGAGCTCATAACGAAGCCGTACGCCCCGGTCCCCACGACGGCCAGACAGTCGCCCGGTCTCACTCTGGGCAGCTTGCGATCGAGCGCGAGGAAATCTCCCGACTCGCAAATGGGGCCAACCACGCTGACGACCTCCTCGGATCGGTCCTCCCCCTCCCCGCCCCCTCCCCCCCCTTCCCCCTCCCCTCCTCTGCTGCCATCGGTGAGGGGAATGATGTCGTGATGCGCGTTGTAATGGCTCGGGCGCACGAAATCCGTCATCCCAGCGTCCACGATCACGAATTCCTTGCCGCCGGCGTGCTTGCGGTAGAGCACCCGGGTGAGCAGCACTCCGGCGTTGGCGACGAGGTAGCGGCCCGGCTCGCACAGCAGTCCCAGTCCCGCGGCCTGCACTGCCGGCATCACCGCCGCGGCGAACGCCGCGGGGCTGGGAGCCTTTTCGTTGTGGTAGCGGACGCCGAGCCCGCCGCCCACGTCCAGCGCCTCGAGCGTGTTGATGCCGGAGGCGCGGATCGCCGTCACAAGCTCGAGCAGTCTTGCAGTGCCGCGGTGGTAGGGCTGCACGTCCGTAATCTGCGAGCCGAGGTGCATCGCCAGCGCGCGCAGTCGCAGCGGTGGCGCGGCAGCGATTCGCCCGGCCACGGCCACGACTTCATCGAACGGGATGCCGAACTTGGCCGTGCGTTCGCCGGTCTTGGTGTAGGGATGCGTTTCGGTCGCCACATCGGGGTTCACCCGGATGCCGACGGTCACGGGGATACCGACGGCGTGGGCCACGGCGAGCACAACGTCCAGCTCGCTGCTCGATTCGATGTTGAGGAATCCGATTCGGGCGCGGATCGCCGCTTCCAGCTCCGCCTGGGTCTTGCCGACGCCCGAGAAGACGATTGCGTCGGGGTCAAAGCCGGCGGCGAGTGCGCGGCGGAGCTCCCCCACCGACACGATGTCCGCGCCCGCGCCCAGGCTCTGCAGCACGCGCAGCACGCCCAGGTTCCCATTCGCCTTGACGGAGTAGCAGATACGATGGCGGCTGCCTTGCAACGCGTCGTCCAGCGCGTGGTACTGGGCCCGAATCAGGTTGACGCTGTAGACGTAGGCGGGAGTCCCGACGCGCTCGGCAATGGCTCGCAGCAGGGCGGGATCGAACCCTAGTACGCCTGCGCCCACACCGCCTCCGCGACGCTAGGCTTGCCGCACCACAGGCAGGTCCGCGGCGCCTCTGGGGAGCGGAACTCGGGATCGGGCAGGACGCGCACGGTGGCCCCGGTCTCGGCTTTGATAGCGGCCTCGCAGGCGGCGTCGCCGCAGAACCCACCGTATACGAAGCCCCCCCCCCCGCTGCCCTTCATGAGATCGAGGAATTGCTGCTTCGTCGCTCCGCGGAGCGAGTGCGCCTCACGCCGTTGTTTGGCCGCCACGAGGAGGCCCGACTGAATCTCCTCCAGTGCAGCGAGGACCGCTGGCACAACCCCGTCGAGTGTGATCGGACTTTTGCCGCCTGTACGCCGGGCGGCAACGACCTGCCCCGCCACGACATCGCGCGGCCCGATCTCCAGCCTCAAGGGAACCCCCTTGGCCTCCCACTCGAAGTACTTGGCTCCGGGCTTGAGGTTGTCACGGAGATCGAGCTCGACCCGAACTCCCGACTTGGCCAGATCCGCTTTCACCCGATCCCCGATCTCCGAGACACGGGAGCGCTCATCATCGCTCTTCCAGATTGGCACGATCACCGTCTGCACGGGGGCCAGTTTCGGCGGCGCAATCAGCCCGTTGTCATCTGAGTGGGTCATGATCAACCCGCCGACGAGCCGAGTGGAGACGCCCCAGGACGTGTTCCAGACGTGCTCGAGGCCGCCGGCGGCTGTTTGGTATTGCACGCCGAAGGCCTTGGCGAAGTTCTGGCCGAGGTTGTGGGAGGTGCCGGCCTGCAGGCCCTTGTTGTCCTGCATCAGTGCTTCGATCGCATAGGTCCGTACCGCGCCGGCGAACTTCTCGCTCTCGGTCTTGACGCCGGTGAGGACCGGCATTGCCATCCACTCTTCGGCGAACCGGCGATAGAGCCCCAGAATGAGGCGTGCCTCGGCCTCGGCCTCAGCCTCGGTGGCATGGGCAGTATGGCCCTCCTGCCAGAGGAACTCCGTCGTGCGCAGGAACAGCCGCGTGCGCAGCTCCCACCGGACCACGTTGCACCATTGGTTCAGCAGCAGCGGCAGGTCCCGGTAGCTGTGGATCCACTTGGCGAACATCGCGTAGATGATCGTCTCGGACGTGGGTCGCACCACGAGCGGCTCCTCCAACGCCGAGGAGGGATCGACCGCGACCGCCCCAGTGCCAGTCTTGCCGGTCGCCCTGAGCCGCGTGTGGGTCACCAGCGCGACCTCCTTGGCGAACCCTTCGACGTGCTCAGCCTCCTTCGCCAGGAAGCTCATCGGGATGAACAGCGGGAAGTAGGCATTGCGGTGTCCAGTGCCCGCGAACATGTCGTCCAGGGCGCGCTGCATCAGCTCCCAGATGCGGTAGCCGAGCGGCCGGATGACCATGCAGCCCCGCACCGGCGAATAGTCCGCTAGCTCGGCCTGCATGATCACGTCGTTGTACCACTCGCTGAAGTCCTGCGCGCGTGGTTTGATCCGCTGCGCTTGCGCCATTACCGAAACATCCCCTTCCGCACCTTAGCCAACGACACCCGGCGCTGCCGGCCGGTCTTCAAGTCGCGCACGATCGCAACCTTCGCCTTGCGCTCATCGGGGCCGATGATGACGGCCCGCGGCGCGCCGCGCGCCGCAGCGAGCTCGAGCTGCTTGCGGATCGGCTGGCTCCGAAGCGCATACTCCACGGCCAGTCCCGCGCGACGCAGCTGGGCGGCGAGCTCCAGCACCGGGTCGACGTCCTCCCCACTCACTGCTACTAAAAAGGCGTCGAGCTGCGTCGGCGCCACCTCATCCTTGTGATGCGTGCCGAGCAGTTCTCGGAGCACGACGTCCCCCATTCCGAAGCCGACACAGGGGAGGTCAACACCAGTCATCTGACCGATGAGATCGTCGTAGCGACCTCCGCCGCAGATCGCCCGCAGGGACTGCTCCGCGTCGAACAGCTCGAACACGATGCCGGTGTAGTAGGCTAGCCCCCGCACGATCCGGAAATCGACCTCGACGAACTGGTCGAACCCCATCGCCTCAAGCCGTCGGATGGACTCGTTGAGCGGCTCGGCATAGGGAGACTCGAGCAGGGCAGCGGTCAGGGTCCGGTCGCGATTCCCGAGAGCGGCGAGGAACGCGGAGACGCCTGCCTGGCGCGTCTCACTGTCGCCGAGCGCCTGCTGCAGGCGATCCTCCACGGCGTCGGCCGCGCCCTCCTCCCACTTGTCGAGGGCCACGAGCACGCCCGGCATCTCCTCGTTGGAGACCCCGTGCCTCTCCTGCAGCGCAGCAGTGAGAATCCGGCGATCCGACAGGCGCAATCGCACGTGCTTGGGGCCGAGGTCGAAAGCCCGCATGATGTCCAACGCCGCCGCCATGATCTCGGCGTCCGCGGCAGGGGCGGACTCTCCGATGATGTCCATGTTGAGCTGAAAATGCTCCTTGAGCCGGCCCCGCTGTTGCCGCTCGTAGCGGAACAGTTGCGGAATCGAGAACCAGCGGAGCGGCTTCTTCAACGCCTGGGCGCGCGCTCCCACCATCCGGGCCAGCGTCGGCGTCATTTCCGGCCGCAGGGCCACCGCCCGTCCGCCCTTGTCGGGGAACGCGTACAGCTGCTGCACGATTTCCTCGCCGCTCTTCTCCGTGTACAGCTCCTGCGGCTCCAGCGGGGGCCCGTCGTACTCCTGGAAGCCGTAGCGCCGCGCGACCTCGCGCCACGTGGCGAAGATGTAGTTGCGGAGGGCTAATTCTTCAGGGTAGAAATCGCGGAAGCCTGGGAGGGCTTGTCCTTGCATCGCAACAATTTAGCCGACCGGCGCGAAACCGGGCAAGGCGGCGAACGCGTCGCCCACGGTGTGAAACGAGCCCGTCACGAGCGTCGTCGCCGCGCCCTCCTGGACCAGCTCGAGGGCCTGGACAAAATCGGGCTCGAACACGACCGGTTGGCCGATCACACGATCGTTGGTCCAGCCACCGAGCTCTTCCTCGATCCACCGTTGGTGTCTTGGCACCGTCGGAGCGACGGTCAGCACCACACGATCCACCTCAGGAAGCAGACGCGCCAACATCGGCCGCCATTCCTTGTCGTTGCGGATACCGACCAAGGCGTGCAGCGGGCGCCGCGGGCCGTACTCCCGCAGCGCCGCGACCAGCACCTGGATCCCGTCGGGGTTGTGCGCCACATCGAAAATCCAGCGCCCGCCCTCTCGTACATCGAACCGCCCGGGGAGCTCCGCAGCAGCGAAGCTCGAGGGCATGGCGTCACCCACCGGCCCAAAAGGAGCCGGGAGGGCGTTGAGAGCGGCGAGCGCTACCCAGGCGTTGCCCCACTGGTGGGAGCCACGCAGCCCCAATCGGGCGTCGGGCGCGGCGGCACGGGTCGTGTCCACCAGCACGATCGGGTCCGCCCCCCGCCCCTCCGCTGTTTTCTTCAGGACCTCGCGAATCGCCGGGTCCCGCTCGCCCGTGATAAACGGCACCCCGGATTTCGCGATGCCGGCCTTCTCCCGGGCGATGCCCTTGAGATCGTGCCCCAGATAGTCCGTGTGCTCGAGGGCGATCTTGGTCACCACGCTCGTTAGGGGCATGAGGACGTTGGTGCTGTCCAGCCGCCCACCCAACCCCACCTCGATCACGGCGATGTCCACGCCGCGCGCCGCCAGATCAGCAAACGCGATCGCGGTCGTCGCCTCGAAGAAGCTCGCCTCCGATCGCTCGATGTGTGGCCGCAGCAGGGTGGTCCACTCCGCGAGGGCGTCCTCGGAGATCGGTCGTCCGTCGACGGTGATTCGCTCACGCGCCGAGACGAGATGGGGCGAGGTGTACACGCCCACTCGCAGGCCGCGGGCCTGGAGCTCGGCCGCGATAAAGGCACAGGTGGAGCCCTTGCCATTGGTCCCCCCCACGTGGACCGACGGAAAGTGACGCTCCGGATTGCCGAGTGCGGCTAACAACGCCTCGGTGGGTCCGAGGCTCCATTTGATGCGGCCGGCTTGTCGAGAGAAGAGAAAACGGCAGGCGTCCGCGAAGGACAACCGGTTCAGTCGGCGGCCTCCGCCGGCCGACGGCCGGCCATGTGCCGCAGCAGCTGGGCGCTCGTGTCCCGCAGCTCGCTGCGCGGGACGACGGCGTCCACCATGCCATGCTCGAGCAGGAACTCAGCGGTCTGGAACCCCGGCGGCAGGTCCTGCCCGATCGTTTGCTTGATCACGCGCGGCCCCGCGAAGCCGATCACCGCCCCCGGCTCGGCCAGGATCACGTCTCCCTGCATGGCGTACGAGGCGGACACGCCTCCAGTGGTCGGATTGGTGAGAATCGAGACGTATGGAATCCCCCAAACTGCGAGCTCGGCCAGGACACCGGAGGTCTTGGCCATCTGCATCAGCGACAGCACCCCCTCCTGCATCCGTGCCCCACCCGAGGCCGACACGATGATCAGGGGAATGCGCTTGTCGATCGAGCGGCGCGCCAGGCGGGCAATCTTCTCCCCCACCACCGACCCCATCGAGCCACCCATAAAGTTGAAATCCATGACCCCCAGATCCACCGGCACGCCGTGCAGCCGGGCATAGCCGGTCCGGATCGCTTCCAGGGGGCCAGCCTTCTTCACGGCGAGCTTCAGCCGCTCGGGGTAACTCTCGAACTTCAAGGGGTCCAGCGACTTGAGCCCGGCATCCAACTCATGCCAGGAGCCTTCGTCCACCAGAAAATCGATGTATTCTTGGGCCGGGATGCGGCGGTGGTGCCCGCAGGCGGGGCAGACGTTGAGCGCACGAACGAACCGCTCTTTGATATCGATATGACCGCACTCGTCGCACTTCTCCCAGGCATCGGCCGGAATCTCCAGCTTCACCCGTTCGGACGTGCGCGGTTTACGCTCTTTTTTAAACCAGGCCATTCGTGCCGTGAAGGGGATTGGGAAGGGCACAATCTGGGAGCGGCCTGGGAGATACGCCAGTCCCGATCGCGTAACTCCTTGTCACAACTCAGCGTAGCCTGATTGCCGGGACTCCCAGGCGACCCGCAGCGCGACCCCGATCGCCAGGGAGCACGCCAGGAGAAAGGACCCCCCATACGAGAACAAGGGCAAGGGAATCCCCGTGATCGGGAGGAGGTTGACCGTCATCCCGACGTTTTCGACGATGTGCGTGAAGAGCAGGCCTGCGATGCCGAAGACGCACAGGCTGGAGTACGGATCGGTCGCCCGGCGGGCAATGCGCAGCAGCACGAGCAGCAGCGCCAGGAACAGGCCCAGGGCGACCACCACGCCCACGAACCCCAGTTCCTCCCCCACCACAGAGAAGATGAAGTCAGTGTGTTGGGCGGGCAGGAAGGCGAGCCGTTTCTGGCTGCCCAGGGTGAACCCTTCCCCCAGCAAGCCCCCCGAGCCCACGGCCACCTTGGATTGGATCACGTGCCAGCCCGTGGCTCGAGGGTCGACCTCCGGGTTCAAGAACGCCAGCAGCCGATTCTGTTGATAGGGGGCGAGATGGCGCCAGAACGGGAAGGCCACAACGCCCATCACCACGTTCGCCATCATGACGGTCAGGCCTTCCCACACGTAGGGGCGCCACCACAGCAGCAGGACGAACAGCACGACGATCCAGGCCCCCCAGGCGATGGTCGAGAACGCCAGGATCAGTCCGATCGCCGGCGAGGCGAGGAGCACCAGCAACTGGGGCTTGGTCCCGGCCCAGAACAGCATCGCGAACATGATCGTGACGAACACGATGGCGCTCCCCAGATCGGGCTGGAGCATGACCAGCACGAAGGGGATCCCGACGATGACGCCGGGATAGAGGAGATCCCGCAGCGTGGCGGGGGGCTCACGGCGGTCCGCGAGCCAGCGCGCCAGCATCAGGATGACGACCAGCTTGCCCAGCTCGGCGGGCTGGCCCAGGCGGTGCCCCGCGATGGTGACCCACGACTTGCTGCTCGCGGCCGTGCCGGCCCCCGTGCCAATCACCAGAGTGATCATGAGCAACAGTGCGATCGCCCCGTAGACGTAGGGGGTCGCCCACTCGAGCAGACGCGGCGACGTCCGGAACATCGCGGTGACGGCGACGGCGCCTACCACGAGCCAGATGACCTGTCGCTGCCAGATCGTGGCGACGCCGGTCGGGACATCGGTCTGCCCCGCCGAATACAGCGTGGCGAGGCCGTACGCCGCGAGCGCCAGCGTGACGCCGATGAGCGGCTTATCGATCTCGCGGAGCCGGGCGAACATGAGTCGTGTCTTTGCGGGTCGTGTCCCCGGGGGGGGAGGGAGGGACCGAGTCGTGCCGGACCGTGTCCGGGACGGCGCTGGGGAGCACCTGCACGGTCGGCGGGGCGGTGTCGGATGGCAGCACCATACGTACCACAGAGGCGGTCGAGGTGTCCACGCCCAGGTACCGCGCGATCACCCGGGCCACCAGCGGCGCCACGTAGGGCCCTTCGCGGGCGAACTCGATGATCGCGCCCACCACGATCTGGGGCTTGTCAGCAGGCGCGAACCCGATAAACCAGCCGTGGTTCGGGCCGTGGGGGTTCTGTGCCGTGCCGGTCTTGCCGGCCATGTTAATCAAATCCCGGCGCGCCCCCCGGGCGGTCCCCTGCTCAACGACGGCCCTCATCGCCTGGCGCAATCCGGCGAGCTGCTGTCCGGAAAGCTCGAGGCTGACGTCGGAGGGGAGGTTCGGGTGCACAAGGTAGGGCGTGTGCTCCCGTCCGTCGCTCGCGAGCATCTGGTAGAGACGCACCATGCTGATCAGGGTCTGGGCGTTCTCCCCCTGTCCGATGGCGAGGTTCAAGGTGACGGCGGAGGTCCAGTGCCGCGACCCGTAGAGGCGATCGTAGTACTCGGTGCCGGTTGGGAACTCGGGCGCGATCTCGCCCGGCAGGTCGACCCCGGTCCGGCCCCGGAAGCCCCAGGCGTTAGCGTCCTCGAGCACGGAGGTGAGGCCGAGCTTGAGGCCGAGCTGATAGAAGTACACGTCGCAGCTCTGGGCGATCGCCTGCTGGAGCGTGAGATCGCCGTGCCCTTTAGCCTCCCAGCAGCGGAAGAACCGGTTGCCGTACTGCAGCCCGCCGCGGCAGGGGATCGGCATCCGGCTGTGCATCGTAACGATGCCGCGCTTCAGCGCCATCGCCGCGAGCGCCAGTTTCCACGTCGACCCGGGGGGATAGCGCGCCTGGATGGCGCGGTCGAAGAACGGATGGGCCTCATTCTCGCTCAGCGTTCGCCAGTAGTCCGGCGCTACGCCGCCGACGAACCGGTTCGGGTCGTAACCCGGCGCGCTGTAAAGAGCCAGGATCTCTCCGGTGTTCGGATCCATTGCCACGACCGCCCCGCGCTGCCCGGCGGGGAAGATCCGCGCCACATAGCGCTGCAACTCCAGGTCGATGGTCGTCCGCAGCGGTGCCCCGGAGACAGGGCGCAATGTGGGGGAGGCGCCGTGGTCGCGCACAACGTGGCCTAGCGCGCTGACCTCGACGAAGCGGAGGCCGTCGGAGCCGCGCAGCGAGTCGTCGTATTCGCGCTCCAAGCCGTCCTGGCCGACGAGCGCGCCGAGCCCCAGCGCAGTCGTCCGCCGTCGCGCCAGCTCCTGCTCGGTGACCTCCCCGACGTAGCCCATCAGATGCGCTACGGTCCCGCTGTCGGGGTAGTGCCGCTTGGGCTCGGTCTGGATGACGAGTCCCGGGATGAGGAGGCGCCGCTCCTCCAGTGTGGACACAACGCGGAATGGCGCGTCGGCGAGTACGAGCGCGGGCTGGTAAGGCGCCCGCTGGTAGCGGGCGAGGATGCGCGTGATCGCCGCGCTGTCGAGCTTCACGATCGGGGCCATCCGCCACAACGTGGCGCGCATCGCCGCGGTGCCGGCTGGCAGCAGGGAAACGGTGTAGCCGGGCACGTTCTCGGCCAGAATGGCCCCGCGGCGGTCGGTGATCACGCCGCGCGGGGCCGGCAGGGTGATCGCCTTGAGCCGGTTGGTGCGAGACTTCAGCTCGTAGCGACCGTGCTCCAGGATTTGGGCGCGGAAGAACCCCAATACTATGACGCCCAGCGTCCCCCACACGATCCCGCGGGCGACGCGAAGGCGCCGGTTCATCCGGAAGGGGTGAAACGCGTTCATGACTCGCTCAGGCGGATCGAAAGCCAGCGGCCGAACAGCCACAGCACCGCCACACCCGACACCGCCGTCGTGAGGCTCTGCAGGGGCGACCACACCAGCAGCTCCCAGCCCAACTGCCCTCCCTTCAGCTTGCCCGACGCCAGCGCCACGACGAGGTTGCGAAACCACGTCCCGGCGAAGAACAGGCAGCCGTTGACGAACAGGTTCTCAGCAAAGAAGACGGCCTTGCCCCAGGCGGACAGATAGCCGACCAGCGTGTGGGCGAGGGCCCCTGCCCCAAAGCTGGCCGGTGTCAGCGCATCGCGCAGCAGGCCTACCACCAACCCCGCCGCGGCGCTGCGGCCGGGCTGCGAGCGGATCGTGTAAATCAGCAGGGCGAGCAGGAGGAAGTCCGGGGCGATGCGCTCATCCCCCAGACGGCTGCGCACCGAGAATTGCAACGCCACCAGAAACGCCAAGATCACCCAGAACCGGTACTTGTCGCCACGCCTCACGGCGTCTCCCCCCCTCGAACCGGCGGGAAACCGCCTTGCACGTCCGCCCCGGTGCGCGTGGAGCCCAGGATCATGACGTGCGTCACCCCGGCCGGCTGGACCGCGGGCCGCACCAGGT
>DASQAH010000135.1:0-2193 GCA_035635835.1 Gemmatimonadales bacterium
CCCACGCGCATCCCGGGGATGGTGAACCTGCCGTCCGCCCGGGTCACCACGACGTATGTAGTGCCTGACGGCCCGTGCACGGCGACGACGCGCCCTCCTTCAAGCGGGGCGCCGGAGGAGTCGGCCACGACCCCGGCGATCGCCGCTGTCGTGACCCCCTGTGCTGCCGCGGCGCGCAGACCGCCCAAAGCAGCCACCGCCAACAGCAAACCCACCGACGATACGTAGCGCTTCATAGAGGAATCTCCGGAGATCGTGCACGTGCGAAGGGAGCGAGCCAAGGGCGGGGTAAATGTCACCCCCACCCTGGAAGTCGTCAAGCAACTCTATGGGGCGATACGAGACCGTTACCGAGCGACCGCACCCCGCGTCGCACGACCCCGGGTCCACCACAGGTACACCGGTACGCCCAGCAGGATGATGCCGAAGGCGAGCCCGGTAGGACCAGGATGCTCGCGCAGCGAGTTGCCGAGGATCAGCAACGAGGCCAACACGAACAGCAGCGGCACCACCGGATAGCCGAGCACCCGCACCGGGCGGGGAAGGTCGGGGCGGCGGCGCCGCAGCACGAACACCGCCGCCGCGGCGAGGGCGTAGAACGGGAAGATCGCCACCACGAACTGGTCGGCGAGCTGCTCGAACGTTCGCGCCAGCACGAAGGCGACGCCCAAGGCCCCGGTGAGCAGGATCGACACCGACGGCGTGTGGAACCGCGGATGGACGCGCGCCACGCTCGCGAAGAACAGCCCATCGTCTGCCATGGCGAAAAAGATGCGCGGCGCCGTGAGCATGGAGCCGAGCAACGTGCTGAAGGTCGCGACCATCACCACCACCGCGATGATCCCCACCCCCAGACGCCCCACGAGGAGTTGCGCCACGTCGGCGGCCACGAGCGGCGAGCGCGCGATCTGCCCGATCGGAAGGAGGTACAGATACGCCGCATTCACCAGCAGGTAGATCGCGATGATCGCGCTCGTGCCGGCGATCAGCGCGCGTGGCAGATTCCGCTCTGGGTCCCGCACCTCGCCGCCCACGAACGAGAGGTCCCCCCAGCCGTCGTAAGCCCAGAGAACAGATACGAGCGCAAGGCCGAACAGCCCAGCGGAGAGCGTTCCCGTCGCCCCCGCAGGCGATGCGCCGAAATGGCTGAAGTCTCCTCGGCCCCCCGCGAACGCGAGCAAGACAAGGAGTACAAGGGCGCCGTACTTCGCCCCGGTCGTCAGGTTGAGGACGATGGCACTCCACCTCACCCCCACGTAGTTGAGGGTAGCCGTGACCACGATCGCAGCGGCCGCGATGTAATGCACCAGGCCCGCGTATTGCGGTAGCTGCGGATCGTACCCGAGCGAGCGGAGGAGGTATTCCGCGAACGGCGTGGCAATCGCGCCGAGCGCCGACGCCCGGATCAGCACGAGCTCGGTCCAGCCGAACAGGAACGCCGGGAGTCGCCCGAACCCTTCACGGATGTAGACGAACACCCCGCCGGACCGGGGGAACAGGGCAGCGAGCTCAGCGTAGGTGAGCGCGCCGCACAGCGCCAGCCCGCCGCCGATCACCCAGACCGCCAACATGGGGAGCGGCTGTGGGACGCGCGCGGCGATGATCGCCGGTGTACGGAAGATGCCGCTGCCGATCGTCGAGCCCACGAGCACCGCCACGGCGCTCCACAGGCCTAGGCGGCGCGGCAGGCGGTCGCCCCAGCGATCCGGGGGGGGGATGTGGCTTGGCGCGGGTGCGGACATGAGACTCGGGAATATACATTTCGCGACCCATGACGCGACGCTACACCCAGCTCGCCTGGGCTGCCGCGGTCTGCACCTATCTCCTCATCATCCTCGGCGCCATCGTCCGCATCACCGGCTCCGGGCTCGGTTGCGGCGAGCACTGGCCGTTGTGCAACGGCCGGTTGCTGCCGCCCCTCGACCTCCCCACGCTGATCGAGTACGGCCACCGGCTCGCCGCGGCGCTCGTTTCTCTCCTCGTTCTAGCGCTCGCTGGGTACGGCTTCCGGCTGCGTCGAGAAACGGGAAACGAGAAAGGAGAAACGTCCCCCCGCCCCACCACGGTCGGGTATGTGGCGCTAGGCCTGCTGGCACTCCAAGTCGCCCTCGGCGCCATCACGGTGAAGACCGGACTCACCCCGACGATGGTCGTCCTGCATTTAGCGACAGCGATGCTATTGCTGGGAGTGCT
>DASQAH010000136.1:0-2037 GCA_035635835.1 Gemmatimonadales bacterium
GTGACACAGCTGTACGACGACATCCTGCGGCCGAGCGGTCTACGGGTGACTCAGTTCAGCATTCTCGGCGCCATCGCGCGTCTGGGCGACGCGAATCTGCGGCAACTCGAGCACACGCTCGCCATCGACCAGACGACGCTGACGCGGAGCCTCAAGCTCTTGGAGCGGAATGGTGCAATCGACCGTGTTCCGCATCCCGACGGCCGCATCAAGGCGATGACGCTGACATCCAAAGGGAGAAAAGCCCTCGAGGCGGCGCGCCCGCTCTGGGCCCGCGCTCAAGACAGGGTACTCCGCGAGCTGGGCACGACCGCGTGGGCGGACGCGCAGCGGCGGCTGGCCCACTTGCTTCGGGTCGCCGTCAAGAAGCGCAGACGGATTCGGGGCCAGAGCCGTGTCCGGCCAAGGCGCGCACGAAGAGGAAGCCTCTGATGTCGATCGAGAGACGGATGCGGGGGCGCGTGCATTATGGGTGGATCGTCGTGGGGGTGACCTTCGTGACCCTCCTGGCCGCGGCGGGGATTCGGTCCGCGCCTGGTGTGCTGATGATCCCGCTCGAGCGCGAGTTCGGGTGGACGCGCGCGACCGTGTCGTTCGCGGTCTCCATCAACCTGTTCCTCTACGGTCTGTCCGGGCCGTTCATCGCGGGACTGATGGACCGACTCGGCATCCGGCGCGTCATGGTGACGTCGCTCGCGCTCGTCGCCACCGGCGTCGCCCTGACCACCCTGATGACCGCGTCGTGGCAGCTCGCGTTGCTGTGGGGCGTGGTGGTCGGACTCGGCACCGGCACCATGGCATCCGTCCTCGGGGCCATGGTCGCCAACCGCTGGTTCACGGAACGCCGCGGCGTCGTGCTGGGTCTGCTCACGGCCAGCTCCGCCACCGGCCAGCTCCTGTTCCTGCCCCTGCTCGCCTCGATGGTGGTGCGCCTCGGCTGGCGAAGCGCCGTGCTGCTGGTGGCCGGCGTCGCCCTCGTCGTGCTGCCGCTGGTGGCCTTGCTGATGCGTGACCACCCCCGGGACATCGGCCTCCGCCCGTTCGGGGAGCCCCCCAACGCACCCCCTACGCCGCGGCCGCCGCGCGCCGCAGCCGCCGCTCCGCTGATCGGCCTTGCGCTCGGGCTACGCTCGCGCGACTTTTGGTTGCTGGCGGGGAGTTTCTTCATCTGTGGCCTCAGCACCAACGGCCTCATCGGCACGCATCTGATCCCCGCCTCGATGGAGCACGGCATCCCCGAGGTCATGGCGGCGAGCTTGCTCGCCTCAATCGGTCTGCTGGACATCATCGGTACCACCGTCTCGGGCTGGCTCTCGGACCGTTGGGACAACCGCTATCTGCTCTGCTGGTATTACGGCCTTCGGGGACTCTCGCTACTGTTCCTGCCCTACGCGTTCGGCTCGGCCTACCTCGGCCTCGCCGCCTTCGTGATCTTCTATGGACTCGACTGGGTGGCCACGGTGCCGCCGACTGCGCGCCTGGCCGCGGACACGTTCGGCCGCGAGAACGTGGGCATCATGTTCGGCTGGATCGCCGCGTCTCACCAACTCGGGGCAGCGACGGCCGCTTACGGTGGCGGCCTGTTACATACTTGGCTCGGCGACTATCAGGTGACGTTCATGAGCGCCGGCCTGGTCTGCCTGATCGCGGCGGGCCTCGTGCTCCGCATCGGCCAGGCTTCGCGCCCGCTGCCGACGCGGGTAGTGGAGGCCGCCGGAGCCTGAGCCGCCGGGCAGGGAGATCGCTCGCGCTCGCGGCGGCGGTGTTCGCGGCGCTCGCCGTCCCCCGCGGCGCACTTGCACACGCCCGCCTCGTCGGGTCCGATCCGCCTGATCTCTGCGCCGGGGTCCCCGCGTCCGCCGACTCCCGGTGTGTCACTGGGGTCGTGGTGGCGGCACCGCCGCCGGTGATCCGCCTCACGTTCAACGAGCCCGTGCAACCGATCGGGCGCGGCATCCGCGTCGTGGCGCCGAGCGGACGACGTGTGGAGCGCGGGCCCGCGCGCGCGACGGGACGGAGCGTCAGCGTGGATGTGGA
>DASQAH010000137.1:0-8148 GCA_035635835.1 Gemmatimonadales bacterium
GGTAGCGCTCGAGCGGGACGCGGTGCTGCGGGAGGTGGCGCGGCGACGGATCATGTGGGTGGTACGCTCGGGGTGGCCGCTCCCCCCCGAAACGGTGGCCTTCTGGAATGCCTTGGTAGCATGAGCGTCGGCTGGTCGGACCGTCGAACCGTCGGACTGCTGTTGTTCCTGGCTATCGCGGCCGCCGCCTGTCATGGTGATCGAGCGCCGCGTGCGTTTCCGATTCCGGGAGATGCGGGCGAGCGCATTCTCGTCGAGGTGCTGAATGCCAGTGGCCGCCCCGGGCTCGCCCGTGCGGGCACGCGGGTGTTGCGGCGGGCGGGCATCGATGTCGTCAGCTTCGGCAACGCACCCGGGCCGGAGGCGCTGCTCGATTCCACGCGCATCGTCATCCGGCGGGGGCCGACGTCGGTTGGCGAGCGCATCCGCAAAGCGCTGGGCGTCGGTACTGTACTGGTCCGTCGGGACACCACCCGACTACTCGACGCGAGCGTGCTCCTGGGTTCCGACTTCCGGCCGCGGCCCGAGCTCCACCCGTAGCTGGCCGCACGCGGCGCTGATATCGAGCCCACGGCTGCGGCGCAGCACTGCTTCCACGCCGTGACGCCGCAACCGCCGCTCGAACGCGAGCATTTGCGGGCGCGGGCTGGGCGCGAGCCCCGGGCTCCCGCCCGGGTGCAGCGGCAGCAGATTGACCAACGCACCGAGTGGGCCGGCGAGACAGGCCAGCGCGTCCGCGGTCTGTAGGGAATCGTTGTGCCCGGCGATCAGGACGTACTCCAGAGTCACGCGACGCCGGAACTGGCGCAACGCCGCCAGCACGTCAGTCAATGCGTACTTCTTCTCGATCGGCATCAGGGCCAAGCGTTGCGCCGGCGTCGGGGCGTGCAACGACACCGCCAGGCGGAACTGCTCGGGTCGCCGGGCGAACTTGGCCAGATTCGGCAGGATGCCGACCGTGGACACTGTGATGTGCCGCGCGCCGATCCCCAGGCCCTCCCGCTGGTTGAGGATGGTGAGGGCGGCGTCGACATGCTCCCAGTTGAGGAGCGGCTCTCCCATGCCCATGAACACGACGTTGGTCGGCTTCAATGCGGCATCGCGCAATACGACCTCGCGCACTTGGCCGGCGATTTCCGCGGGGGAGAGGTTGCGCCGCCACCCCATCCGGCCGGTGGCGCAAAACACACATCCGAGCGCGCATCCGACTTGAGAGGAGATGCACAACGTGCGGCGCTTGCCTTCGGGGATGAGCACCGACTCGATCGCTTCCTGGTCCGCCAGCTTCCACAGGAACTTCTCCGTACCGTCCTCGGAGACCTGGTGGGCCGCGAGCTCGAGCCGCGTGAGCGGGAACGCGTCCTGCAACGCCTCGCGGAGTGCGGCGGGCAACTCCGTGGCGTCGGTCCAGGCGGCGACGGGGCGCGCCCACAAGCGCGGCAGGATTTGGCGCAGCCGGTAGCTGGGCTCCGCCCCCCCCACGCCCCCCACCCCCCCTCCGCCCCGCGTGGCCAACCACTCGGCGATCGCCGCCCGCGCCGCTTCGGGCGTGAGGGTCAGGAGATCAGTGATCACGGGAGCCGGGTCTCCAAGCCGACGCGGAAGGCGGAGCCGATGTCGCTCGCCCCCCCGTCGCGCGCAAAGCTCACCTGATAGCGGCCGATCGAGACCCGCAGGCCGGCGACCGCCCGCCACGTCGCTCCGGCGTAGCCCCCGTCCCGCGCCACAAGCAGGTCGAAAGCGATCGGGTCGCCGAAGTCGATCCCGGCGCCGAATTGGTGATCCGCACCGAACCCGTGTGCCACCGCGACACCGTAGCGGGCCCGGATGTTCGCCATCGCGCCGCCGGTCCAGAGCGCCCCGCGGAAGACGCGGCACTCGAGCCCTGCGTAGATATCCTGCGTGCCGTCGCTGGACGATGTGCGCGACAGAAAGTGGGTAGCGGCTGCGATCCGGAACGCATCGTTGATCCGCCGATCCAGTCCGGCATCGAGCGTCCAGTGAGCCACATCCCTCTGGTCCAGGCGAGTCTCATGGTAGGCGAGCGTCGCGCCGAGCGTCGTGCTCCCTCGCACCAGGGCGCCCACCGCGCCAATGCTGTGGGTGAAGAAGGGAATGGTCCCCTGGTCGGGTTCGGGACTGAGGGAGGTGCGAACGAGCCCGCCCAATTGCATCCGCCCGTACACCAGCCCCACTTGCCCGCTCCCCCCCCCCGACTTGCCGAGCCGCACCCGGAGTGCGGCCAGGAACCCCGAGGCACCGACGGCCTCGGGGGTCTGAATCGCGTCGATCCCGAGCAGTGCTCGCGCGCCATCGTCGCGCTGCGCGGGGTTCCAGAAGACGGCCGCCCCGCCGACGGCCAGGGCCTCGGGCACTGGGATCGTGGCGGCGGCGAGTCGCCACAGCTCGGCTCCGGCCGACTGCTGGGCGGGCAGGCTGGGAGGCCAGAGGCCCCAAAGGGCGACCACAGCGAGGTTCAGGTAGCGATGTAGCATTGCTGGCTCAACTTAACTAGATTCAATCGCTTACACCACTTAGGCCGAGCGTGCGCCTGTCCGAGCTGCTGACACCAAATCGTATCCGCGTCCCCCTTAAGGCGTCCGATAAGGAGGGGGTGTTGCGCGAGCTCGTGAACATGGCCGTAGCCGAGAATGGCGTCGCCGCACAGGAGGTCTTGGGAGCCATCTTGGAGCGGGAGCGGCAGTTCCCCACGGGGATCGGCTACGGGGTGGCGGTGCCGCACGGTCGGACCCCCGGCTTGAGCTCGCTGGCGGTGGTGGCGGGCACGACGGAGCGTCCGATACCCTACGAAACGATCGATGGTGAGCCGGTGCGCCTGTTTTTCCTGCTCGCAGGACCCGAGGCGTTGGCCGGGGCGCATGTAAAGGCCCTGAGCCGGATCTCGCGCCTGGTGCGCCAGCAGCCGCTGCGGGCGCGGCTGCTGGCAGCCACAAGCGCGGAGGAGTTCTACCAGACGTTGTGCGCGGCAGAGGGAGCATAGACACCGTGACTGGGACGTCCAGGCGCACCCATCGCTGCGGCGAGCTGCGCGCGCAGCACGTGGGGCAACAGGTGAAGCTGGGGGGCTGGGTGCACCGGCGCCGTGACCTCGGCGGGATTGTGTTCATCGACCTCCGAGACCGAGCCGGGATTGTCCAGGTTGCCGTCGGCCCCGACGCGCCGGAGGATGTCCGTCAGAAGGCGAGTGGGCTCACCGGGGAAACCGTCGTCGAGGTGCTCGGCACGGTTGTCGCTCGACCCGCAGACATGAAAAACCCTGACCTGGCGACGGGGGATGTCGAGGTGCACGCGACCAAGCTGGTGAGCGTGGGCCCGGCGCTCACCCCGGAGATCCCGGTAGCTCGCGGCAAGGGGGAGGAGCTGCCGGCTGAGGAGCTGCGGCTCAAATACCGCCACCTCGACCTACGTCGTCCCGAGATGCAAGCGAACCTGGTACTCCGCCACCGGCTGCTCCAGCGGGCGCGCACGGTGCTGTCCGCCCTGGAGTTCCTCGAGATCGAGACGCCGATCCTCACCAAGCCGACCCCGGAAGGCGCGCGAGACTACCTCGTGCCGTCGCGGGTGCACCCGGGCGAGTGCTACGCGCTTCCGCAATCGCCCCAGATCTACAAGCAGCTGCTGATGGTGTCGGGGTTCGACCGCTACTTCCAGCTGGCGCGCTGCTTCCGGGACGAGGATCTGCGCTACGACCGCCAGCCCGAATTCACGCAGATCGACCTGGAGGCCTCATTCGTGGCGGCCGAGGACATCCAGAACTTCGTGGAGGAAGTCCTCGTGGCGCTGTGGGACGAGGCTGGACACGCCGTCGAGCGGCCATTCCGACGGATCAGTTGGCGCGAGGCGATGGAGCGCTACGGTACCGACAAGCCGGACTTGCGTTACGAAGCACCTACCATTGCCGACTGGACCGCGCAGGTGGAGCCTCTGGGGGTGCCGTTTTTCGCCTCGCACCAGGACGGCACGCGAGTGCGGGGGCTCGCAGTCAAGGGCGGGAGTGTACTGTCGCGCAAGGACGTGGACCTGCTCGCGGAGACGGTCAAGCAGCTGGGTGGTGCCGGGCTCGCCTGGGTGAAGCGGCAAGGCGATCAGCTCTCGGGGTCCGTGGCCAAGCACTTCACCGTCGCCGCGTTGGGGACGCTCGGTGTGCTGGATGGGGATGCAGCGCTGATGACGGTCGGTCCGGACCGCGTGACGTCACCCGTGATGGACAAGGTGCGCCAGGAGGTCATCCGCCGCCTTGCGCCGCGGCCTGGGCGCGCCCACGCGTTCTGCTGGGTGGTCGATTTCCCGCTCTTCGAGCCCGATCCTGAGACCGGCCGGCCCGTGTTCGCGCATCACCCCTTCACGGCGCCGCATCCCGAGGACGTCGCCAAGCTCGAGCGCGAGCCGCTCGCCACCCGGGCGCTGCACTACGACGCCGTGTACAATGGTCACGAGCTGGGGTCGGGCTCGATCCGGATCACCGACCCGGCGATTCAGCGTACCGTGTTCCGGCATCTCGGGCTGTCGCCGCAGGAGATCGAGGCGCGGTTCGGGTTTCTGTTGTCGGCTTTGGCGGCCGGAGCGCCCCCGCACGGCGGATTCGCGGTGGGGTTTGACCGGGTCGCGATGCTGCTGGCAGGGGCGGGTTCGCTGCGCGATGTGATCGCGTTTCCCAAAACCACCGCCGCTCGCGCGCTGTTCGAAGGCGCACCGGCGCCGGCGCGCCCCGAAGACCTGGCCGCGCTACACATTCGGGTGACGGCATGAGCGACGACATCGCCCATCGCCTGGCAGTCGAGGGGGTCGACCCGCTGTGCCTGGCGGGCGTGAACGACGGCAACCTGATCGAGTTCACGCGGCGACTGGGGGTGCGCGTGTCGCTGCGAGGTGACACTCTGACGCTCCAGGGGCCGCTGGCGGCGGTGGAGCGGGCGACCCCGGTGGCGCAGGCGATGGTAGAGCTGGCGCGGATGGGAGAGCAGCTCGACGTGCACGATGTCGAACGGCTGGTGGTGGAGGAGCAGGCAGGGGCCCTGACCGCGGCGGGCGCCGGAACGGAGCTGAGGATCATCCTTCCCGGCCTGCGGCGCGTCATCCAGTCCAAGACCGCCGGCCAGCGGGAGTATCTGCAATCCATCGTGCAGAACGACATTGTGATCGGCATCGGTCCGGCTGGTACTGGCAAGACGTATCTGGCGGTGGCCGCGGCGGTGGACGCCCTGGCGCGCAAACGCGTCCGGCGCATCATGCTCGCCCGCCCGGCGGTGGAAGCGGGGGAGAGCCTGGGCTTCCTGCCGGGTGATCTGCAGGAGAAAGTGGACCCCTATCTGCGCCCACTGTATGACGCGCTTGAGGACATGATGCCGCGGGACCGGGTGCAGAAAGCGATTGAGACCCGCACGATCGAGATCGCGCCGCTGGCGTACATGCGTGGCCGCACGCTGTCGGACGCTTTCGTCATCTTGGACGAGGCGCAGAACGCGACGGGCATGCAGATGAAGATGTTCCTCACCCGCCTAGGCGTGAACTCGCGCGCTGTCATCACCGGGGACAAGACGCAAATCGACCTGGCCAACCGCGAGGATTCCGGGTTGCTGCAGATCGAGCGGATCCTCCCGGGGATCGAGGGAATCGGGTTCTGCTACCTCACGGACACCGACGTCGTGCGGCACCGGCTGGTGCGGGACATCATCCGCGCCTACGCTGAGGACGCGCAGGGCTGACATGCGGCGACCGTCCGCGGCGCAGCTACGCTACCACGGGACCCGGTGGGCCTGGGTGCTGGGCCTGGCGGTGCTGGCCTACGTCGCCTTCCCCTCGAGTGCTACCGACCTCGCGCCCCTCCTCAAGATCGGCGTCCTGGCTGACCGGGACGTGGTCGCGCCGTTCGACTTCGTCGTCAACAAGACGGACGAAGAGATTCGCAGCGAGGCGGAGGAGCTGGCCAGCTCCGCAAAGCCGATCTATCAGCTGCAGCAGCGCGCCTACGACAGCGCTACGAGTGCGATGCACGCGTTCTTCGATGCCCTGGGCACCGCGCCGGGTGGCACGCCGGGGCTCGTGCGTTCCGCGCGCGCGAACGGGGTGACCATCACCGCCGCCGAGGCCGGCTACCTTGGCAAGCGGGGTAAGCGCCGGGCATTGGAGCGCGCGCTGGACGACCTGTTCGAGCAGACGCTGGCCCAAGGGGTCACAGCCCAGGGCGCCTTGCAGGGTGAGGCGGCCACGCAGCTCATCGTGCGCCGCGGCACCGTGGAAGTGCCGATCGCGCGCGAGCAGGTGCTCACCTACAACCTGTACCTGGTACGCTCGCGGGCGCTCCACCCGGACCCGGGCTCGAGCGTGGGGGACGTCGTGTACTTGAAGCTGGTGCGGCGCTTCTTCCGGCCGACGCTGACGCGCAACGAGGCGGAGACGGCGCGGCGTCGCACCGAGCTGATCGGCAGTGTCGAGCCGAGCAAGTACGTCGTGCGCCAGGGGGAGCGGATCGTGGCGGCCCGGGAGATCGTCTCGGGCCCCGCCTTCGAGAAGCTGGTGGCGCTGCGGAACGAGTTGGCGCGCCGCGGCGCCGCGACCAGCGCCTCGATCGGCGGCGTGCTCGGGCCAATCCTCCGCGACGCCCTGATTCTGGCCGTCTTTTGGGTCCTGATGCTGTTCTACCGCCGGGAGACCTACAGCGACCAGCGGCAGGTGGCGCTCGTCGGGCTGTTGTTCGCCGCGACCCTGCTCGGCGCGGCGGCGGTGGCTAGCACCCGGGCGATCACTCACCCCGAGCTCATCCCGCTCCCGTTCCTGGCGATGATGCTGACGGTCCTGTTCAACGGTCGCGTCTCCATGATCGGCGCGATGATCGTGTCCGCCGTGATCGGCACTCAGCCCGTGTTTCACGACACGCCGGCGCTGTTTTTGAGCCTCACTGGTGGAGTCACCGCGGCGCTCTCGGTCAAGACGCTGCGCAGGCGCAGCAACCTCTATACGGCCGTACTCATCACCTGCGCCGGGTACCTCGCCGGGGCGGTCGCGCTCGGCCTCGCCGGCGGGTGGCGCGTCGCCGATGTGGGGTGGACGGCCGCGTTCGGTATGGCCAATGGGCTCGTCTCGGCCTCGCTCGCGATCTTGCTGCTGCCGCTCGCCGAATCGTTCACGCGCATCACCACGGATCTCACGCTGCTCGAGCTCTCCGACCCGAGCCGCCCGCTGCTGCGGCGGCTCTCGCTCGAGGCGCCCGGTACCTACGCGCACAGCATCGCGATGGCCAACCTCGTGGAGGCGGCGTGCAACCGGATCGGGGCCAATGGGCTGCTGGGCCGCGTCGGGTGCTACTATCATGACATCGGCAAACTCGGCAACCCGAGCTATTTCGTGGAGAATCAGGCGCGCGGCGCTAACCCGCACGACCGTATCCCCCCCGCGCAGTCGGCCGAGATCATCCGCCGACACGTCACGTACGGCCTCGAGCTCGCCGCTGAAGCCAAACTTCCCGTTGTCGTGACCGCCTTCATCCCCGAGCACCATGGGACGACGGAGATCACGTACTTCTTCGACCGCGCCAAGAAGCAGGGAAGCGGGGGGGGGGCGCTGAAGCGGGAGGACTTCCGCTACCCCGGACCGCGGCCGCGCTCGGTGGAGACGGCCATCACCATGGTGGCCGACTCGGTGGAAGCCGCGTTGCGAGTCATCGACGACCTTACAGGCGAGAAGATCGAGGGCGCGATCGAGCAAATCGTCAAGGGCAAACTCGCGGCGGGTCAGCTCGACGAGGCCCCGATGACGCTGCAACAGTTAGACCAGGTGAAGGCCGAGTTCATTCGCGTCCTCACCGGGATGTACCACAACCGCATCGATTACCCGGAGTCCAGTGGCGGCATCTCGAAGGCCTGGCAGCCGACCGAGTCGAGCTCCAGCGCCTGAGCGGCTGCTCGCTCACGCGGCGCGGCGGGTGCTGGTCTGGGAAGGGGCACCCCGAGCGCGCATCGAGCTGACCTTGCTCGATGCGGGGGCGATGCGCCGCTTGAACGCCCGCACCTTCGGCCGGCGCCAGCTCACGGACGTGATTGCTTTCACACTCCCACAGGCCGACGGCTCCTTGCTCGGAGACGTGTACGTATGTCCGGCCGCGGCTGCGCGGTTCGTAACTAATGGGGG
>DASQAH010000138.1:0-7361 GCA_035635835.1 Gemmatimonadales bacterium
CGCGTGTCACACACCACGGCGCCCTTCCCGGCCGCGAGGCCGGACGCTTTGACCACGAGTGGCTCGGTGTGCGCGCGGATGTACGCGAGCGCGGCGCCCAACTCGGTGAAGCTGCGGCTCGCCGCTGTCGGTACGCCCGAGCTGGCCATCACTTCCTTGGCAAACGCCTTGGAAGACTCGAGGCGCGCGGCGGCCGCGCCCGGCCCGAACACCGCGCCTCCGGCGGCACGGAGTGCGTCCGCGAGGCCGGCGGCAAGGGGGGCTTCTGGACCGATGACGGTGAGATCGATGGTGTGCCGACGCGCGGCCGCGACGAGGTCGGCGACGGCGGTTGCCGGGATCGGTAAGTTGGTCCCGAGCTGAGCGGTGCCGGGATTGCCCGGTGCGACGAACAGGGTCGCGTGGGGGAGGTCGCGCTTCAGCGCCCAACACAGCGCGTGCTCGCGACCGCCCCCGCCGACGACCAGGACCTTCACTTCTTCTTGAATGCGTCCGAGAATGCCTGGGCTGCCCGCTTAGCGCTGTCGACCACGTCGTCCACGACGGCCTTGGCTTCCTTCATGTAGTGCTCGCGGGCCTCGTCGAGGTCCTTGTCGACGGGCCGCTGCTCGGCCTCGGGACCGCGGCGCGTGTATTCGCCGCCCACGATACGCTCGTAGGTCCCCCCCTCGATCCAGCGCTGCAGCTCGGCCGCGCGCAGGGTGTTGAACGGGTGCGATTGGGGAAGGGTGTTCAGGATCTTGAACACACGGTCGAGCGCTCCTCCGGACTCTTCGTAGTCCTTGGCCTGCACGAGAAAGGCGTTCAGGTCCATTTGAGCGGCGTCGCCGCCGCCGGCCATCTTGAGGAACATCCGCATCGAAGCGGTGGGGTCTTGCGAGGCGAGCAATCCTGCGCGATCGGACGATAACTCGCTCTTGCGATACCACTCGAGCAGCGCCAGCTCGACGGGGGCGAGCACGATCCCGGTCAGGAAGGGAAGGAAGTTCATGCCCACGAAGACGATCAGGACGAGGATGGTGTGATAAAGCGCATGACCGCTCATTACGTGCCCCAGCTCGTGGCCGAGCAGCGTGCGCATCTCGTCGTCGTCGAGCAGCTTGAGCGCCCCCGAATTGATCACGATGAACGGGCGGTCCATCCCGTAAGCGCCGGCGTTGACGAAGGGCGTCTGCGATACGAACAGGTCGGGCCGCGTCGCCCAGTCCAGCGACGTGAGCACGTCGGCATACAGCGCGTTCATGCGCGGAAACTGGGTCGGCCCGACGCGGACCGCGTTCGCTTGGAACAGCAAGCGGATGCCGCGCTCGCCGAAAAAGCCGACGATCTTCTTGACGACTTGGTCGAAGCCTGGGACGGAGCGGAGAGTTTGCAGCGCGGCGCGGTCGGCGGGGTGCTCCCAGCTGACCGGGGCGATCTGCGTGAGGATCTTGCGGGGCCGTGCGGCGGGCAGGCCGCTGGTGGCGTCGGTCATGAGCGTCTCCTCGAGAAGTCCTGCTTCCCTACGCTGCCCTCAGGCGCGTGTTTCCGATCGGGGCTAACCAGCCAGTGCCTGGTCGAGATCGGCGATCAGATCGTCGACATCCTCGATGCCGACTGAGAGCCGCACGAGGCTGTCGGTGAGTCCCATCGCCCGACGCATCTCCGGCGGCACGCTGGCGTGCGTCATCGACGCGGGATGGCCGATGAGGCTCTCCACGCCGCCCAGAGACTCGGCGAGGACGAAGATCTTCGTCCGCTCCACGACGCGCCTGGCCCGGTCCACACTGCCGAGTTCGAGGCTGATCATGCCGCCGAACCCTTTCATCTGGCGGCAGGCCAGCTCGTGCTGGGCATGCGACGGCAGTCCCGGATAATACACCTGTGCGACTCTGGGATGGGTGGTGAGCCACTCGGCGATGCGGCGGCCGTTGGCGTCGTGCTGGCGCATCCGCAGCGCCAGCGTCTTCGTGCCGCGCAGCGCGAGCCAACAGTCGAACGGCCCGGGCACCGCGCCCGAGCCGTTCTGAATGAACGCGATCCGTTCGGCCAGGTCGTCGCGGGTCAGTACCAGCAGCCCGCCCACCATGTCGCTGTGGCCGTTCAAGTACTTGGTGGTGGAGTGGAGCACGATGTCGG
The DNA here is from genome assembly GCA_035635835.1 of Gemmatimonadales bacterium. GTDB lineage: Bacteria > Gemmatimonadota > Gemmatimonadetes > Gemmatimonadales > GWC2-71-9 > 13-1-40CM-70-15. The sequence continues at coordinate 2,119 of DASQAH010000138.1, forward strand.
CCCCGTACTCCAACGGCCGCTGGAAACAGGGTGTGGCGAAGGTGTTGTCGACGACGAACAGGGCGCCGGCCCGCCGCGCGATTTCCCCGGTCGCCTGCAAGTCGCACAGGCGCATCATCGGGTTGGTCGGGGTCTCGGCGAAGATCATCTTGGTGCGCGGCGTGACCGCCGCCGCGATCCGCTCGGTCTCTGCGGCATCGACGAACGTGAACGTGAGCCCCAACCGCGCCCAGATGTGGGTCATCTGGCGGTGCGTGCCGCCGTAGACGTTCTCGCCGCACACCACGTGGTCGCCCGCCGAGAGCAGTTTGAGCGTCGCGTCCACGGCGGCGAGGCCGGAGCTGAACGCGAAGCCGTGCCGTCCGCCCTCCAACGTTGCCACGTTGCGTTCCAGCGTCTCGCGGGTCGGATTGCGCGTGCGGGCGTATTCGTACCCCTTGTTCCGCCCCAGGCCGTCCTGGATGTAGGTGGACGTCTGGTAGATCGGCGTCATGACCGCCCCGGCCAACGGGTCCGGCACCTGGCCGGCGTGCACTGCCTGCGTGGCCAGGCGTCGGGCCAAGTCCTCTACGAGCACCTTGGACATGGCCGGAACGTAAGGGCGGCTTCCGCATCGAGCAAGCGACCTGTACGTTAGCGGTGATGCCGCAACCCAACGCGATGCAGTGTCTCGTGGTGGACGACGAGCCGCGGCTGCGGCGCGTCCTTGTGCGTCTCCTCGAGGGAGACGGGTTCACCTGTCGCGAAGCTGGCTCCGGCGTCGAAGCGCTCGCGGTGCTCGAGCACGAGCGCATCCCCCTCGTCATCTCTGACATGCGGATGCCGCAGATGGACGGCGTGACGCTGCTGCGGGAGATTGTGAGCCGCTGGCCTGACACGGCGGTGGTCATGGTCACGGCGGTCGCGGAGGTCGAGAGCGCAGTGGCCTGCCTCCAGCTCGGCGCCATGGACTACGTGCCCAAGCCGTTCCACCTCGACGAGGTCCGGGCCCGCGTCATGCAGGCGCTCGACAAGCGCCGCCTCCTGATGGAGAACCGCGACTACCAGGCGAACCTCGAGGAGCGCGTGCAGCAGCAGGCGGGCCGCATCGAGGAGCTGTTCTTGGGCGGCGTGCAGGCCCTGGCCCAGGCGCTCGAGGCCAAAGACCCCTACCTGAAAGGCCACTCCCTGCGCGTCGCCGAATACGCCGTGGCCATCGCCACGCAACTCGGCCTGCCTGAGGAAGCGAACCGGACCATCGCCCTCGGCGGCCACCTACACGACATCGGCAAGATCGGAGTGAGCGAAGAGGTGCTGCACAAGTCGAGCCGGCTCAGCGAGCTCGAGTACAGCCACGTCATGGAGCATCCCGTCATCGGGGCCCGGATCCTCGGCCCCCTGCTGGACGACGCACCCACCGTCATCGCCATTGTCCGCTCGCACCACGAGCGTCCCGACGGCAAGGGGTTGCCCGATGGCCTCGCGGGGGAGGCGATTCCCACGGAGGTGCGCGTTGTGAGCGTGGCCGATGCGTTCGACGCGATGACCAGCGTGCGACCCTATCGCCCGTCGCTCTCAGTCGAGCGAGCGCTGGAAGAGCTGCACGTGGGCAAGGGGCGGCAGTTCGATCCCGGCGCTGTGGAGGCGTTCCAGCACGCGTTCCCGGAAATCCGCCGCCTGCCGATCGCCACCCCCGAGCGGCAGGTGCTTCGGCCCTCGGGTGCCCGCAGAGTGCGACGCGCCTGACCGCGTCGGATTGACGCGTCCCCCCACGGTCTCTACGTTGCCGCCATGACCGACACGCTCATGGTCGGCGTATCCGGCATTCGCGGCATCGTCGGCAAGGACCTCACTCCGGAAACCGTCGCGCGCTATGCGGCGGCGTTCGGGGTGTGGGCGATGACGGGGAACGGGGGCAAGGGAAAAGGGAAAGGGAAACACGCGGCCGTCGTGCTGGGACGTGACTCCCGTATTTCCGGCCCGATGTTCGCGCACGCCGCGATCGCAGGGCTCGTGTCCGTCGGCTGCGATGTGATCGACCTCGGGCTCACCACCACCCCCACGGCACAACTCGCCGCTCTGGACAACCGTGCCGCCGGGGGCATCATGCTCACCGCGAGCCACAACCCGATCGAGTGGAATGCGCTCAAGCTCATCGGTCCCGACGGCATCTTTCTCGATGGCGACGGCACGGCCCGGGTGCAGGACCTCGCGGCAGGCGAGCTGCCCCGCGCCGGGTATGCGGGGGGGGGGGAGGGGGGGGGGGGGGGGCTGGGGCAGCTCTCGGCCGACGGCGCGTCGCTGCAGCGGCACATCGCGCTGGTGCTGCGGCTCCCAGCCGTAGCGCTCGCCCGCGTGCGGCGCCGGCGGTTCCGCGTGGCGCTGGACACGGTGCGCGGCTCGGGAGGAGTGGTGATGCCCGAGCTGCTCACCCGACTGGGGTGCCGCGTCACGGGTATCAACCTGGAGGCCGATGGGCGGTTCCCCCGGCCCCCTGAGCCGGTGCCCGAACACCTCGCGGCGCTGGGCGCCCTGGTGCGCCGAGTAAAGGCCGATGTCGGCATCGCGGTGGACCCTGACGTAGACCGGCTGGCGCTAGTGGACGAGTGGGGACGACCGATTGGGGAGGACTACACGCTGGCGTTCGCGGTCAGAGCTGTGCTCGGGGTCGGACGGTCGGCCAGTCGGAGGGTGAGACGCAGAAAGCCGCCTGGTCCTGTCGTGTGTAACCTGTCGACGAGTCTCGTCGTGGACGACGCCGCGCGAGACTGTGGCGCCGCAGTGGTCCGCGTGCCGGTAGGGGAGGCGCACGTGGCACGGGCGATGCTGGCGCATCGCTCGCCGATCGGCGGGGAAGGCAACGGCGGCGTGATGTATCCGGTGCTGCACGCGGGCCGGGACGCTCCCGTGGCCGCAGCGCTGGTGCTCACGCTACTCGCACGCGACGGCCGGCCGGTGAGCGCACTGGTAGAGGCCTCGCCCCGGTACGTGATCGTGAAGGCTAAGGTGGCACGCGGCACGCGGCACGCGGAACTTATTATGGAAGAGGTATACACTGCGCTCCGCCGTCGGTATAACGATGCGACGGTGGACCGGCAGGACGGCCTGCGACTCACCTGGCCGGACCGCTGGCTGCATGTCCGACCGTCGAACACGGAACCGATCATCCGACTGATCGCCGAGGCGCCGACCGGCGCGGCGGCCGAGCAGCTCGTTGAGGAAGGGCGCAAGTTATGTGCGGCATCGTAGGGTACACGGGGCCCCGGCAGGGCGTGCCGTTGGTGCTGGAGGGTCTGAAGCGGCTCGAGTATCGGGGCTACGACTCGGCGGGGATCGCCGTCGTCAACGGCGGTCGCGTCGAGGTGTTCAAGGCGGCGGGAAAGATCTCGGTGCTGGAGAAGGAGCTGGGCAGCCGGATGCCGGCGGGACACACCGCGCTGGCTCACACGCGGTGGGCGACGCACGGCGCCCCCAACACGGTGAACGCGCACCCGCACACTGATTGCGGCGGCACCATCGCGCTGGTGCACAACGGCATTATCGAGAACGCCCAGGTGTTACGGACCGCGCTGAGCCAGCGCGGGCACGTGTTCCGATCCGAGACCGATACCGAAGTGCTGGCGCACTTGATCGAAGACCTCCACGTCAAAGGCACGCCGTTGGTAGACGCGGTTGCGGGTGCGCTGCGGCAGGTGGAGGGCACGTACGGGATCGCGGTGGTCTCGAGTCGCGAGCCCGACACTATCGTCGCGGCGCGACACGGCTCGCCGCTGCTCGTCGCGATCGGGTCGGGCGAGAACTTCGTCGCCTCGGACGCCTCGGCCGTGCTGGCGCACACGCGCTCCGTGGTCTACCTCGACGACGGCGAGATCGCCGTGATCCGCCCCGGCGACTATCGCATCCTCGACCTGCAGACCGCGGAGAAGGCGAAGACGGTGACGCAGGTGGACTGGGATCTCGGCACGATCGAGCGCGGCGGCTTCGCGCACTTCATGCTGAAAGAGATCATGGAGCAGCCCGAAAGCGTGCAGAATACGTTGCGCGGCCGGCTGCTCGAGGAGGAAGGCACGGTCCGCTTGGGCGGCCTCAACATCACTGACGAGGAACTCCTCCGGATCCAACGCATCGTGATCACCGCCTGCGGCACCTCATGGCATTCGTCCCTGATCGGCGAGTACATGATGGAGGAGCTGGCGCGCATCCCGACGGAGGTGGAGTACGCCTCCGAGTTCCGTTATCGCAATCCGATCGTCGACGAGCGAACGCTGGTGATCGGGATCTCCCAGTCGGGCGAAACCGCCGACACCCTCTCGGCGCTGCGCGAGGCCAAGCGTCGGGGGGCGCGCACCCTGGGGCTTGTGAACGTGGTGGGGAGCACCATCGCGCGCGAAGTTGATGGCGGCATCTACCTGCACGCGGGACCCGAGATCGGCGTGGCGAGCACGAAAGCGTTCACCAGCCAGATCGCGGCGCTCGCCCTACTCACACTCAAGATGGGTCGCCTGCGGGCGCTCTCGATCCTGCAGGGGCGGGAGGTGGTGCGGGCGCTGGGACGGCTACCCGCGCTGGTGCAGCGGGTGCTCGAGCGGGCGCCGGAGGTCGAGCACATCGCGGAGCGGCTGATCCGCGCGACCAACGTTCTCTACCTCGGCCGCGGCTACAACTTCCCCGTGGCGCTGGAGGGCGCGCTGAAGCTCAAAGAGATCTCCTACATCCACGCCGAAGGCTACCCCGCGGCCGAAATGAAGCACGGCCCAATCGCCCTGATCGACGACCTGATGCCGGTCGTGTTCGTGGCGCCACGGGACACGGTCTACCAGAAGGTGGTGAGTAACGTCGAAGAAGTGAAGGCGCGGGGCGGCAAGGTCATCGCCATCGTCACCGAGGGCGACACCGGCCTCGCGAAGCTCGCCGATCACCAGATCGAGATTCCCGAGACGCTCGACCTACTCACCCCTGTGCTCAGCGTCCTGCCGCTGCAGCTGCTCGCCTACTACATCGCCGTGCGTCGGGGGTGCAACGTGGATCAGCCGAGGAACCTCGCCAAGTCGGTGACTGTGGAGTAGGACGTGCGGGTCGTCCTCCAGCGCGTCTCTCGCGCCGCGGTCCGTGTGGATGGACGTACCGTCGGGTCTATCGGGGTCGGGTTCGTCGTCCTCGCCGGCTTCGCGACGGGCGATACCGAGGAGACGCTCGACTGGATGGCCGAGAAGGTCCTCGGGCTGCGGCTCTTCGGAGACGCCGAGGGCAAGATGAACCTCGCG
>DASQAH010000139.1:0-13444 GCA_035635835.1 Gemmatimonadales bacterium
GGCTCCGCCTCCGGCTCAGCGACGGCACCGAACGGTTGGTGGATCACCTGCTCCTCGCCACGGGTTATCGCGTGGACGTCGCACGGTACGCCTTTCTCGCACCGGCTCTGCGCGACGCGCTGAGCACACGCGAGGGCTTTCCGGAGCTCGGTGTCGGATTCGAATCATCCGTCCGAGGCCTCCACTTTCTGGGGACGCCGGCCGCCGGTAGCTTTGGCCCGCTCTGTCGCTTCGTCGCCGGAACGAAGTACATGGCTCGCGAATTGACTCGTCACGTCATCAGTCGGAACGGAGCAGGGTCCTGAATAGCCCGTTGGCGGTCGTTCTCAGCTCGGATGCCGTCGGTCTGGGAGCGGTGCGCAGCCTGCACCTGGCAGCAGTGCCGACAGTCGTAGTCATGATGGACCCGTGGGAATCCGTGCGAGCGTCCCGATACGGTGACAAGATTCTCGTCCCCAAGTCGAGCGACCCAGACGCCGCAATCCTGAACGTCCTGTCGGGAATCGACGGGGAGACGCGACCTGTCCTGATTCCGACGTCGGACCATCTCACCTATTTCGTGTCGAAACACCGGGCCCAGCTCGAGACGCGCTTCCGGTGCTGCATTCCCCCGAACAGCGCGATCCACATCGTGCTCGACAAGGCCAAGGACACTCAGCTGTTTCAGGGGACGGGGATTCCGTTGCCCCGGACTGTCCAAACGTTGCCAAGCTCTCCCGCAGAGCTGATACGCGAGCTGGGCCTGCCGCTGATCGTCAAGCCGCGCACTCTCGTCGACAAGGAGAATCTGGGGTGGAGGAACGTCATCATCCGCAGCCTCGCGGACGCCGACGCCTTCTATCGCGAAAACCGGGCCAGGTTCAGCAGCGCCATCGCGCAGGAGTTGATCCCCGGCCCTGACGACGCCCTGTGGGAGTGCATTTGCCTGTACAATGACGCGAGTGAGATCACTCGCGCGTTCACCTTTCGCAAGCTCTCGACGATGCCCGCCCATTACGGCGCCACGGCCCGTGGCATAAGCGAACGCAACGAGGCGCTCGTGGACCTGGCCGCGACGGTCGGCAAGCGCCTCGGATACGCCGGCATCGGCGACATCGACGTGAAGTACGACGCGCGGGATGGGCAATACAAATATCTGGAGCTGAACCCGAGGCTTGGGCTGTGCCACTACTTCGGGACGCGGTGCGGCATAAACCTGACGCTCGATGCCTATCGCATGGCCTGCGGCGAGACGCTCTCGGGGGAGGCTGCACAGGTCGACGGGCGGACTTTCCTGGCGATGCTCGAGGAGATCGGCGCACGATTACAGAGCCGTGACTCTTTTCTGGCGGTGGCGCGCGGCCTCCTGACGGCGCTCGTGGCGTGGCCCCCCCCGGTTGGCGCCTATTTCGCCCCGGACGACATTCTGCCGGGGCTGTTGGCGGTGGCTCGGGTGGGCTATCGGCTGGCCACCAAGGCCTGGCGCGGCCAGCTCAGCACCGTGTTCACGAAGCAATACAATCAGGGGGTGTAGCACCCTCGCCCTATTGCGCGGCGGCCCGTTTCACGGGATCTTAATCCGGTTTCCTCACGGGCCAGGCCGTGTCTCGAAATCGGAGTGCCAATTCTTGAGGCGTCCCTCGCTAGCGGCCGGCACGGTTCGGCAACGCATTTCCGATCCATCCGTGGGAGTCCGCCCCGTCACCGGTGTCAACAATCGCTTACTGACCCGCGCGATTCGCCGCGTCGAAGCGCGCTGGCGTGACTTATACGGACCCTCCACCGACGTCGCCGATATTCCCCGCATTCTTGCCGCCTCGGCACTGGCCGCCGATCGGGGCGACGCTTCCTTCATAGAAGCTCTCACGCCGCGGCCCTCGCTGCGGCTGAGCCTGCATCTCGTGGATCTGCTGGAGGATGAGCTTCTGGCGCTCGGCCGCACCGGCGAGACCCCGGCGTCTCAGGTGCTGGAAACAGTCGGGCGGTTGCGGGTGGTCCGAGCGGCAATCGAGCGCCGCTTTCAGCAGCTCCCGGGAGCGCCGCTCGTCGGGATCGACGGCCTCGAGTTTCTCATCGAGTTCGTGCACGACATGCGCTCGCCGCTGAACTCCCTGCTGCTGTTGGCGGACAGGTTGCAGCAAGGGTGGAGCGGCCCGCTCACCCCGCTGCAGCTGCGTCAGCTGCGGCTGATTTACGCCGCGGCGCACGCGCTCAACACCGTGACGAGCAACGCGCTGCAGATGACGCGGGAGTGGGATCAGTTCGAGGAGCCTGAGGCACGGCCGTTCTCGGTCACAAAGCTCCTGTCGGAGGTGCAGGATGTCGTGCGCGCGCTGGCGGCGCAGAAGGGCCTGGAGGTCTCGTTCATTCGGCCCAACGTCGATCGGCGGCTGGGACATCCGATCGAGTTGAACCGCATCCTGCTGAACCTCGTGACCAACGCGCTCAAGTTCACCCGGGCGGGGACGATCACGGTCATCGCCACAGATCGTGATGAGAGTCAAGTGGAATTCGCCGTCCAGGACACTGGGCCCGGCATTCACTCCGCGGCGCAGGAAACGCTGTTTCAACCGTTCCGCAGGTCGTCCGGGGCACACCGCGCCACGTTCTCCTCGACCGGCCTCGGACTCGCCATCACGCAACGGCTCGTGGCGGCGCTCGGAGGCCAGCTCCAGTACGAGACCGCCCCGGGCAAGGGCACGCGCTTCTTCTTTACGCTGGACCTGCCCGTGGCTTGACACCTGGTCCATAGACAGCTATTTCCTAGGGCGTTCTGCGACACTGAGCGGCGTTATACCACGTCGCGACCCTTGGCCCCAGGTGGTATGGCACAGCTCACTCTTGCGTCACCCATGCAACGGACATCGTTGCGCCCAGAGTATCCGCCGTCAGCGAACTCCTACGGCTCGGGCATCCGAATCCTGATCGTCGAAGATGAGGAGACGCTGCGTGAAAGCTGCGCCAGCGTGCTCTCGGACGACGGCTACGATGTCGCGTCGATCGGCGAGGCACGTGAGGCGCAGAATCTCCTGCGCCACCGCGTGTTCGATGTGCTGCTGCTCGATTGGTACTTGAGCGGCATCCCCGGCTGCGAGCTGCTGCCCCTCGCCCTGGCCGCGAATCCGGCGACGCGTGTGATCGCCGTCACCGGAAAACCCACGCTCGCGTCGAGCCTCGAAGCGCTACGCATCGGCGCGTGGGCGTACCTGCCGAAGCCCTTCTCCGCCGTGCAGCTCGGTATCCTCGTCGGGCAGGCGGCGCACGCCACGCTCACGGCGCGGGAATCGTTGCAGCGCTCGCAGCAGCTCGAACAAGCCGGCGAGAACAGCGATAAGATCCGGATCCTCGGGCTCGCCCCCGCGTTCCGCGACGCGATCAGCCGCGCGCGCAAGGTCGCGCCGACCGACGCATCGGTGCTGTTGACGGGCGAAAGCGGCTCCGGCAAGGAACTGTTCGCCCAGTTCATTCATCATCACAGCCGCCGGGCTTCCCGACCCTTCCTCGCCGTAAACTGCGCGGCGCTTCCCGAGCCCCTGCTCGAGTCTGAGATGTTCGGGCACCGCCGTGGCGCGTTCACCGGCGCGGTGCGTGACAAACCCGGATTACTCGAAGCCGCCGATGGCGGCACGCTCATGCTCGACGAGTTGGTCGAGATGCCGAAGACGATTCAGGCGAAGCTGCTGCGGGCGATTCAAGACGGGGTCGTACGGCGCGTCGGCAGTGAAGCGGCGGATGCGGTCGTGGACGTGCGCTTCATCGCGGCGACCAACCGCGAACCCGACCTGGCCGTTACCGAGGGACTCCTGCGCGAAGACCTGTACTATCGCCTGAGCGTGGTCCCGATTCACGTGCCGTCGTTACGTGACCGCGTCGCGGACATCGAGCTGCTCGCGAATTCCTTCCTGACGCATTATTGGCGCAAGTACCGGGGCGTGGACGCTCCCGTGCCGCGCCTGGGCAGAGAGGCGCTCGGGGCGCTGCGGACCCATCCGTGGCCCGGCAACGTACGTGAGCTACAGAACGTCATCGAGCACGCTGTCGTGCTGCTCGAGCCGGCGGCGGAGATCGGCGCCGCGGACATCCCTTTCCTTAGTATACCGGCCCCGGCCCGCGACCGGCGTCTCGGCCTCGAGCACACGGCCGGCACGGGTGCGGACGCCAGCTATTACGAGGCCCGGGATCGGCTACTAGAGAGGTTCGATCGGCAGTTCTTGACGCGCGCTATCGCGCATGCCGGCGGCAACCTGTCGAAGGCCGCGCGGCGCGCGGGCATCGATCGCACCACGTTTTACCGACTGATGGACCGGCACGGGCTCCAACGCGACGAGTCGTGACCGTGTCGAAAGCGCCGCAGATTCGGTACACGTGTGTAAGCGACTGCCACGGGGAAACGGCGCGCGGCGTGACCGCGGGCGGCGTAAGATGCGGTATCACAAAGGAATACCCTTTCGCAGCGGCCGCGCACGAATCCCGCTCACAAGGGCGAAGCAAATGCCCATCAGTACGGCCGTACCGCGCATCCTGCTCGCCAATTCTGATGAGATCTTTGCTCGCTCTCTAGAGTCCATCCTGTCGTCGGCTGGATACGCCGTGCTCTGGGCGCCGACGGCGCTCAGTGCGCTCGAGCAGGGCCGGGCCCGTCCCGACGCCGCGATTATTGCCATGGAACTGGCGGATGAGGGTGGCGGTCTGGCGCTGTGTCGGGCCCTGCGGCGGGAGCGTGGCCTGTCTCCCAGCGCGCCGATCTTCCTCACACAGCCAAGCGCAGCTACGCGGCCCCAGCGCATCGAAGCCTTGCGCGCCGGTGCCGACGAGCTGTGGGGTCAGCCGATGGATCCGGAGGAGTTTTGCCTCCGCCTCGCTGCCCAGCTCCGCGCGAAGTCGGACGCGGATCGGGCGCGCGAGGAGGGACTGTTGGACGATCGCAGCCGGTTGTGGAACGACCGCGGCCTGCTCCGTCGAGCCGAGGAGCTCCTGGCCGCGACGATCCGCGACCACTCCGCGATCGGCGTTGCGGTCGTGGAGATCGATGGCGATGGGCTGAGGAACGACTGGGTTGTCGGTGATCGCGTGGCCGAGGGGTTGCGCCGCTGGGCCCGTCTCTCGGATGCGGTGGGGCGGATCGGCACCGCACGCTTCGGGGTTGTGGCACCGAGGACCGGCCGGACGGGGTGCGCCCGGCTCGGGGAGCGCCTGCTCAACGGCATCGAGTTGACATTCGGTGCGGCCTGTTCGTGGTTGCGGGTCGGCTTCGTCGCGTTCGAAGATGCGTCCGACGCCCCCGCCGCCGCCGAGCTGATGGGGTGCGCCGCGCTCGCGGTACTCGAAGGCGCTCCGAGTGCCAAGGACGTCCGCGTGCGCTGCTGGCCAGCTTAGAAGATCCGCCCCGCTCGTTCCGCAACACAAACCCAACTGCCGCTGTCGCACGTGACGTGCGGAGTTGTACGTCAGCCGCGGCAGCCGCTCCGTCCGGGGACGGGCGGCGCGTCTCGTAACTCGCTGTCAGATAATCAGTAGGGCGTCCCGCGCCGAGAGCATGGGTCCTGCTTCTAGGCTGGGCGTGACGCTCCCCTGGGCCGTACCCGCCCGCCTGCTCTCGTATCGGCGAGTGCTGATCGTCGGCGTGCACCTCGTCCTGATCCCCCTGGCGTACTTGGGCGCGTTCGGCGCTCGCTTCGACTTCCATATCCCGCCGGCCGAGCTGCGCACCTTCGCCGGAACGCTGCCCTACTTGCTGGTGATCCGCCTGCTCATCTTCGCGCGGTACGGCCTGTTCCTGGGCTACTGGCGCCACGTTGGGCTGCGGGACCTCGTGGACCTGGGCGTCGCGACGACCCTCAGTACCGCGCTGTTCGCCGGGGCACTGTTCGCGACCGGCTGGCCGCCCGCCCTCCCCCGCTCGGTCTTCCTGCTCGACTCGCTGGGCATCGTGTTCCTGTCCGGCGGCCTGCGGTTCGCGGCGCGGGCGTTCCGCGAGGGCCAGCTGCCCATGCAGTCGTCGAGGGGCCGGCGCACCTTCCTCATCGGCGCGGGCGAGGCGGCGGAGATGCTGCTGCGCCAGGCGCGGCACGACAGCCGCTTCGCGATCAGCGTGGTTGGCCTGATCGACGACAACCCCGAGACGCACGGCCGGTCGCTGCACGGCGTGCCGGTCCTGGGCGGGACCGCCGACCTGGAACGGCTGGTCCACGAGCACCGCATCCAGCTCCTCGTGATCGCGATCCGCTCGGCCACGGCCGACCAGATGCGCCGCATCGTGCAGCGCTGCACGGCGACTGGCACCGAGTTCAGGATCATTCCGTCGCTCCAGGACCTGCTCGACGGGCGCGCTGGGATCGGTCAGTTGCGGGAGGTCGAGATCGAGGATCTCCTGGGGCGGGAGCCGGTGCACCTCGACCTGGAACAGGTCCGCGGCGACCTGGAGGGGAAGACCGTCCTCATCACGGGGGCGGGCGGCTCGATTGGATCGGAGCTCGCCCGGCAGATCGCCCGATTCCGCCCCGCCCGCCTCGTGCTGCTCGAGCGAGCCGAGAGTCCCCTGTATTTCGTGCACCTCGAGGTGTCGCAGTCGTCCCCCGACGTCGAGGTCGTGCCGGTGATCGCGAACATCACGAATGCCGAGCGGCTCGATGAGGTGTTCGGCACCTATCGGCCGGAGTACGTGTTCCACGCCGCGGCCTACAAGCACGTGCCGCTGATGGAAGAAAGCGTCTCCGAGGCCGTGTGGAACAACGTCGTGGGCACGCTGCGGGTGGCGCAGCGCGCGGTCCAGCACCGGGTCCAGAAGTTCGTGTTGATCTCGACGGACAAAGCGGTCAACCCGACGAGCATGATGGGGGTCACCAAGCGGATCGCCGAGCGGATCGTGCTTGAGCTGCCGTCGCTGCGCGTCCGGACCGACTTCCGCGTCGTGCGATTCGGCAACGTCCTGGGCTCGGACGGCAGCGTCGTCCCGCTGTTCAAGCGCCAGCTGGCCGCGGGCGGACCCATCACCGTGACGCATCCCGACGTGCAGCGCTATTTCATGACCATTCCCGAGGCGGTGGAGCTCGTGCTCACGGCCGCCGCGCTGCCGGCGGCGGCAGGCCGCATTTCGATTCTCGAGATGGGGAGCCCGGTCCGGATCGTCGATCTCGCGGAACAGCTCATTCGACTCTCGGGCTTCGAGCCGTACAAGGACGTGCAGATCGTGTTCACTGGCCTCCGGCCGGGCGAAAAGCTGAACGAGGAGCTCGTCAGCGCCGGAGAAGAGACTATCCCGACGAGCGCCGAGAAGATTCGTCTCGTCGAACGAAACGGGGGCAGCGCGGCCAATGTGGCCGTCGCCCTCCAGCACCTGATCGAATCGTTGACGGCCGGACGCACGGCGGATCTGATGCGCGCTGTAGCAGCGCTGGCGCCCGAATACGTGGCGTCACCAGCGCGTCCCCCGCGCCGATCGTCGGCCGCAGACGTGCGGCAGCCGACGCTGGTCCATCCTCCCAAACCCCACGCCCCTGTCCCGGTACCGGCGCGCCGCGGGTCGCTGCGGGCGCGGCCGTCCCTGCTCGGAGAGTCGCCCTAGCCCTGACGCTCGTCTTCCCACTGGCGCAGGCTCTCCATCTGGCGTCGCGTGGGATCGGCGATCGGCCGCTGGCGTCGCAGCGCGGCCAGCGCCCCCTGGAGCGGTTCGCCGGTCGTCGCGATCCGCCACGCCAGGTACAGCGTGGTCGCCCGGCCGATCCCCGCGCCACACGAGATGAGCGTGGCGGGGCCGCCGTTCCGGCCGGCGTCGAGGAAGGCGCACCCGACGCGCAGCTGGTCCATGGTCGGAGGGTGGTTGTCGCGCACCGGCAGCCACAGGAGGGATTCCGCCGAAGCGAGCCAGGGCGCCGGCGCCGCTTCACCGAGCAACGTGACGACGCGGCCGACTCCGGCCACCTGCAGCTCGCGCCAGCGGCGAGGAAGCGGGACGCCACCCACCCACAGCCCCTTTTCCACCTCGGTCGGTTGCCGGAGCGGCGACTCGTTGGCCAGGCCGAGCCAATAGACCCACCAGGTGCGCAGGGGCCAATACCGCGTCAGGAACCTCACGGCTTAGCCTTCTTCTTGAGCGACTCCCACCACTCGATGCGGCGCTTGACATCCTTCTCGAAGCCGAACTCCGTTGGCTCGTACCACCGGGCGCCCTGCAACGCCTTGGGCAGGTATTCCTGCGGCGCGTACCCATCCTCGTACTCGTGGCCGTACTTGTAGCCAGCCCCGTAGCCCAACTCCTCCATCAGTTTCGTGGGAGCGTTGCGGATGTGCAGGGGCACAGGCTCGGCTGGGTATGCCTTAGCCGCTTCGGCCGCCTGGGCGAACGCCGCGTAGACGCGGTTCGACTTGGGCGCCGTCGCGAGATACACGACCGCTTCGGCGAGGGCCAGCTCGCCTTCCGGCGTGCCGAGAAAGTGATACGCGTCCTTGGCAGCCAACGCCACGGAGAGCGCGCGCGGGTCGGCGAGGCCGATGTCTTCGGCCGCGATCCGTACGATCCGCCGCGCGAGGTACAGCGGATCTTCTCCCCCCGCGAGCATGCGGGCGAGCCAGTACAGCGAGCCCTCGACGTCGCTGCCACGCACCGCCTTGTGCAGGGCGGAGATCAGGTCGTAGTGCTGGTCGCCGGACTTGTCGTACTTGGCGAAGCGTTTCTGCAAGGCGTCGGCAATCAGCGCGACGGTCAGCGCGGGCGGTCCACCCGTCCCGACCAGGTACTCGGCGGCGGCCTCGACCGCTTGCAGCGAGCGTCTGGCGTCGCCGTCCGATGCGCGCGCGAGCATGGCGAGAGCGTCCTCGTCGATGTGGAGTCCCAGGCTCCCCAGGCCGTGCTCCCGGTTCTCGAGGGCGCGGCGCACGAGCGTCATGATGTGCTCGGGTTGGAGCGGCTCGAGCACGAAGACGCGGCAGCGCGACAGCAGTGCCCCGGTCAGCTCGAAGCTGGGGTTCTCCGTCGTGGCGCCGATCAGCGTGACGACCCCGTTCTCGACCCAGGGGAGAAACGCGTCCTGCTGCGCCCGGTTGAATCGGTGGATCTCGTCGCAAAACAGGATCGTGCCGCGGCCCTCGTATTGGAGCCGCTCCTCGGCCTGCGCGATGATTGCCCGCACCCGCCCCACGCCCTCGGTCGCCGCCGAGAAGGGCTCGAAATGGCGCTTGGTGTAGTTAGCGATCAGCAGCGCGAGGGTCGTTTTCCCCGAGCCCGGCGGCCCCCAAAAGAGACACGACCCCACATCGCCACAGCGAATCAGCTCGCCGAGCGCCTTGCCGGGCCCGAGGATGTGCTCTTGGCCGAGCAAGTCGTCGAGGGTGCGCGGCCGCATCCGCGCGGCCAGGGGGGGGGGCTCAGCGGAGCGCTGAAACAACGTAGGGTCGGTCATCCGCGAGCAGGGGAAGCTAGCGACCAGCGGTTATTCGGGGGAGGCCGCCGGCGACACCGGGGTGAACGAGACGCGCCGCTGGAACAGCCGGAACCGCTCATCGCGTCGCAGGTAGGGCACGAAGCCCGCGCGGGCGCAGCCCTTCAACGACGCCGCGTTGCCCTCATCCACGAAGGTGACCACCCAGCGTGCGCCGAACTGGTCGGCGCGCTCCGCGATCTGCGCCATCGCGGCGGCCATGATCCCTTGCCCCCGGTAGGCCTCCGGCGTGTACGCCCCCTCGAGCAGCGCCTCGTCGGGGGCGAGGCGCGGGTAGAGGTCGCCGAAAAACGCGCGCACCCGATCGTTCTGGTGCGAGAGAATGAGCCATTGCATGTAGCACGCCTTACCGTCGGGCTCGACGGCGACGTGACAGGTCTGGATGCCGGACCGGAGCAGGCGCGCCTGGCCCAGCCGCGCGTACACCTGGTCGTCCGACAAGCCCAGCTCGCGCACGTCGAGCCACGCGAGCTCGTCGTCAGATGTGAGCGGTCGCACCTGGAACGGCCGCTTCGCGGCGGGGGGGGGGGCCAAACACGGCGCCCGCAGGTCGCGGCGCAGACCGACCGACGCTGAATTGGAGTAGAGCCGGTAGGTCACGGCTCGCCACATCCTGCGCCCGCGCCCGGTGAACACCAGTCGCAGGAGGTCCCAGGCTCTCGCTAGGCCGCCGGTCATAGCGTCAGTCGAACCGCGCGCCGTCGCACAACACGGCCGCGATCCGCTCTCCGGTGTGCCCGTCCCAGCGTTCGATCACCGGTGGCGTGGCGGGCCGCTGCGCGACCGCTTCCCGCGCCGCATCCCGGATCGCGTCTCGCCGCGGGGCTACGAGCCGGTTGGTCCCCACCACACAGGTGATGGGCCGCTCGGTGTTGGGCCGCACCGTGACGCACGGAACCCCGAGCCAGGACGTCTCTTCCTGGAGACCGCCCGAGTCGGTGATCACGAGCCCGGCATCGCTGACGAGCCCCAGCATCTCCAAGTACGGGAGGGGTTCGAGGATCCGGACGCCGTTCATCGCGGCCACGTTCGCGCCCAAGGTCTGAATGCGGGCCCGCGTGCGCGGATGCACGGGAAAGAGTATCGGGCTGTCCTTCCCGACGTGCGCCAACGCACCGAGCAGCTCGCACAGTGTCGCCGGATCGTCGACGTTCGCCGGCCGGTGTAGCGTGACGACGGTGTACCGCCCTTTGTCGACGCCATGCCGGCGCGGCGCTTCCAGCGCGCGTGCGGCCGGCAGCGCCACCACGAGGGAGTCGATCATCACGTTGCCGACGAAGTGGACCTGTGGGCCCGACACGCCTTCGGCACGCAGATTCTCCACCGCGTCCGGGGACGGCGCGAACAAGAGGTCGGCCAGGTGATCAGTCACGAGCCGGTTCAACTCCTCGGGCATCGTGCGATCGCGGCTGCGCAGGCCCGCTTCCACGTGACCCACCGTGATGCCCAGTTTCGCTGCCACGAGCGCCGCCGCCACCGTGGAGTTGACGTCCCCGTACACCAGGACGACATCGGGCGCGAGCGTTTCGCACAGGGGCTCGAACCGCTCCATGATCGCCGCCGTTTGCCGGGCGTGCGAGCCGGAGCCCACCTCGAGGGCGTGATCCGCGTGCGGCAGGTGCAGGTCCCGGAAGAACGCCTCCGACATTTCCGGGTCGTAGTGCTGGCCGGTGTGCACGACGGTGTGGCGCGCGCCGCGCGCCGCGAGGGCCCGCGCGACCGGCGCGAGCTTCATGAAGTTCGGCCGCGCGCCCACGACGGAGAGGACGGAAGGGCTCAACGGATCCTGGTCAGCGTGTAGATCGTGACCGGGATGGTCACCAGCACCCCCACGAACCGCAGCACGTCGCCGGCGGATGTCCCGCCGCGCCGCGGCACGATGACCTGGTCGCCCGCGACGAGGCCCGCACCGTCGAGCGTGCGGCCCTCGGCGATCGCCTGCTGCAGTGCCTTGCCCTCCCAGATCGGCTTGCCGTCGCGCTCGATGCGCAGCCGGCCGATGTTGGCTTCCTGCGTCGTACCGCCGGCGGCCATGAGCACGTCCGACAGCACCGCGTCGGCGGGGACGCCGTAGTAGCCCGGCCGCGTGACGGCGCCTTGCACCGAAAGGCGCACGAACGCCCGGGTCCGCACCTCGGGATCGCGCACGCTGCGCGCGAGGCGGCGTGTGAGGTAATCGTGCAGCTCGGACCGCAGCACCCCCTCGAGCGGCACGCTGCCGATCAGCGGCAGGGTCAGCTGCCCGCCCAGTCCGACGCTGAAGGTATCGGACAACGTCGGTTCGCCTTCCACGGCCAGCAGGATGCGATCTCCGACCCTGAAGTCGCCGCGGCTGAGCCGCGTCCGAATGGCGGCGGCCTCGCGGACGGCGTCGGCCGACTGCGCGGCCTGCTCGAGGCGCGCAGCGCGCGCCTCGAGTGCTTGACGCGTCGCGCCGAGTCCCAACGCGTTCGAGCCGTCCCCCTCTTGTCCCGCCGCAGGACGGGGGGCGGCCAGCAGCGCGACGAGGGCGGCGATGGTCACGCGAGTGATGGTCATGATGCAGGCCTCATTTCTTGTCTGGGCAGTGGAGCACCGGGCCGGGATCGAAAAACGCGGGACGTGACCCGCCACAGCACGCCTCGGACGAATGGCATCGGGTCGTCCCAGGCCATGACCCGCTTCGCCTCGCAGCGGAGCGCCCAGGGGAGCCATGTCAGGAACGGGACGCCGGCGGCGTTAGCGGCCGCCATGTCCCCCCACGGCTTGCACCAACGCACGCCCGCCCGCGCCTTCTGGACGCGGGCGCGGGGCAGCCCGGCAAGGTCAGCGTACACCAGCGCCGGGATGTTCACGCCGGCGCGCGCGCCAAGATGGTGCCACAGCGTGAAGCGCGGATTGACCTCGAGCAAGTACAACCGGCCGTCGGGCGCGCGCTTGAAATCGAACTTGGCGACGCCTCGCAGGCCGAGCCGACGGACCAGGTCGCGCCCCAGGGTCGTGACCTCCGGCGAGTCGGTGATCACGAGCGCCGTGCTATCGCCATAGGCGGGAGGCCACGTGCGGATCTTCCGCCCTGTGAACTCGGCGACCGTTTCGCCGTGCTCGTCGACGTACACGTGATAGCTCTCGATACACGTCTCCGGACCCGGAATCAGCTGCTGAAGCAAGACCGGAATCCCCGCCCTGGCCAGGCGCGGCCAGTAAGACACCAGCGAGAGCGGGGTGTCGAGACGCAGCGCCTTGGCCGCTCCGCCGATCGGCGTCCACTGATCGGCCCGTCGCACGATGGGCTTCAGCACCACCGGAAATTCGAGGTCGAGAGGCACCGGATCCATGGACGGGTCCAGCACGCGCGCTGCGGGAACGGGGAGGTCGAGTCGCCGTGCCAGCGCTTGAAAGCGGCCCTTGTCGACCAAATCCTCAACCAAGACGGGGTCGGGCGCCACGAAGCGGAAGTGTCGACTCAGGCGCTCCCGGTAGCGAGAGATGAAAAGGAGTTCCCGGTCCTCTTCGTAGAACAGCACGGGGAGCGCGGGTTGCGCGGCGGCGAAGCGCTCGAGCAGCTCCAGCAGCTCCTCCGGCCGCTCCCAGGCATCTGCCCAGTCGAGCACCGCTCGGGCGAAGCGCGAATAGCGCGCCGGCTGGCCCGGCGCCGCCACGACGACGCAGGGGATGTCCGCGAGACTCAGGGCACGCAGCAGGTCGGAGTCGCCGAGGACACACGCGAGGGAGGCACCGTTCAGGATCGCTCGCACCGTCAGGAGCGCCCCGGCAGCAGAGTCCCGGCCCGTCCGTCGGGGTCCTCCTGACGTACCGAGTATCCCTCGAGCGAATACGCGTAGTAGCTGTACGCCGCTCCAGGGGGCACGTCGTTCAGAACCACCCCGAGCACGCGGATGGGGAGACCCCGCAGCAGCTCCACCTTCGCCTCGGCGATCATGCGGTCCGTGACCCCCGTGCGCAGCACAAGCAGCAGGCTCCCCGTGACGGCGCCCAGCGCGCACGGATCCACGCCGGCGGCGAGCGGTGGGCTGTCCACGAGGATC
>DASQAH010000140.1:0-19932 GCA_035635835.1 Gemmatimonadales bacterium
CACCGTGTCGACGCCAGCGAAGAGCCCCCCCTCCCCCCCCGGATCGTCGCTCCGAGTCGTGGAGGGGGTCCGCGAAGCGAGTAGCGCCAGCCGCGCCACGCTCGGCCCCGGCCGCTGCAACTGTCCCTGATCCTGGGAACGGTGACGGCTGCGACTGGCCGCGGCGATCTGGACATACGACTGACCAACCAGCGGGTCGAGAATACCGGCGGGCATCGTGAGAGTCGTGCCACTGGTATCGAATCCGGCGCTGCGGTACAGCTTCACCGGTCCCCACGCGGAGTCCTTCAGCATCTCGAACGCCTGGCGGGCCACCTTGCCGGACACCTGATGCTGTCCGTGACCGTCCCTGGGCGTGCCGCTGAAAATCGAGACGATGATCTGGGGCCGGAATTCCCGGATGACGGCCATCACGTCCGCCAGCAGCGTATCGCGCGGCCAGAAACGGAATGTCTCGTCGGCCGACTTGGAGTACCCGAAATCGTAGGCGCGGGTGAAGAACTGGCCTGCGCCGTCGAGCTGGCGGGCGGCTAGGAGTTCCTCGCTACGGATGATGCCCAGCTCCACGCCGAGCTCGGGGCCGATCAGGTTCTGGCCGCCCTCGCCGCGGTTCAGGGAGAGATAGGCCGCCTGGATGCCATATCCCCGCGACAGCAGGGTGAGCAGCTGGTTGTTCTCGTCGTCGGGGTGCGCGCCGATCATGAGGACGCGCTTGTTGGCGCCGAGCTGCCGCAAGGCGCTCATCAACGCCGCGACGCCGCCGGTGCCCGTAGGGGACAGCTGCTGTCCCGAACCGGGGCCGGCGGCGCCGAGAGCAACCACGAGGGTGAGGCCGAGCGCGCGCCGCACTATTGAGAGAGGTACACGGTGCCACTCTTCATAACGAACTTGACCCGCTGGAGTTCCGTGATGTCCCGCAACGGGTCGCCAGCAACGGCCACGATGTCCGCGAACAACCCGGGCGCGATGGTCCCCAAGTTGTCCTGCTGCCCGAGCAGCTCGGCGGCGACCGAAGTGCCGGACTTGATCGCCTGCATCGGGGTCATGCCATACTGGACGTAGTACTCGAACTCTTTCGCCTGATGGATCTCGGTCCACGGGAATCCGCCGACATCGGTGCCGGCCACGATCTTGACGCCTTTGCGAACGGCGTGTTGGAAGGCCCGCCGCTGTGCGGCGACCATCGGTCCCCACACGCCGCCGCGGGGTCCGGCAACGTATTGGGAGACGGTGATCGTCGGCACCCAGTAGACCCCCTTGGCGACCAGCACGTCGAGCAGGGAGTCCGTGAGACCGTCACCGTGTTCGATGGAGTTCACGCCGGCCCGCAGCGCGGCGGCGATCCCATCGGACCCAATGGCGTGGGACGCCACACGACGGCCGAGGCGATGCGTCTCCTCTACAATGGCGCGGGCTTCGTCGTCGGTGAAATTGACCCAGCTGTGCAACACGCTGTCGGGACCGAAGAAGTAGCGGCGATCGGAGTAATACTTGATCCAATCGGCGCCGTGAGACACCTGCTCCCGGACCGCGCGCCGAGCGCCGTCCACCCCATCCACCGGCTGCACCCCGTGGGGGAGCTCGAGCTCCCAGTTCGTGCTGACGATCGGATACATCCCGGTCGGCGCCATCGCGCGGGTCGAGACGAACATCCGCGAGCCCGGGACCTCGCCGCGATTGATGGCGAGCTTGACGTCGACGTCCGCGTACATCGCGCCTTCGGTCTCGACATCACGCATCGTCGTGAAGCCGTGCTCGAGGGCGAGGCGGGCGTTGCGGGCGGCGAGTATCGCCCGGTAGGGAATGGATTCGTAGAGCAGCTGCCTGTCATAGGACTCGGCCGTCGGGTCACCCTGGAGCAGGATGTGCGTGTGGGCGTCGATGAGGCCCGGGAGCACGGTCATCTGCGACAGGTCGATCACCCGCGGGGTCCTGGCCTGCGCCTGCACCTGCGCCAGCGGGCCGACGGCCTTGATCCGCTCGCCCTCGATCAGGATCCCCGCGTTGGACACCGCGGCGTCGCCGCGGCCGTCGATCAGGCGACCGGCTTTGATCAGGATCTGCTGAGGCGGCTGGGCAGCGGCGGGCGCACCCTGGGTAGCGAGGGCCGGGGGCAGCGCGAGGAACGCGAGGAGGAGGGCGGGCAGGCGGCGCATCGGTCTCTCCGGGTGAAGGCGACGCCAATCTAGCCCCTCCCCTGCTGCCCCGGGAGGCACCGGGATAGATTGGGCGTATGACCACGACCGCCGCCCAGCCGAAACGCAACGTCTCCGCCGAAGAAGCCCGCGACGTCGCCGAAGCCGCGCGTGAAGAGCAGTGGGCCGCGCCGAGCTTCGTCCGCGACCTGTTTCTGGGCAAGCTGCGGATGGATCTGATCCATCCCTACCCCGAGCAGGACGCCGAAGAGGTCGCCCGCGCCAAGCCGTTCCTGGAAAAGCTGGAGCAATTCCTGCGTCAGAGGGTCGACTCCGACAAAATCGACCGGGAAGGAGAGATCCCCGAGGACGTGATCCAGGGTCTGCGGGAGCTGGGCGCCTTCGGGATCAAGATCCCGCGTGAGTACGGCGGGCTCGGCCTCTCGCAGCTCTCCTACATGAAGGCGATCGAACTGGTTTCCTCGATCGACGGCTCCATCACCGCCTTGCTATCGGCGCACCAGTCAATCGGGGTCCCGGGGCCCCTCAAGATGTTCGGCAACGACGCCCAGAAAAAGCGCTACCTCCCGCGGCTCGCCAAGGGGGCCATCTCCGCGTTCGCCCTGACCGAGCCCGGCGTCGGCTCCGATCCGGCGGCCATGGAGACCCTGGCGGTGCCGAGCGAGGACGGCCAGGCCTGGATTCTGAACGGCGAGAAGCTGTGGTGCACCAACGGGACGAAAGCCGAGCTTCTGGTGGTGATGGCGCGGACGCCGTCCAAGGTCGTGAACGGCAAGGAGAAGCGGCAGATCACCGCGTTCATTGTGGAGACCAATTGGCCCGGGGTGAGCGTGAAGTATCGCTGCCACTTCATGGGCCTCAAGGCGATCTACAACGGCGTGATCCACTTCGTCAACGTGCGTGTGCCCAAGGAGAACGTGCTCTGGGGCGAGGGCAAAGGGCTGAAGCTGGCGCTCGTCACCCTCAACACCGGGCGGCTCACGCTCCCCATTTCCTCAGTGGCGGCTGGGAAGCGCTGCCTCGAGATCTCGCGCCGCTGGTCCACCGAGCGCATCCAGTGGGGGCGGCCGATCGGCCAGCACGACGCGATCGCGCAGAAGATCGGTACCATGGCCGCGAACACCTTCGCCATGGAAGCGGTCGCCGAGCTGTGCGGGCTGATGGCCGAACGCGGGGGGTATGACATCCGTCTCGAGGCCGCGATCGCCAAGCTGTACAACTCCGAAGCCGGATGGCACATCATCGACGATACCGTGCAGATCCGCGGCGGCCGCGGCTACGAGACGGCTGACTCGCTGCGGGCCCGCGGCGAGGAGCCGATCCCGGTCGAGCGCATCATGCGCGATTTCCGAATCAATTTGATCTTCGAGGGCTCGAGCGAGATCATGCACCTGTTCATCGCCCGCGAGGCGGTGGACAAGCACCTCCAGGTGGCGGGGGACGTCGTTATGCCCGGCAAGTCCGCCGGCCAGCGGCTCGCGGGCCTGGTGCGTGCGGCGCTGTTCTACGGGTGGTGGTATCCGTCACGCTGGCTCGGCTGGAGCCTATGGCCCAAGTACGGCGCGTTCGGTCCGCTCGCTCCCCACGTGCGGTACGTCGAGCGCCAGGCGCGGCGCCTCGCGCGGGGCGTGTTCCACGCGATGCTGCGCTTCGGGCCCAAGCTCGAATACCGCCAGGCGGTGCTGTTCCGCCTGGTGGATGTCGGCGCCGAGCTGTTCGCGATGGCCTCGACGTGTGCGCGGGCCCAGTGGCTGCTGAAGCAGGACCCCGCGGCCGGCCGCCAAGCCGTCCACGTCGCCGATCTGTTCTGCCGCCAGGCGCGCGGCCGCGTGCGGACGAAGTTCGCAGGGCTGTGGCGCAACGAAGACACGTACACCTACCGCGTCGCCCAGGAGATCCTCAAAGGGGACCACCGGTGGCTGGAGCGTGGCTTGGTCGGATAGTCGGACGGTCGCACGGAGCACGCCGTCCGAGCGTCACGCCGCTTGATGGGCGATGATGATGCTCTTCAAGCGCTCGGGCGTCTCGCCGACCACGTCGCCGTAGGGCGAGGGATGGCCCTGCGGATCGACGACCACCGACGGGCAGACGAGGGTATACTGGCGCGCACGGACGCGTTCGGCCGCCGCCTCGGTGGCCACCGGAGTCGCGATAGCGACCTGGCGCGCGCCCAGCCGCTCAGCTGCCTTCGCCGCCGCAAGCACCTTCCAGGGGAAGATCATCTGGCCATCCACGATCACGCTCGTGCGTCCTTGGAGCTGCTTCACCGGCCGCTGCGTGCGGTAGAGCACGAGATCCTGTTTGACCCTGGCGCGCGACTCGTCGATCGCCGACTGCAGCTTCTCGAGCAGCTGCATCCCCGGCTGGAAATCGGGGTCCATCTCGGCGGGGGAGTCTTCGGCCATGGCACCGATCGGGGCGAGGTTGGAGCCGAGACGGATGAACGCGGCGACAAGGACGTCGAATTGCGCCCCCATCGCCCTGGCCGCGTGCGCTGCCACTTCCACCCCGTCCGGCGTGACGCCCAGGAGGATGCAGGAGGTGTAGCCCCGGCCCGCGAGCTGCTGGCCGAGCAGGGCTCCGGCACTCGATTTCGTGGGATACAGACTGGGACGCGGCGACGCCTCTGGCATGGCTCACAAGATAAACCGTCAGCGGTCCGCCGTCAGCCTGACGGCTGACGGCTGACGGCTCCCTCCACTATCTTCCACGCGCACCGTTTCCAGGACGACCGCCGTGCCCAAGGACTCGCTCACCATCACCGACAATCGCACCGGGCAGCGTTACGACATCCCCATCCAAGACGGGACGATCCGGGCGACCGACCTACGGCAGATCAAGGCGTCGGCCGACGATCTCGGCCTGATGAGCTACGATCCCGCCTACATGAACACCGCCTCCTGTCGCAGCGCGGTGAGCTACATCGACGGCGACCAGGGGATCCTGCGGTATCGTGGCTATCCGATCGAGCAGCTGGCGGAGCACAGTACGTTCCTCGAGACCGCCTACCTGCTGCTTCACGGCGAGCTGCCCTCGGCAAGCGAGCTCGACACGTGGGTGTACAACGTCACCCATCACACCATCCTACACGAGAACATCAAGAAGTTCATCGATGGCTTCCACCACGACGCGCACCCGATGGGGATGTTCGTCAGCGCGGTGGCGGCGCTGTCGACGTTTTACCCGGCGGCCAAGCACATCGCCGACGAGACGTCGCGCCGCGACCAGATTTTCCGCCTCATCGCCAAGACGCCGACGTTGGCCGCGTTCGCCCACCGCCATTCGGTGGGGATGCCCTACGCCTACCCCGACAATGACTTGAGCTACACCGGCAACTTCCTCAACATGATGTTCAAGGCAACGGAGGTGAAATACCAGCCGAACACGGTGCTCGAGCGGGCGCTCGATGTGTTGTTCATCCTGCACGCGGACCACGAACAAAACTGCTCCACCAGTGCGATGCGCAGCGTCGGCTCCTCTCACGCCGACCCCTACTCGGCGATGGCGGCCGCGGCGGCAGCGCTGTACGGCCCGCTGCACGGCGGGGCGAACGAAGAGGTGCTGCGGATGCTGCGGGAGATCGGCTCCAAGGACAACATCCCCGCCTACATCCAGCGCGTGAAGAACGGCGAAGTGCGGCTGATGGGGTTCGGGCACCGCATCTACAAGAACTACGACCCGCGCGCCCGCATCATCAAGCGCATCGCCGACGAAGTGTTCGACGTCACCGGCAGGAATCCGCTGCTCGTGATCGCGGGGGAGCTGGAACGCATCGCCCTGCAGGACGACTACTTCATCTCGCGGAAGTTGTACCCCAACGTGGACTTCTATTCGGGGATCATCTACGAGGCGATGCGCTTCCCGGTGGAGATGTTCCCGGTGCTCTTCGCCATCGGCCGCACCCCGGGCTGGCTGGCGCAGTGGCAGGAGATGCTGCTCGACAAGGAGCAGAAGATCGCGCGGCCGCGCCAGATCTACATCGGTTCGCCGGTGCGCGAGTACGTGCCGATTGAGAAACGCACCTAACGGCGGCCAGCAAACACGTCTAACGTCTCCACCTCACAACAACGGCTGACGAAGACGTCGGTAGGAGCTTGTCGGGCTTACCTCCGACCTCCCTAGCCGCGTTGTAAACGCTCCTGTGGGTGGAGGAGCGCACTGGGATCGTGGTCCTCGCACGTGGCAACGCAGGGCCAGAGCGGTGGTGGTGGCACATTCGGCGGGGGTGCGCCCGCCGAGCTAGACGAGGCCGTTATCTGCGGTTGCGGACCGTCAAGCGGCCGCGCACCGATCGCGCAGGACGCGCGGCAGCCGCTTGGGCCGCACGCGGCTGCAACGGTGCGACCGACGGCTCGAACCCGGGGATCACTTCGCGCGGGAAGAGCTGCCCGATCAACTTCTCGATGTCCGCCATCACCAGCCACTCGTCGGGCGAGAGCAGCGTGAGCGCGAGCCCCCGCGCCCCGGCCCGGGCGGTGCGGCCGACACGGTGCACGTAGGTTTCGGGGTCGTTCGGTACGTCGAAGTTCACCACCATCCGGATCCCATCCACATCGATGCCGCGCGCCGCGATGTCGGTCGCGACGAGGATCTCCGCCGTGCCCTCCCGGAACGCGTTGAGCGTACGCGTGCGGTGGCTCTGGGCCTTATCACCATGCAGCGCGTGGGCCGGGATGCCTTCCTTCTTCAGGTACCCGGCCAGCTTGTCCGCCCCGTACTTGGTGCGGGTGAACACGAGCGTTTGCCCGGCCGGCTTGGCTTGCAGGATCTTCGCGAGGGCCGCCCGTTTCTGCAGCTTGTCCACCGCGACGATCACGTGCTCGATGCCGTCGGCGGCCTGGGCGCGGCGGCCAATCTCGACTGAGGCGTGGCCGTTCAACGCCGAGCGGGCCAGCGCGTCCACCTCGGGCGAGATCGTCGCGGAGAAGAGCAGCGTCTGACGCTTGGTCGGCAGCGCCCGCAGGATGCGGCGCACGTCGGGCGCGAACCCCATGTCGAGCATCCGGTCGGCTTCGTCGAGCACCAGCACCTCGAGCCGCGAGAAATCCACGTGCCCGCGCTCCATATGGTCGAGCAAACGGCCGGGCGTAGCCACGACGATGTCCACGCCGCGGCGCAGCGCTTGGGTCTGCGGCTCCATTCCCACGCCGCCGTAGATCGCGACGGCGCCGAGCCGGGTGTGGCGCCCGTACGTGCGGGCGCTTTGCAGCACCTGCTCGGCGAGCTCCCGTGTGGGCGCCAGCACCAGGGCGCGCAGGGTGTGTGGTGTCCCAGGCGCCAGGCGCTGCAGGATCGGCAGCATGAATGCCGCCGTCTTGCCCGTCCCGGTCTGGGCGGAGCCGATCACATCGCGGCCCTGGAGGGCGAGCGGGATCGTCTCCTGCTGAATGGGGGTGGGCTGCGCGTAGCCCTCTTCGGCGACTGCGCGGACGAGTTCGGGGACGAGCCCCAGAGAAGCAAAAGGCATGGTACTCCTAATCTGATGAAGCGCAAGGACGACGGCGTACGGTGTGCCACCGCACAGAGAACGTCGTACGTCCTCTCGGACGTGCTCGCTCTACGCGCGTGTCCCTACGACTTCTGTTTTGCGAACCTGGGGATTGAGCCTACGGATGTGAGGCCCGCTCCTGAGCGGGACCGTCCTTCGGAAGGATGCCAGCTCGCGGTTCTTGACTGCGAGCAAAAAGCTAACGACGCGGAGGAGAAAGGTCAAGGAGAAACGTCGAGGAGCGCCGCGAACGACGCTCCTCGACGTTCTCCTCAACGGCTTGTTACTTGAGGCCGTTCGGTTCTTGTCCCCACCACCACATGGCGGGGAGCGCACGCGACCTCGGCCAGATTTCGTTCAGCGTGTCGCCTTCGTACAGCCGCCCATTCTTCATCACGTACCGGATTTTCTCGGTGTTGTGAACGTCTTCGAGCGGATTGGCGTCGAGCACCATGAGATCGGCCAGTTTCCCCGGCTCAAGCGAGCCGAGGTCGTGCTCCATGCCGAGGGCATGGGCGCCATCACTGGTCCCGACCTGGAGCACCTCATGCGGGGTCATCCCGCCCGCCGCCATTGCCCACAGCTCCCAATGGCAGCCGAGACCATCGAGCTGGCCGTGGCAGCCGAGGCCGACGTTACCCCCGGCGCGCAGGATGGCAGCCGCCGAGCCGGCGATGCGGGGAAAGACGTACTGGTTCTCGCGGAACCAGGGCCGCCGCTCGGCCCGTCGGTCGATCTCCTCGTGAGGAATGAACCGCCGGATCTTGGCGTTGTCGTGGATGTCATAGCGCTCGTAGAAGTAATTCTCGCTCCACGGCCCGCCATAGGACACGAGCAGGGTCGGGGTGTAGGTGATCCCCGACTGGGCGATCAGCTGCACATCGTCGGTGTACAGCGGCATGATCGGGTAACTGTGCTCGTGGCCGGGGTAGCCATCCAGCGCCTCGGTGAGATTCATCTTGAAGTCGAGTCCGCCTTCGGTCGTAGGCATCAGGCCCAGCTCCTTCGCGGCCATGATCACCCACTGACGCTGCTTGCGGGTGCCCGTCATGTACTCCTTGATCCACTTGGTGCCGTAGAACTCGCTGTAGCGGCGTAGCACATGGCGCGCGTCGTCGAGGCTTTGGAGGTTTTCGTCCCAGAAGACGCCCGGGCCCGTGTGGTAGATCCGCGGCCCCAGCAGCTCGCCGGTCTCCACCTGGTCCGCGTAGGTGAGCACGTCGGTCGTCGCGGTCTGGGGGTCGCGCGTGGTCGTGACGCCATAGGCGAGGTTCGCCAGGTACTTCCATACCTGGGTCTGGTGGATCCCCCACTGCGGCCACGGGTGGGCATGGACATCGATAAACCCGGGGATGATAGTCTTCCCCGCAACGTCCATCACTCGCGCGCCGGCGGGCACGGGGCAACTCCCCTTGGCGCCTACGCAGGCGATGCGGTTGTCGGTGACCACCACGTCCCCACCCTCGATCACTTCGGCGCCCTTCATCGAGACGACGCGAGCGCCGCGCAGCACGATCGACCCCCGGGGCACGTCGCGCGCAGCGCGGATTGTCACGTCCACACGCGGCGGCTCGTAGGCGGGAAGCTTGTTGAGCGAGTCGACGCGGGCCTTGAAGGCGGAGTCGGGCTTCCAACCGCGCGCGCTGTCGGGCTTCAGTGAATCCGTGCGCGCGGAGTCAGCCACCGCCTTGATCTTCTGCATCGAGTCGGCGACTGCCGGGTCATAGCGGAAGAAGCTCCGCCCGATCGACCAGTAAACAGAATGACCGTCGGCAGCCCAACCGATGAAGTCGCCGCCGATCTGGGTCAGGCGCTTGACCGGGAAGGGCGCCGCGGACGGATCGGAGACGTTGATGCTGGGTGTCTCGCCCCCCACCTGAGGCAAGGTCACGAGGTAGACGTTGTTGCCCGCCTGGGCGAGTACGCGGTCGGTGTCAGGCGCAATGAGGATCTCGTCGGCGGGGTCCGGCTCGGCCCCAGGGCCGGGATAGGTATACCCGGTGACCTTGAGATACGCTCGCCGGTCGGTGCCGTCATAACGGATGGACACCAGCCCGTCGCCAGCGTCGTAGATGAAGATCCGACTTGGATCACGGCCGAAGTGCGGCCGACCGGCGTTGCCGAGCGGCGTGATCCGAGTGCTCGCCCCCCCCGCGACCGGCAGCCAGGCGAGCTCGTACCCAGGCCCAAAGTGCTCACTGAGACGGGGCTGGCGCGGGCCTTTGACAACGACAATCCGCTGTCCGTCGGGCGACCAAGCGGGGGTGTCGTAGAAGCCGGCCTCGGGCGTGAGACGGACCGGCGCGCTGCGGCCGTCGGCGCGCGCTTTGACAACGGCTCCGCCGTCCGCCTTCCACGTGACGTAGGCGATCCACTGCCCGTCTGGCGACCACGTAGGCACCTGTTCGTGCACCGTGTCACTCGTGAGACGCCGCGGCGGGCCGCTGGGCAAGTCCATCACATAGACCTTGTCGAGCGCGCTGAAGGCGATGCGCTTGCCGTCGGGCGAGAGGCTGGCGTTGCGGATTTGGCGCGAGAGCACGAGGCCGGTGTCGACGCGGTTGTCGAAGCGGACCAGCGGACCGAGGTTCTGTTCCACGTGCGCAGTGAACGGGATCTCGCGCGCCTGCCCGGTGGCGATGTCCACGTGCAGGATCTTGCCGCCGGAGGAGGTGATGAGAGCCTTGGAGTCCGGCGTAAACGCCGATCCCGGCATGAGGTCGCGGGTGAAGCGGGACTCCTGGTCATCCCGCGTGACCGGGTAGAGCAGCCAGCGCTCGTCGCCGCTAGCAAGGTTGCGCAAGCGCAACCCCGTTTCGGCGTCGTGGCGCGTCGCATACACGAGCCACTTCCCATCGGGCGACACGATGGGCCGCATGGCGCTGCCGTAGAGATCCGTCTGCGGGAAGAGCTTCCCCGTCTGGCGGTCGTACATCGCCAGCTGCCACAGGGGATACTGCAGGTTGTAGCCGAAGCCGCCCCGGTGCCGGCTGACCCAGATGTAGCGCGCGTCCGGACCGAAAGCGGCACCCAAGGTGTTCATCGGGGGCACACCTGGCCGGGGCGGCGGGTTCTTCACCATCGCCGTGCCGGCACCGCCGTCCTTGTGATAGAGCCACAGCTCGAAGACGCTGCCCAGGACCCCGCTGGTGCGTGAAGCGACGATGTAGTTGCCGTCCGGCGTCCACGTCGGCGAGGCGTAAAGCTGGTTGGTGCCCTTCGTGAGCGGCCGGGGATTCTTGCCGTCGGCGTCGCAGACCCAGATGTTCTCGGCGCCCGAGCGGTCAGACAGGAAGACGATGTGCTTCCCGTCGGGCGCATAGCGGGGTTGGGTGTCAAACGCGGGGCCCGAAGTGATACGGGTCGCCGCACCACCAGTGCTCGGCATGGTGTACAGATCGCCGAGCAACTCAAACACGATGCTCCGCCCATCGGGGGAGACATCGAGGGAGATCCAGGTCCCCTCGTGCGTGTCGAACTCGACCTTGCGGGTCGGAGTGAGGGGTAGACTGTCCTTCTTCTTCGCAGTGTCCGCTGCGGCCGCCTGCCAGCGGGCCTGATACGGCGCCCAGGGCGGCGACACGGGGATTACGGCGGCGAGGAGCGTCGCGACAAACAACCGGCGCATACCTGTCTCCGGAGTGGGAGCGACGGCGTGGGGGAACAGACAGATAGTGAAGTCGAGAGAGAGAGTCGTCAAGGAAAGACGTCGAGGGAAACGGCCACCAAAGACGGGTCAGGAAACACGTCAAACCCCGGGTGTCGTGGCCAAGGCGTCGTGCAACAACCTGCCCCGTTGACAAAACCGGTCCCTCGTGCGAGACTACCCTGCGAGCGACATGGCGCGGCACAGTGCTGCGCTGAACACCAGTGACTGTCAGAGGACCTGGGCTTCGCCCGCGGTCCTTTTTCGTTTCTGGTGAGCCTCTCTCCGGGAGCGCGGCCGATGGAAATCACGCTGGGCGAGAACGACCGACTGGACTGGGTCCTGAAGAAGTTCCGCCGGCAGATCACCCGGGCCGGACTGTTCCAGGACCTGAAGCGGAAGCGCTTCTATGAGAGCAGGGCCGCTCAGCGACGGCGGAAGGACAAGTCCGCGGCCCGCCGCAAAGCGAAAGCCGCGCGCCGTCGCGAACATTAAGTCAGGAGTATCACCAGTATGGCACGCATCACCGGTACCGTGAAGTGGTTCAACGACGCTAAGGGCTTCGGCTTCATCACGCCCGAGAACGGCGAAAAGGACTGCTTCGTGCATCACACCGCGATCCAACAGGATGGCTTCAAGACCCTGGCCGAAGGCCAGCGAGTCGAGTTCGAAGTGGTTCAGGGCCAGAAGGGCCCCGCCGCTCAGAACGTCGTGAAGCTGTAACCGACCGCGGTACCGCGAAAAGAACGGCGCCGCCCCACGGGCGGCGCCGTTTGCATGTAGGGACCTCTGGAGTCAGATCGCCAAGGCTCGCTTTTGCCGCGGCGCGGGTTCCTGCGTCCGCAGGACGATCCGCATCGTCTGCGTCTCGAAATCGATGTCCCACGTCCCGATACGCGGCCGAAAGAAGTCCTCCACGTCCGTCGGGGTCAGAGACGCCGGCGTGGCGTCGAGAAACTCGAGCAGCCTCATCCGCAGCTCGAGATACGTGCACCCCTCGCGCCCGGATGCCACGCGGATGCCGACCTCGTCGTCGAGCTGACGGCGCACGAAGCCCTGAGCCACCTCCAGGAGTCGCTGCGCCACCAGAGCATCGAGCGACAGCCCCCCCCCACCCCCGACTCGCTTCTGCGTCACCCGACGGACCAACGCGCGTGCGCGAGTCGGCTCGCACAGCTCGAGCAACAGGTCCCGCACCCGGGGGGACGGACGTCGCCGGCTAGGCCCCTCCACCTCACGCTCGGCCCTCGCGCAGGTGGGCAGATCGTTGCGGTGCAACCGCAGGAACTTGGTCATCGGCGCGTACACATCCGCGCGCGAGGGGGCGGGAGGCAGACGCCGGCCCGACACCAGTTCCGCAATGAAACGCTCCGTCACCTGCAAGGCTTCGGCGAGCTCCCGAGGCGTCCGCTTCAATTCCTTGAGACGGCGACGCACGAGCTGTCCGACCTTGACGGGGCGCTTGAGCGGGATGGCAGCGGGCATGCAGGCACTCCTCATGTATGAGGATAGCAGACGAAACGGCCCGCTGGTGCATCAGCGCAGACGCACGCGCGGGCGAATGAACCCCAAATATCGCCTGGCGGACCCTCAAATGGTAGGGCGTGACGATTCGGAGGCCGTTTTTCGTAGCAAAGCAGCCGTCCCCACGAGCGTGATGATGGCGAAACTGAACCACTGGATGGCATAGGAGAGGTGCGGCCCGTCCTCCAAGGCTGGAGCAGGCCACCGATATAGGAGCCGGACGCTCGCCCGGTCCGACTGCCTGACGGCAGGCGTTTGCTGAATGATGAAGGGTAGCAACGGGTACGAAACGGAGTTCCCGACTCGGGCGATGTCTACGTCCCCGCGCGCTCGTGGCGCCGCGAAGGCCAGCCCCTCGACGCTCGCGGTATCACCTTCCCGCACGGCCTCGTGGTCAATATGCACGCCGTCGGGAGACGGTACCCAGCCGCGGTCCACAAACACCGCCGCTCGGGTCTCCCCCCTTCCCCCCCTTCCCCCCCTTCCCCCCCTCCCCTCTCCTCCCACATCGGCGAGCCGGAGCGGCGTGAGCACTGCCACACCGGGAGTCCCCTCGTAGGTGCGACCAGTCCACAGCCGCTCGGCGGAATAGTCGTACGTGCCGCGTGCTACGACGCGACGGTCTTGGACGGAATCCAGGGTGAGGCTCCCCCATCCCGCTCCCCATCCCGCTCCCCCTCGCCCCGCGCCCACGCCGCCGAGCAGAATCGGCGGCAGTGCGCGCCGCGCCGCCCTGACGGCGTTCCGCCCACGCCGCTGCTCGAGCCGGTGCAGCTGCCAGATGCCGAGGCGCACAAACAACGCCGCGCAGGCCAGGGCCGCCGCGCCCCAGGCCCAGTCCCTCGGTCGCAGCCTCACCCGGGCTCTGAGCGTCGCACGAGCCGACGCTTGGCGGTCGGGCTCATGCGCTTGATCGCCGCCTCGCGCTTCAGCGCGGCGCCACGCGTGGCCCGGCGCTCGCGGTAGACGAGCCGCACCGGAAGATGCGACCGTGTGTAGCGGCTTCCCCGCCCCGCGCGGTGAGCGGCCACGCGGCGCCTGAGATCCGTCGTGATGCCGGTGTACAGCGAGCCGCCGCGACAGCGCAGCATGTACACGAACCAGGTCACGCTGCTACCCCAGCTTCGCCTCCAGCCGGATATTCACATTCCCCTGCAGTGCCTTCGACACCGGGCAACCAGTCTTGGCGGCTTCAGCCGCCTTCTGAAACCCCGCCTGGTCGAGGCGCGGCACGTCACCCCGCACGCTGAGTGCGATCGTGGTGATTTTCGGCGCGCCGTCCACCATATCGATGGTGCACTGCGCCTGGGTTTCAATCCGCGTCGCCGGCGTTCCTGCCTTCTCCAGGCCGGCCGAGAGCGCCATGCTGAAGCAGGCGGCGTGCGCCGCCGCGATCAGCTCCTCTGGAGTCGCTCCCTTGGCGCCCTCGAACCGGGTCGCGAACGTATAGCTGCCGCCGAACGCCCCGCTCCCAGCCTTGAAGGTGCCTTTGCCGTCCCTGAGTTTGCCTTCCCACACCGCCGTCGCCGTGCTAGTCGTGGCCATCATCCACCTCCTCCGTGGGTCTCCCGTAATCTGGCGAGGGCGTCGATCCGCGGCTACGCTTCAGGCCGGCGAACCATCATGGAGGCACCATGGCGACCAAGAAGAAAGTCAAACGTTCCGCCCCGCGCTCCCGCCCCAGCCCCCGTCGGGCCCCGACGCCCCGCCAGCAGCCCGAATCGTTTCGCGCCCGCGGCCTGTCCACGGGTCTGACCGTGAACGACCTCCAGCGCAGCATCGCCTGGTACCGGGACGTGCTGCGATTCACGGTGAAGGACCGCTGGGAGGAAGGGGGGAAGCTGATGGGGGTCGAGCTCGTTGCGGGCAGCGCCTCGGTGATGCTGAACCAGGACGACTTCGCCAAGGGCCGCGACCGGAAGAAAGGCATCGGCCTGCGGCTGTGGCTCTCTACGATCCAGGACATCGACGCCCTCGCCAAGCAGATCAAGGGGCGCGGCGGCGTGCTCGACCAGGAACCAAAAGATATGCCCTGGGGCGCCCGGCTGTTCTCGATCAGCGATCCGGACGGCTTCAAGTTCAGCGTCGTCCAGGAGCGTTGAAACCTCAGTCGCTCCGCACCCTCGGCGCCGTCGCAGAAACGCTCGTCCCGGAGGGCGCGCGCGTGCAACTCGCCGAGCGGTTGGCCGAGGCGATCGGCCGGCTGCCGCGCGCCGCCGAGCGGGACGAGGTCGAGCAGCTGCTCGGCATGTTGGAGAGCCGCGCCGTGAGCCTTGTGCTCGCCGGCATCCCCCGCCCCTTCACCGCCATGACCCCCGCGCAGCGCGAGCGCTATCTGGCGGGCTGGGCGACGAGCCAACTGGCCGTGCGCCGCAAAGCGTTCCAGGCGCTCAAGCGGCTCGCGACAGTGCTGTATTACACGGCCAGCGACGCCACCGGAGCGAACCCCGCCTGGGCCGGCTTGAAGTACCCCGGCCCCCTCGGGCCCCCGCCACCGACCCCGAAACGCATCAGGCCCCTCGCCGTCACCCGCGACACGAGGCTCGACTGCGACGTGGTCGTGATCGGCTCCGGTGCCGGAGGCGGCGTGGTCGCCGGCGAGCTCGCCGCTCTCGGCAAGGACGTCATCGTCCTCGAGCAGGGAGGCTACGTCGCCGAGGCCGACTTCACTCACCTCGAAGGTGATGCGTTCCGGCGGCTGTACGACGCCGGAGGCCTCCGCGCCACGGACGACCTCGGCCTGGTGATCCTGCAAGGGAGCTGCCTCGGCGGCGGCACGGTGGTGAACTACACCACGGCCTTCCGCACTCCCGAGGGCGTGCGGGAGCAGTGGGCCCATGATCATGCGCTGCCCCACTACCTCGGCCCCGAATTCTCTGCCTCGCTCGACGCGGTGACGCGACGCCTCAATGCGAACACCGATGAGTGCCGGCCCAGCGAGCGCGACGAGGTGCTGATCCGCGGGCTCGATCGGCTGCAGTGGGACCACGGCTTCCTCCCGCGGGACACGAGGGGCTGCCCGCAAGACGATGAGTGCGGGTACTGCGGCTACGGCTGCCGCCGTGGCGCCAAGCAGTCGACGCTCGTCACCTACCTCCAAGACGCGGCCGACCGCGGCGCCCGAATCATCGTGGATTGCGAAGCCCGGCGGGTGATCCTGGAGGGCCGTTACGCCGTCGGCGTGGACGCGCGCGTGGGCCCGTACGCGTTGCGGGTGCGGGCGCGGGCGACCGTGGTCGCCGGTGGCGCGATCCACTCCCCCGCCCTATTGCTGCGCTCCGGCGTAGAGGGGCCGGCCCTGGGACGGCACCTCGCGCTGCATCCCGCGACGGCGGTCTTCGGCGAGATGAACGAGGAGACCCGGCCCTGGACCGGCACACTGCAGGCGCACTACTCCGACGAATTCGCCGACCTGGATCGCGGATACGGATTCAAGTTCGAGACGGTCCCTATCCACCCTTCGCTCGCCGCGCTGGCCTTTCCGTGGGAGTCCGCCAGGGGTCATCGCGCCCTGATGGAGCGGCTGCCGAACGTCGCCGTAGCCGGCATCCTGCTGCGCGACCGGGAAGGCGGTCGCGTCACCGTGGATCGCGATGGACACCCGGTCGTGTCCTACCGCGTCTCGCCCTACGATGCGTCGCACCTGCGGCAGGGGATCACCGCCGCCGCCGAGCTGCTCGAAGCGGCCGGCGCCCGGGAGATCTGGACCCCGCAATCCCGGTGGGTCGCATACCGTCCGGGCGAGGGACCCGGCGCCCGCACGCGCTGGGCAGGCCGGGTAGATGCGGCCGGGTACGGCCCCAACGAGCTGCTCCTGGTCACGTTTCATCAGATGGCCTCGTGCCGGATGGGTGGCGATCCACGCTCGTCGGTGGTGAATCCGGACAACCAGGTGCACGGCATCAGCGGGCTGTTCGTAGCCGACGCGAGCACATTCCCCACCGCGTCCGGCGTGAACCCGATGCTCACTATCATGGCGATCGCGCACCGGGCGGCACGGATCATCGGGGCGGCGCTGTGAAGCACTGGAACATCAGAGGAGAGGACCGATGCTCAACTTCCTAGTCGTCACTGTCCTGGCGCTTCAGTCAGCGGTCGCGGACACCTCGCCCTTCCGCGCGCTCGCGCTGCCGGCGCCCACCCTGGTCCGTAGCAGCGGTGGGGCACCCGGGCCGCACTACTGGCAGCAACGCGCCGATTACGTGATCCGCGCCACGCTCGATACTGGCACGAACGTGCTCACCGGCAGCGAGCGGATTCACTACGTCAACCACTCCCCCGACGCGCTCGCCTTCCTCTGGGTGCAGATCGAACAGAACATCTTCGCGCCGACCAGTATCACCTACCAGCTGAACCAGCCGCCGTTACACTTCGCCGGTGGCGCGGTGTTCGACTTCACGGGGAAGGGCTTCCTCGGGGGCATCGTCATCGACCGGCTCACCGCCGGCCGCGCATCGCTCCCCCGCACCGAAGCCGGCACGATGATGCGGGTCGAGTTACCGCGCCCGCTCCCGCCCGACAGCGCGTTCACCTTCGAGGTCGCCTGGCACTTTCCCGTCCCGCCCTACGGCGGCGGCCGCATGGGGCGCATCGGCTCCCGATTCTACCAAATCGGTCAGTGGTATCCGCGCATGGTGGTCTACGACGACGTGCACGGCTGGAATCCCCTGCCCTATATCGGCGCGGGGGAGTTCTACCTCGAGTACGGCGACTTCGACGTGAGTCTCACCCTGCCCGCCGGCTTCGTCGTCGCGGCGACGGGGAGCGTGCAGAACGGGACCGAGGTATGGACCGCTGAGCAACGCGCGCGCCTGGCCCGCGCCGCAGGGGGAGAAGATGGGAGCGGCGCCCCGGAGCGCGTCCAGATTATCACCAAGGCGGAAGCGTCAGCGAACGGCGTGCGGCGCACGCCGGGGACAAAGACCTGGCACTTCACCGCGCCCAACGTCCGCGATTTCGCCTGGGCCGCCGGCCCCGACCTGCGCTGGGACGCGAGCGTGTGGCACGGGATCCTGATTGAGACCTACTACCACCCCGAGGCCGCCCCGTGGGAGGAGGCGAACCGGATGGCGCGCTTCACCATCCAACACTTCAGCGAGACGTGGGGGATGTATCCCTGGCCCCATGCGACCACCGTCGAGGGATTGGTCGAGGGCATGGAGTACCCGATGATCACCTTCGTGCCCTCGCTCGACAAGCGCGAAGACCAGTATTGGGTCCTGATGCACGAGTTCGGACACGAGTGGTTCCCCATGATGGTTGGCTCCGACGAACGGCGCTATCCGTGGATGGACGAGGGGTTCAACACCTTCATCGATTACGGCGCGGCGGAGGGCTACTTCAAGGGGACCGCGTACGGTGACTCGGTCCGCCGTGAGCTGCTCACCGACTATCAGACCTCGGCGGTGCCCGGCGCCGAGCAGCCAATGATCGATAAACCGGTAGAGCAGCGCGACCTCGCCTGGGCGGCCTACCAAAAGCCGGCGTTGATGCTCACGATCCTGCGGGACGCAGTGCTCGGCCGTGAGACGTTCGAACGCGCGATGCGCGAGTATGTGCGGCGGTGGCAATTCAAACACCCGCAGCCGGCCGATTTCTTCCGAACGATCGAGAATGTCTCGGGGAGAGACCTCGACTGGTTCTGGCGCGAGTGGATCTTCACGACCGCCCGGCTCGATCAGGCGGTGGACTCGGTCACGGCCAGCCACGACACGACGTTCATCTATCTGTCGAACCGCAAAGAGATGGTGCTGCCGGTCAGCCTGGAGCTGCGCTACGCCGACGGCTCGAAAGAAACGCGCGAGCTTCCGATCGAGATGTGGAACCTGGGGAACCGATTCACCTACCGCGTGGCGACGACGAAGCGGGTGGTCGGCGTGACCGTCGACCCCAAGCGGATCTATCCGGATGTCGAGCGGGGGAACAACAACTGGACGGCGACCAGGTAAAGCGTCGAGGAAAGACGTCGAGGGGAATCGTGCCCGCGACTCCCCGCGACGCTTTCACTCGAGGTTCTTACTCGACGTCGTTCAAGGCTTATCGGGCCGGTTCTCGTCGTCGATGAGCTCGTCAGGGGGCGCGATGCCCGCCCCGGGCCCGAAGCCGGTCTTGCCGACGCCGTCGGGGATTGTGATCAGCACCTCGGCGACGTTGTTGTCGTAATTACTCTCAGGCAGCTGATGGCAGAACCCGGCCAGGTCCACGTGTGGGCACGGTTCGCCGTTCGCGGCCACGAACGGTGGGTTGACCGTGATGCGGATGATGTAGTTGCCGGGCGGGATCGGCGCCTGCCCGTCGCCGCCGTCCAGCACGAAGTACTGGCCACCGAGCCACTTGAAGTAGGTGTCGGCGTAACCGACACTGATCCCTTGGTTACCGGGGACTCCTACCCTGCCGCAGATGCGGTACACCCAGGACCCGACACCGCCATCAAACTGCCACGGCGTTACGTCGATCATGCAGAACCCCCGCTTGGCGGCACGCCAGGTCTTGCTCTTGTCCGCGGAGAGCAGCTCGTACTTGGCGTAGTGACGGAAATGATAGTGGTTGTGGCAGACCGCGAACTCGTACAGGCCGTCGTTGTTCGCGACGTGTATGTTCGGGTCTCCCAGGGCGAGATTAGCGGTGCCGATGTTAGGAGTCGTGACTGTAAACCGGAGCACTCGGTGGTCCCCCGCCTGCACGCCGCCCTCGATCACGCTGCAGGTCGTGGGCAGAAACGTCTCATCATAAACCACCCACGAGTCGGCCAGGCGCTTCCCGTCCACGATCAGGTCGGGGAGGCCGCCCAAGGTCTGGACTTGGGCGAACTGCGGACCGGAGGGAGTGAGACGGCCGTGGTCGGTGATGCTGCACGCGGCGACCGCGACCACAGCCGCGATGCCTGCTACAGGAACGAGGCGCATAGCGGGTCTCCTCAGCTCGAGGGAAGGAGAGCAAGACAGGGGAATGTGCCTCGCGCGGCGCTAACGGTCAAGAACGCATAAAGAATCAGGGCGTCGCATAACTCTGCAAGTTCCCGAGCCGCCCGGAACTCGGCACGGCTCGCGAGCAGCCCCGCTTACGGCAGCTGGCGATCACCGCCGCTGCCGGACCCGCCGAACCCCACGAGCGGCCCC
>DASQAH010000141.1:0-6928 GCA_035635835.1 Gemmatimonadales bacterium
TGGGCGGCGTCCACCAGCCACATCAGTTGTGGGCGCGTGCAGCCGCGCGCGATGCCGTCGCACGCCCCGGCCTGGATCAGCACCCGCAAGTCCCCGGGCGTTAGTCCCGCGCGCCACCGCAGCTCCTCGAGCGAGGCGTACGCCCCACCCCTCCGGCGCTCCGTGACGAGCCGCGCCAGAGCATCCGCGGTGAGCCCTTTCAGCGCCTGTAGCCCGATGCGCAGCGCACGCCCCCGACCGGTATAGTGCGCCTCGCTGTCATTCACGTCGGGTGGCAGGATCGCGAGGCCCATGCGCCGCGCTTCGGCGATGTAGGCGAACGGCGCGTAGTAGCCCCCTTCGTTCGAGAGCACCCCCGCAATGAACTCGGCGGGGTAGTGCGCGCGCAGGTACGCCGACTGCAGCGCCACCTGGATGTAGGAGGCCGAGTGCCCTTTGCAGAAGCTGTAGCCTGAGAAGGAAAGGATCATGTCCCACACCTCGTCGACTACTTTCGCGTCCACGCCGCGCGCCGCGGCGCCGGCGCGGAACTGCGCCTCATAGCTCCGCAATTCCTTCATCGGGCGCTTCTTCGTCAGGGCTTTGCGCACCCCGTCCGCCTCGGCCACGTCCATCCCCCCGAGTGCCACACACACGTTCACGACGTCCTCCTGGTAGACCATCACGCCGAAGGTCTCGGCCAGCACGTCGCGCAGCACCGGGTGCGGCGGCTCGTACGGCGCGCCGTGCAGCCGCGCTAGGTAGGTGTTGATGTAGCGGTTCGAGGCGGGACGGATGATGCTCGTGTTGAGCACCAGCAGGTCGAAGGTGTCGGCCCGGCTCTTCTGACACAGCAGGCGCGAGGCGGGCGACTCGGTGTAGAACACGCCCATCGTGTTCCCCGTTCGAAACACCGCCCGCGTCAGCTCGTCGGCCTCCGGATCACAGGTCGTGTAGTCGATCGTCACTCCCTCGTGCTCGCCCACCGCGGCGATCGCGTCGCGGATCACCGCGAGCGAGCGGTTGCCCAGGAGGTCGATCTTGACGAGCCCCGCGTCCTCCGTGCCGTCCTTCTCGAACTGGATCGTGGGGACCGGCAGCGTCCCCCCTTGCTGACCGTCGGTCGCCTCGATCCGCTTGGCGGCCGGCTCGACCGGCACGTAGTTGGTGAGCGCGTCGGGGACGATCACGACGCCTCCGGGGTGCAGGGAGAGGTTGCGCGGCAACCCCACGAGCGATTCGGCGAGCGAGGCGATCTCCGGCCAGGAGCCGCCCAGCGCCAGCGATCGAAAGTTCGGGTGCGTCGCGAGCAGCGCAGGCAGCGGGCCGCCGTCCGCCCACGGCAGCCGCTTGGTCACCGCCGCGATCTCCGTCGCGGGGCGACCGTAGACCTTGGCGACCTCCCGCAGTGCCGCCTTGCGCTGGAACGTGACGTGGTTCGCCACCATCGCAGCGCGGGCGGCGCCGTACTTCCGGAACACGTACTCCAACGCCCGGTCGCGCTCGTCCCAGGGAAAGTCGAGGTCGGCGTCGGGAGGGTCGCGGCGGCCCGGGTTGAGGAAGCGCTCGAACACCAGTCCCTGCGCGAGCGGGTCCACGTGCGTGAGCCCGAGGCAGTAGCTCACGATCGAGTTGGCGACACTGCCCCGGCCGCAGTGCGTCGGCGCGTGCGTGACGACGTCCCAGACCACTAGGAAGTAGTCGGCGTAGTGCTTCGTCGCGATGATGGCCAGCTCGTGCTCGATCCGCTCGTGGACCACTGGCGACAGTATCTCGGCACCATAGCGCCAGCGCGCGCCCAGCACCGTGAGCTCGCGCAACTTGGCGAGGGCGTCCGCGCCGGCGAATGCGGGCAGGATCACCCGACCAGCGGGCGGGCCGCCGCCGCAGCGCTCAGCCAATTCCACGGCGTTGCGCAGCGCCGCGGCGCAATCGGGGAACAGTCGCGCCATCTCGGGCCCCGGCTTCAGCCAGGCGTCCCGCGGCGCGAGGGCGCCAGCAGGCAGAGTCGTGAGCGTCGCGTTGCGGGCGATGGCCGCGAGCAGCCGATGGCGCGCGTGGTCCTGCGGATGGGCGAACCACACGGCATTCGTGACGACCGGCGGCACCCCGTGACGCCGCGCGAACGCCTGGGCAGCCTCCCGCCCGCGCCCCGGGACCAGCTCGACATAGAGCTGCTCGGTGCCCGACTCGCGCGCCACGGCGTCGAGCAACGCGGTGTCACTGCTCAAAACGGCAAGGCCGCCACGGTCGACCGACAGCTGATGACGGAGCACGAAGTGTGCGTCGTTGTGTCTCGCGGTGACGGCGCGGCACAAGCTCGCCCACCCCACCGCGTCGAGCGGCAACAGCACCGCGCGCTCGGTCGCCGTCTCGAGCGACACACCGTAGACGGGCCGCAGGCCGTAGGCTTCCGCCACGCGGCGGAAATCCATCGCTCCGTAAACGCCGTTCACGTCGGTGAGCGCGAGCGTCGACATGCCGCGCTCAAGCGCGGCTTCGGCCAGCGCCTCGAGCGACGACGCGCCCGCACCGCCGTTGAGGAGGGAGTACGCGGAGTGGACGTGCAGATGGACGAACATGATCCGTCAGCTACAGCCGCGGCGCGCCCGTTGCGCCGAGCCCGGACTGCAGTCCAGGGGAACCGTCAGCCGAGCGCATACCCGATGCTCTGTGTCCCGTACCGCCGTCGCACGCGGTCGATCGCGCCGTTCAGATCCCGACGTCGCACCGCCGGAGGCGGTGCATCGAACAGCGAGAGCTGGACGTCGAACCCTGCACCGAGGGTCGCGACAAGCCCCACCGCGGTGAGGGCAATCCGACGCGCGACGATCCGGTCCGCGAGCCGTCGCGCCGCCATGGTGAGCTCGACGTCGAGGTCGGTGGCGGGCGCGAGCGGCACGGCGCCCTCGGCGTCGCGGTGGTCGGCGTACCGGACTCGCAGCGTGAGCGCGTCGGCGGTGACACCGCGCGAGCGCAGCCCCCGACCCAACTGCTCGGCGAGGGCCCGCAGTTGGGCGGCGAGCACGTCACGGTCGTTGGTCTCCGCGCCCAGGGTGCGCTCGGCCCGCAGCGTCTCGCGCAGCGCCGGAGGCAGCACCGGGCGCGGGTCGATCCCGTTGGCACGCGCATGCAATACGGCGCCGCGGCGGCCGAGCACTCCCTCGACCTGGACGCGGGTGAGGATGGCGAGCGCACCGATGCGCGCCACGTTGTAGCGAGCCAGCTGGTCACGAACCCGCGCGTCCACGCCCGGGAGCGCCGCGAGCGGGTGCGGCGCCAGGAACGCCGGCTCCTCCCCCGCCCGCACGTCCACCACCGGCTCGGGCTTCAGCATGTGCGCCGCTACCTCGCTCACAACCTTGTTGCCCGCGAGCCCAACGGTGACGGGGAGCCCCAGCCGGCCCCAGATCTCGCGCCGCACCCGCGCCGCCACGTCGAGCGCCGGCCCGAACAGCTTGCGCGTGCCGGTGAGGTCACCGTAGGCGTGGCCGAGGGTATGCGGCTCGATGATGGGCACGTAGGGTCGCAGGATCCGCTCGAGCGCGGCGGCGGCACGGCGGTAGAGCGACAGGCGCGGCGGCAGCAGCACCAGATCGGGACAGCAGCGCAGGGCCTGGTAGACCGGCATCCCCACCGTAATCCCCGAGCACGCCGCCTCGGGGGAGGCAGACCACACGATCGCCCGGTCAGTGCCCCCCGGCGCGAGCGCCACCGGGCGGCCCGCGAGGCGGGCTAGTATCCGACGCTCGACCGCGATCGGGAATGTGAGCGGATTGACGTACAGGATGACGCGGTCCATGGACTGCCGTGGGCTCTGGGAGAGAGAACGTGCCCGAAGAAAGGCCGAAAGTCAAGTAATTCATAACAGCATGTGTCATATGGCGTCTGTCACCATAATGTCGTCACACTGTTGCTATTTGGGCGCGCTTGACGATCCTCCGAAACGCCCCCAGCATTGCCTCATGCTGAGCCTGCGGCGCTTCATCATCAGGCTACTCGCGTTCCCCGCGGCCCTCTCGAGCCTGTCGGCACAGTCCCACGCCTCCGACCTCATCACCGGCGCGCGCACGCAGCTCTCTGCAGGTCACCTCGACAGCGCTGCTGTGCTTCTGCGGACCGCCCTCGATACCACTGCTCACCCCACTCAAGATGACAGCCTGAACGCGTTCGTTTTACGCGCGATCTTGGAGTTCTACAGAGGGAACGACAGCCTCACCCGCGCAGCGTTCCGTCAAGCGCTCGCGATAGCCCCGAGCATCAGCCTCCCCCTTCTGTCGCAGCTGGATCCCCATCTCGGGGAGATTTTCGAGGCGGAGCGGCGGACGGTGACGAAGGGCTGGGGTGTCTACCTCGCCAACGGTGTCGACGAGAAACCGCGCCGCGTATCAGGGCCACCGGTGGAATACCCGCCGCACTTCCCGCGCGCTCGCGCTACCGGGACGGCCCTGGTGTCCGTGGTGGTCGATACCCTCGGGCGCGTTGAGCCAGGTTCAGTGCAAGTCCAGCAGACCCCGGACTCAGGACTCATCGAGCCCCTCAAGCGCATGGTGCTAGCGTCCCTGTACACGCCAGGTCGCCTTCGCGGTCAGGCCGTGCGGACGCTCGTCGGGCTTTCGATCCAACTATCGCCTCCGCCACTACCCAATCCGACCGAGCTCGTGACTGCTGCCCGCAATCGGCTGGCCGCTGGTCAAGCGGACAGCGCATTGTCTTTGCTGCGCGTCGCGCTCGACAGCGCCACGCACCCAAGGGACGGCGAGCGCGTCTACGCGCTCTTGACGCGGGGTCTAGCCTGGTCGGCGAGAGGGCGGGACACTCTAGCGAGCCGGGATTTCACCGAAGGGCTGCGGCTCTACGGCGACCTCATGCGGCGGGGCGTCGACCTCGCGCCATTCCTGCGCCGGCTCGCGGATTCGGTCCGCCTGGGTCGAGGTCGGGCCAGGAGCGGGTCTTCGATGGAGGTTCCCGCGGCAAGCGGTGCCGTTGACGCGCAGCCGGTGCTCGTGTCGCACCCGCCGATCCGCTTCCCTCCCGAGATGGCCCAGCTCGGTGCTGCAGGGAGCGTCCTGGTGGAAGCAATGCTCGACACCGCCGGACACATCGAAGCGGCTTCGCTGCGTGTGACTCAGAGTGCGAACCCTGGCTTTAATGCGGAAGCTCGACGGCTGGTACTGGGATCGGTCTACCGTCCGGCGCGGGTCGGGGGACGCCCGGTGCGCACGCTGATCCGGCAGGCGATTACGTTCGTGAATTATTGAGGAGTCGGCGCGCGAAGCAGGCGCTACCGCTTCGCCAGGTACGCCCGCACCAGCGGCGCCGCGCGCCGGCGGATTAACGCGGTCTTCAGCACTTGCTCTTCCTCCGGCGTGGGCGCGACCAGCAGCCGCACCTGTCGCCCCTCGCCTTCTTGAACCGCTACCGGAATCCCGTCGCGGAAGAGAACCCGGTTCGTCGCGAGCGCCGGCACCGTCTCCCCCGGGGTGATGATGCCCACGAGGTTCAGTGGATCCGCCCCGCTCACCGCGACCAGCTCGCTCGTGTCTCGTTTCACGTCTCCCGTTTCCCGGCGCACAGCCCGCAGCGCCACCACCGCTTCTGGCAGCGCGTACTGCTCTCCGGAGAAGCCACCCACGAACCGGCCGCCCCGGATCTCCCCCCGGGCCTCGAGCCGCCGGTATACCCGCAGCACGTCCCGCCATGGCGCGAGCAGGCTCTCGCGCTCGAGCAGCCGGCGGAATACGACCCCGTAGCGACGCAACAGCTGCCACGCCTGCGCTTCGGCGATCTGCTCTTCCGAGATCTGCGCCGGCCGGTGCACGCGCGCCCATCGCCCCGCTGTCTCCACGCCGAACGGCGCTACTTTGCCGCGCCGCCGGTACCCCCCACCTCCTGCTCCAATCGGCCGGCGGCGCCCCGACGGGATCAGCAGTGCCCGCAGGCCCGCGAAGCTGTCCGACGTCACCAGCCCCCACGCTACGAGCTCGCCGAGTCCCTTTTCCACTTCCGTGCGTAGCAGCCCGGTCGCATTCACGAGGTCGCCGAAGAACGACGCCCCGCGCTGGTCCAGCACGTCGAGGACCGCCTGCCCCGAATGCGACAGGGAGAGGGGTGAGGGGGGTGACGGGGGTGAAGTAGGCCCCCCGCCCCCCCCTCCCGGCGAGATCGCCCTCCAGACTTCTCCCCGCTCCCTTCTGAACAGGGCGATCGGACTCGTGCGAATCGGACCCGACTTCCGCGTCCCGACTTCCGCGTTCCGCGCCGGGCTCAGTCGTCCCCACGCGATCTCTCCCGAAAGACACAGGCCGTCGAGCCACAACGGATCGTAGTCGGCGAGCCGGGCGGGGAGGACGTCCGACTCCCAGGCTCCCGCCGGCAGCTCGAAGCCGTCCAGCAGG
The DNA here is from genome assembly GCA_035635835.1 of Gemmatimonadales bacterium. Taxonomy (GTDB): domain Bacteria; phylum Gemmatimonadota; class Gemmatimonadetes; order Gemmatimonadales; family GWC2-71-9; genus 13-1-40CM-70-15. The sequence goes on from DASQAH010000141.1 coordinate 6,378, forward strand.
TCGAGCACGGCCGCCAGTCCTTCCGGCCCCGCGGCCCGCGTGTCTTCCGTCAGCCGCTGCCAGCGCAGCAGGAAGCGCATGTAGTCCGCCGCGGGTACCGCCGCGATCTCGCGCCGCAGCCGGTCCAGGGTGTAGCGATGAATCCGCGCCAGCAGGCGCCGCTCGCACCACTCCAGCACGCCTGCGGGCATGCCGGGGGTGAACCGGCCCCGCAGCACAAAGCCCTCGTGCTCCAGTGCCACCAGGGCGACGTCGATGTCGCCCTCGCTCACACCGAGCGCTCGCGCGAGGTCGGGTGCGGTGGTGGGTCCGATCGCTTCCAGCCGCCCGCGCACCAGCTCCCGCAAAGCATCCTCACGGGTCCACGCTCGGGCGCGATCCCGCTCCGGTGGAGTGAGTGTCGGCGTGCACGCGACACCGGGAAACACCCCCGCCAGCATCGGCACCCGCTCGGCCGCGATCCAGAGCGGAGGCTGCGATTGAAGCGTCGCTGCGCGGCCCGCGTGCTCGAGCTGCTCGAATAGCGGTTGCCACGATCCCCCCCCCCCCCT
>DASQAH010000142.1:0-11939 GCA_035635835.1 Gemmatimonadales bacterium
CCCTTGGGCTCGCGCAGCGCCACGTAGGCGCCTTGCGCATCCACCAGGCTCATGACGCTCTGCATGGTGTAGCGCAGCATCACGTCCCGCTCGGGGGCCGCGAGTAACCAGCGGGAGAGCTCGATGAGGAAGGTGCCCAGGCGGCGGTCCCGCTCCAGACTGAGGCGCTGAGCGACCATGAGCGCCAGGTTGCCGACGATCTCGGTAAGCCCTTCGGGCGGGGGAGAAAGGTCGCGATCGGTGGCGACCGCGAGCTGCACGCGGCGCCCCTCGGCGTCGACCCACTCGCTCTCCCGCAGCGGGCCGGCGGCTCCGTGCCCAGCCAGCACCGTTCCCGACTCCCGCAGCCCCGCGTAGGTGAACCGCACCCTGACCCCCCCCCACTGCTCGCTGAGGATCTGGGCGGCTGCCTGCCAGAAGGCCTTGAGGGTCCGCGCAGCGGCTGCGGCGGCCAAGAGCCTGGGTACGGGATCGCTCACCTGAAAAGCATATCACCAGGAATGACAGCGCGGTACGCCGCCGCCGGAACCCAGCGCCGTTACCATAGCATGACGACGATACAGGACCAGGATCTGCTCGACGCCTACTCCCAGGCCGTGGTCGACGCCGCGGAGCGCGTGGGCCCCGCCGTAGTCAAGATCGACGTGCGACAGGCGGTCAGGCCAGGACGCCGTGGCGGGCGGGATGGTGGAGGCAGGGGTGGGACGCCCGAGCGGCCCGGCCAGGGGTCGGGCTTCGTGTTCACCCCGGATGGGTTCGTGCTGACGAACAGCCACGTTGTGCACGACGCGACGAGGATGGACGTGGTGGTAGCCGACGGACGACGGCTCGACGCCACGCTGGTCGGCGAGGATCCGGCGACGGATCTGGCGGTGCTGCGCGTGTCTGCGGGCGCAGGGAATGGACCGTTCCAAATTGCTCCGCTCGGAGACTCCGAAGCGCTGCGCGTGGGTCAACTGGTGATCGCGATCGGCAACCCGCTGGGCTTTCAGAGCAGCGTTACGGCGGGTGTCGTGAGCGCGCTGGGGCGTTCGCTGCGCTCGGTGACCGGCCGCTTGATCGACGACGTGATCCAGACCGACGCGGCGCTCAACCCGGGCAACTCGGGTGGCCCGCTCGCGAACAGCCGGGGCGAGGTCGTCGGAGTGAACACCGCGGTCATCCTCCCGGCGCAGGGCATCTGTTTCGCGGTGGGGATCAACACGGCCAAATTCGTGGCCGCACAGCTGATGACCCATGGGAAGATCCGTCGCGCCCACCTGGGAGTGGCGGGCCAAAACGTGCCGCTGCTGCGCCTCGCGGTGCGGGCGCACGGTCTAGATTCGCGCGGTGGAATACTGGTGACTGGCCTCGACGCGAGCAGCCCCGCGGGGGCGGCGGGCGTGCGGGAGGACGACATCATCGTCGGATTCGCCGGCAAGCCGGTGAGTGGTATCGACGATCTGCACCGGCTCCTGACCGCCGATGCGATCGGCGCCCCCAGCACAGTCACCGTCATTCGGGGGGCGGAGAAGTTGCAACTGCCGGTGACGCCTACAGAATGACCGGAACAGCCAGATGACGGAACCCTAAAGAGAAACGGCGTAGGGAGAAGACGTCGTTCTCCCCCCGTTACGTCGTCTCTGCCTTAGGCTCGTTGAGTAAGTCGTTACCCGCGGATCGCCCCCAAGAACTTCGTCGGATCAGGTGTGTAGCCCGGGAACACCGGTGCCAGATCCCCGGCGCCAAGGTGTCGAGCAAGTATCTCGCCGAACAGGTCGCGGAAGTCCGTGGTCACGGCGACGTCCCGGCCCTCGAAGCGCTTGTCGGGGTCCAGGCCAGGCCATTTCCCCAGCACCTGCCCACCATTCACCGTGCCACCCAGCACCAGCATCGCTGTGGCGTGGCCGTGGTCGGTTCCGCTGTTGCCGTTCTCTCGGATGGTGCGGCCGAACTCGGACATCGTGAGCACGACGACGTCGCGCATCTGCTCGCCCAGGTCCCGGGCGAAGGCCGCGAGACCGTCCCCGAGCTCCTTCAGCCGCGCGGCGAGCTGGCCCTCGCTCGCGCCCTGGTTCACGTGCGTGTCCCAGCCGCTGACATCGGCAAAGGCGATCTGTACGCCCACCTTCGCCTTGATGAGCTGGGCGATCTGCAGCAGGGAGCGGCCCAGCCGACCGCGCGGATAGTCGGCGCCGTTGGCCGGCTGGTACTGGCCGGGGTTCACCTGCTTCAGCATCTGCATCGCCTCGAAGCCCTCCTGCGACGACGAAGCAAGGAGCCCGGTAGCCGATCCCTCGTACAGCGCCTCGAAGGCGCGGGTGAGGCGATCGCGCACGGCTTCCTGGGGCGCGCGGAGCCCGAACGCCTGCAGGTCGTCGATCGCCAGACTCGGCGCGCTGCCGGCGAGCACGCGGGGCAGCTGCGGGCCGAACGCCACGGCGCGGAATGGCGTGTTCTGATGCTCCCGGTCGTGTTGGCAGTAGCGGTTGAGCCAGCCGTCCGCCGTGGCCTTCACGCCCGGCGTGCCGCTCTCCATGTAGTCCTGTGCGTCGAAATGGCTGCGCGTCGAGTCGGGAGAACCGATCGCGTGGACCGCCGCCAGACTCTTGTTGTCCCACAGCGGCTTCAAGGCGGCGAGGCTCGGATGCAAGCCGAAATAGCCGTTCAGGTCCACCACGTCCTTCGCCGGTACGGCGATGCGCGGCCGCTCCCGGTAGTAGAGGCCATCGCCGTGCGGCACGATCATGTTGAGACCGTCCACCGCGCCACGCTGGAAGAGGCAGACAAGCGTCGGATGGTCGGATCGTTGGATCGCCGGGTAGTCTGCAGCGTACGCGGCCCGTGCCAAGAACAGAGGGTCGAGGCCCAAGCTGAAGAGGGCGAGCCCTCCGGATTTGACGAATACTCGTCTGCTGATCGTCATAGGTTAGCCTTTCAATCCGACTATCCGCGCTATTGCTTCTGGAATTCGGGGCCCCCAAGCGCGAGGCCGACGGCGAGGATCCGGGCCTGCTCCGGATCGCGGACGTCCGCCAGCTGGTCGCGGATCACCTGCCTGGTGTGCGGGCTTAGGTGGCCGGCGAAGATCTTATCGTCGATCGCGGCGACGAGCCGATCGGGGTCGGCGCTTGCCGGCGCGATCGTATCCAGGTTGATCGTGACGCCGGGGAGTTTGCCGCTCGCCAGGGCCACCGCCGCATTCATGCGGGCGAGAAGCGCCCCGCTGTTCACCCAGTCTTCCTCGCGCTCGGGGTAGCCGTCGGGCGCCACGTGTTGGTACAGCGGCTCGCCGAGCCGGGCCACAACCTGCGCGAGGCGCGGCGAGGTGTCGGGGTCGGCGGCGATGGCCCGCACCGCGCTCACGACGAATTCGAGCGGCGTCTTGAGCTTCGCGTCCACATTGGGCGGCGCCCAGAAGTCGGGGCCGTGGAAGATCGCCCGCAGCACCTCGCGGATGTCGCCGCCGGAGCGGTGCCAGGCTGCCACCGCGTCGTCCACGCAGCCGTCCGGTGGGTCGTCGGCGACGAAGCGTGCGCACAGCTGCCGGCTTACGTGGTGCATCGTGGCGTGCTCGCGGGCCAGCAGTTTCAGCAGCCGCAACCCCTCGTCCCTGCCGTGGCCCTCCGGGAATGTCGCGCCGAGGACGATCTTCTCGCCGTAGTCGTGGGCCCACTCGTTGAAGACGAATCCGGCTCCCTGTTCGGGTCGCTCGAGGCTCCACCCCGTGAAGATGCGGGCGACGTTGATCACGTCCTGCTGCGTGTAGCCGGCGTCCACGCCGAGGGTGTGCAGCTCCATCAGCTCGCGGGCGTAGTTCTCGTTGAGGCCCTTGGGGAGCCGCTGGAGGGCGCGTTGGCGCAGCGAGTCGGCGCGCATCATGCGCTCGGGATCCAGGAAGAGCCGGCGTCGCGGAGGGATCCCGAACTGCGTCCGGGCCTGGAGCCGTGCAGCCGCCGGGGGCACGGAACCAGGCGCCACGCTCTCGGCGTTGTCGAGGTAGAACAACATTGCCGGGCTCTCCGCGGTGGCGATGAGCAGGTCCTCGAACTTGCCCAGCGCGTTCGGCCGGATCGTCCGCTCAATGTATGACGGAGCAAGGAACCGGTCGGCGCCCTTCCCGAAGAAGATGTTGAAGTGGTTGGTCCAGAAGTCGACCATCACCTCTTCGAGCTGGCGCTCCGACAGCGCGGCCCGCACAACGGCGAGCTCCTGAAACTCGCCGGCCATGCGCTGTGCGCGCAGCGCTTCGGGGGTCTTGTCGGCCACCTCGGGGTTGGCGCGCGCCACACTGTCGATACGCAGGCGCTCTTGCCGCGCGCGCTGCGCGTCCAGGTAGACCCGGGCTAGGTCGTCCCGGCTCATGTCGAGAAGCTGGAACTGCCGTTCCCGCTCGGCGAGGACGGGATTGTGGATGCGGCGAGGGTCGAGCTGCTGATCGACCCAGCGCATCACCCCGAACCGCACGACGCTGTCCGCCTCGCCAGGACGCGGGCCGTAGGCGAGGCGATTGAGGACGTGGAACGCCGAGTCCCGGGGGGAGAGTGACCCATCGGACCATCGGAGGCTCGGACCGACGGACTGGAACGACACCACCAGACCTACTAGGATGATCCCGACCATGCCGGGTGCGCCCGACGGTCCGAGCGGTCGACCGTTGGGCGTCGTTGGAGTTGGCATACAACAATACTGACGAGCCACGGGAGGTGAAGTTAAGCAGCGTGACCACGCCCCGTTTCATTTCACGCGGTATCCGACGGCCGCCCAAGAGCTTGGGCGCGAGGCCCGACGGCCCCCCGCAGACCTGGGGCCAACGGCTCGAGGCGCTCAAGCACGTTCCCCCCCTCGTGCGGCTCGTCTTCCAGACCCACCGGGGCTATACCATCGCGATCCTGGTGCTGCGGATCGTCCGCTCGTTCGTGCCGCTCGCGGTGCTGTGGGTCGGCAAGCTCATCATCGACGGCGTGGTCACGGCGATGGGGGTACACGCAGCCCACCGGCCGGTGGATTACGTGGCGCTGGGCAGCCTCGTGGCGCTCGAGTTCGGGATTGCCGTGGTCGGAGAAGGGCTTGCACGCCTCTCGTCCCTGCTCGAGAGCCTGCTCGGGGATCTCTTCGCCAACCGTATCAGCGTGCGGCTGATGGAGCACGCCGCGACGCTCGACCTCGCCCAATTTGAGGACTCCGAGACCTACGATCATCTCGAGCGCGCGCGCCGCCAAACCGTGGGCCGTATTGGCCTGTTCGCGCTGCTGCTCGGGACGGGGCAGAACCTCGTCACTCTTGCTTCCCTCGCGGCCGTGCTGTTGGTGCAGCAGCCGTGGCTGCTGCTGCTCCTCGCCGTGGCGGTGGTGCCGTCCTTCCTCGGCGAAGCGCATTACGCGTCCCTCGGGTACTCGCTGCTGTTCTCGTGGACACCGCAGCGCCGGTTGCTCGATTATCTGCGATACATGGGGGCGTCGGATGAGTCGGCCAAGGAAGTGAAACTGTTCGGGCTCTCGGACTTCCTGATCGGCCGTTACGCCAGACTCTCCGAGGAGTTCTACGAGGAGAACAAGCAGCTGGCAGTGCGCCGCAACGTGGTGTCGACCCTACTTGTGACGGTCGGCACGCTGGGCTATTACGCCGCCTACGGGGTGATCATCTATTTCACCGTCCTCGGCCGCTATACCATCGGCGTGCTGACGTTCCTGGCCGGCTCGTTCCGGGCGAGCCGGGACCTGATCCAGACCATCCTGCTCAGCCTCTCACAGATCTACGAGCAGAGCCTCTATCTGGGCGACCTGTTCACGTTCTTCGACGTGCGGCCTCGCGTGGTGTCCAGCCCCGGGGCGCGCGCTGTGCCAGCGCCAATCCGTCGCGGGTTCGAATTTCAGGACGTGGGGTTTCGCTACCCCGGCTCCGAGCGGTGGGCCGTTCGGCACCTCACCTTCACGCTGCCGCCCGGCGAACGCCTGGCGCTGGTGGGGGAGAACGGCGCTGGCAAGACCACCCTGGTGAAGCTGCTGGCGCGGCTGTACGACCCCGACGAAGGCCGAATCCTGCTCGACGGCGTGGACCTGCGCGAGTTCGATCTCGAGAGCCTGCGCAAGAACATCGGGGTCATCTTCCAGGACTTCGTGCGCTACGATTTCGTCATGAAGGAGAACATCGGGGTGAGCCAGGTCGAGCGGCTGGACGATGAGGCCAGGATCCGCGAAGCCGCTCATCGCAGCCGAGCCGACGCGGTGGCGTCGCGGCTTGAAAAGGGGTACGACCAGATGCTTGGGCGCCGCTTCGACGGCGGCGTGGAGCTCTCGGGGGGCGAGTGGCAGAAGGTGGCGCTGGGGCGCGCGTACATGCGCGACGCCCAGGTGCTGATCCTCGACGAGCCGACGGCCTCGCTCGACGCCCGTGCAGAGTACGAAGTGTTCCTGCGGTTCGCCGAGCTCACCAAGGGCCGCATGGCCGTCCTGATCAGCCACCGGTTCTCGACGGTGCGGATGGCGGATCGGATCCTGGTGCTGCAGGGGGGGGAGTTGGTGGATCAGGGGACGCACGAGGAGCTGCTCGGGCGTGGTGGGTTGTATGCGGAGCTGTTCAGCTTACAGGCGGCGGGGTACCGCTGATTCCCCGGCGCTCTATCGCGGGGCGGTAGAAACGACGATCGCGCCGTACAGGGCACCCTGGCCGTAAAGGCCCGTCGCTTCGCTCGGCGAGAGATACCGGGCGACCAGGACGGCACCGATAGGGATTTGGCGCAGCGCATCGCTGCCGCCCTGGGGCACGCGGTCCACGACAACGAGGAGATCGCCCTGTCCGCGCACGAGCGATGGGCTGCGGCGGAACCAGTTCGGGCGCAGGTGCTGTAACGCCGTCCAGAGGTCGGACGCCTGCACCCGGCGCAACTCGTCCGACAGAATGACATCCCCGCTGACCGGCGGCCCGCTGGTGCCCGGCCGGGAGCGGCCACCGCAGGCGGCGGCAAGGGCCAGCGCCAGCGGCAGCGCGCGCGGGAGTCGCATCTAGCGCCCTCGGGTGCTCGTCACTTCGATTGCGCCGTGCAGGTGTCCGGGCCCAAACCGCAGCTCGGCCTCCGATGGGCTGTAGTAGCGCACCTCGCTCACCTGCATGGGGTTGATTTGCCGTAGGTTCTCGGGGCCGCCGAGGCGTACGCGATCGAGGTAGATGACGACGGTGCCTTCCGCGCCGGGACGGATGGTCGACGGGGCGTTGCGGAGCCAGGTGGGACGCAGGGCGCGCACGGCCTCCTCCAGAGACGTCGCTGAGATGCGGCTGAGCTCGGCGGCGGTAATGACGTTGGCGTTGTATCTCTGGGATGGTGCCGGGCGGTCCGCTGCCGTCCCGCTGCCGGCACTGGTCGCGCCGCTGCAGGCCCATCCGAGCGCGGCAACGAGCACGAGGGAGGACGGGGAGGGGACTGGGACTCTCATGGGGCAGCCTCCGGCATACGGTGATTGCGTGAAGCTATGCCTCGCCTGCGGATTCCGCCACGCAGCCGCGACGGCAGAATGGTAGAATTCGACGTGCTCCCGTTCTTCGCAATGACCGGAGTGTCGGACGCGCTGCGGCATCACCCGCTGCTCGCGGTGGCGACGCTGTTCGGCGCCGGCCTGTTGACCAGCCTGTCACCGTGCATCTACCCGATGATCCCGATCACCGCGGGGCTGCTCGCCGGCGGGACACACGCTGCGCCCCGCCGTCGCGCAGTGGGGCTCACGCTGACCTACGTCACCGGGCTGGCGTTGTTCTATGCGGTGCTCGGCTTGGTCGCCGGGCTCTCGGGATCGCTGTTCGGCACGGTGGGATCGAATCCTTGGGCGCGGTTCGTCATCGGCAACCTGCTGTTCCTGTTCGGCCTCGCGATGCTGGACGTGTTCCCTGTCTCCGCGCCGCGGCGCCTGCTCGCGTGGGCTGGCAGTCTGGGCGGGGGGTCCTACCCCGCGGTCTTCCTCCTGGGTGCGACATCTGGGATCGTTGCCGCACCGTGCGGGGCGCCGGCGTTCGCGGCCGTGCTCACTTGGGTCGCCGCCACACACAGCGGCGCGCTGGGGTTCGTGTATCTCTTCGTCTTCTCGCTCGGCATGACCGCGCTGCTTGCGGTCGTGGGGATCTTCTCCGGAACGCTGGCGGCCCTACCGCGATCGGGCCCGTGGATGCTGTGGGTGAAACGCGCCGCCGGGGTGATCCTTCTTGCGATGGCGGAGTACTACTTCATTCAGATGGGACAGGTGCTATGACGATGCGCGGTGTGCGGTCCGCTGTTATTGGGGCGGCACTGTTCGGCCTCGCGGCCGGGCGGCTGGCCGCTCAAGAAGACGACATCGGGATCTCGCTCGGCGCCGTGCCGCCCGCCGCGCAGATCGAGGACCTCGACGGCAAGCCGGTGGACCTCGCGGCCTACGTCGGTAAGCGCCCCTTGCTCGTCGAGTTCTGGGCGACGTGGTGCCCGCTCTGCAAGGCGTTGCTCCCGAGGATGGAGGCGGCCCACCGGAAGTACGGCGACCGCGTACAGTTTCTCGTGGTCGCCGTCGCGGTGAATCAGAGCAAGGAGTCGATCCGCCGCCACCTGGCGGTGCAGCCGATGCCCTTCCCTATCCTGTGGGATACCGACGGCCGCGCGACGCGAGCCTTCCAAGCGCCGTCCACCTCGTACGTCGCCGTGCTTGATGCGAAGGGGCGAGTGGTCTACACCGGTACGGGGGCGGACCAGAACATCGAGGAGGCAGTGAAGCGAGCGGTTGGACGATAACTGCCGAGGTACGAGAAACGAGAAACGGGAGCCGTGGCAGCGTGCGCCGCTGGTTCCCGTTTCCCGTTTCGCGTCTAGTTGCCGTGCACCGAGTCGGCCGGCACCAGCTTGTTGATAGCGGCGGCGAGTTCGGTATACGCCGTCGGGTCGATTTCCCGGAATGGCGCCATCACCGTGGCGATCTTCCCATCCGGCCCGATGACGAACAGTGTCCGGTTATCCAGCTTGTACTTGCCCAGGTAAGCGCCGAACTGCTTCCCCACCACTGAGCCGGTGTCGCTCGCGAACAGGTAGGGGAATTCGGAATCGCGCGCCCAGGAGGCCTGGGCCGTGTCGACATCGGCGCTGATCGCGATCAACACCACGTTGCGACCGCCTCTGAACAGTTGCGCGTACTGATCACGGTACGCGTTCATTTGAATCGTTCAGCCACGCGTTCGCGCTTTGTAGAAGAAGGCGAGCACAACCGTCTTCCCCTTGAAATCGCTCAGGCGGATGGGCGTCCGGAGCACACCGTAGCGGGTGGCTCCGGACAACGTGAAGTCCGGAGCTGAGGTGCCGACCGCGAGCGGCTGGGGATCGGGTGGTGTCGCAGGCTGCTGAGCGCGTGCGACGGGCGCGGCAAGGCCGACGCCGAGCACTCCCAAGACGACCGACGAAGCGAAACGCATCCGGTACGCTCCCGTTGAGAACACGCCCAAGTTACGACCGCTGACCGCCCGGCGTTAGGGGCTGGCTATGCCGTGAAACAGCAGCAGGTCCGCGAGCCGCTCGGCGATGGTGCCAGGCTCTCCTCCGTTGCGGTTCGTCAGCACGACGACTGTGAACCGCCGGTCGGGGAAGCGTTGGATGGCGTTGCGGAACCCGCTTGTCTCCCCGGTGTGCCGCCAGCGCCGCTCCCCCCGATAGGTGTCCACGAACCACCCGAAGCCGTATTGACTCGACGCACCGCTCGGGAGCGCGGGCGGCGTCGTGGCGAGTCGCAGGGTCGCCGTATCCACGAGCGTGGCGCCGCCGAGGGCCTGATCCCAGCGAACGAGGTCGTCCACACTGGTGTAGACCCCGCCATCGCCGAGGGTCGCACTCGTCACGCTCTGATCGCTCGGAGTGAATCCGACGGAGCTGGGTGTGTAGCCGTACGCGCGGTTCGGCACGGTGTCCGCGCCCTCGACGTGGGCGACGGTGGCGGTCATGCCGAGGGGGCCGAAGATCCGCGCCAGCAGAAACCGCGGCAGCGGGGTCCGCGAGACCCGCTCGGCAACCAATCCTAGGAGCACATAGCCCGAATTGCTGTAGCGGTATTGCGTCCCCGGTGTGAAGTACAGCGTATCCCGGCGCGCCAGCAGCGCCAGCACGTCGCGGTCGCTCACTTGGACCGTCTGGGAGTTGGGGATCAGGTCCTCATAGTCCCACAGGCCCGACGTGTGGTTCAGCAGGTGGCGAACGGTGACGCCTCGCGTGGCCGGCGGCAGTTCGGGCAGGACCTCGCGCACCGGTTGGTCGTAGCCGAGCTTGCCGTCGCGGGCGAGCAGCATGATCCCCATGGCGGTGAACTGCTTGGTGAGGGAGGCAAGGCGGTAGTCGGTCGCGGACGTCGCGGCAACATTGCGGCCGAGGTCCGCCATCCCATACGCGCGGCGCAGGATCACACGTCCGTCCTGGATGACGACGATGCTCGCGCCGGGCACGCTCGGTCCCGTGTAGTCGGCGAACAGCGCATCCACCACCGACAGGTCGCGGCCGCCGGCCGCGCCTCCGCTGGCGCAGCCATCCAGGAGCATGAGGAAGGGCAAGAGCAGTCGTGCCGCGGTCACCGAGCGGCGCGCGACCTCGATCAGATTCGCAAGCGGAGCAGCGCGACGCCGCCGGCCAGGGCGAACATTGCCACCCAGCACGCTATCACGATTCCGAGGCAAACGATCATCCGGAGGCCCTGCGGCTGGCGAGCGTCGGTGGCGAATTGACGGCACCCGGTGATGCCGGCCCCGGCGATCGCGAACGGGATCGCGCCTCCCAGCGTGAGGAGGGGGATGATCCCGATCGCCACATAAAAGATGTAGCGCCAGGGCGGGTACTCCCTAGAGCTGCCGACGGCGAGCTCCGCGTCCTCGCCTTTGATATGGTGCGCGCCCTGCAGCTGGGCGATGGCGGTCACCCGGGCTAGGTGCGGGTCGGCTACGTCTGTGACGCTCGACCCCTGCGGCCCTCGCCCGGTGGGGGAGGGTGGGGGCGATGGCGCGGAGGGCGGAGGGACGGTGGGGCGTGCCGCGCCGGGAGTCCGCTTCGCCACGTCGACGAGGGACCGGAGGCTTTCGAGACTTCCCCCGGTCTGCCCGAGGATCTCCAGCTGGACGCGCTCGCGCTCGCCGGGCGTGCCGGTGAACAGGTTGAGCGTCTTGAAGGCAGTCGTGCGGTCGGAGCCGGCAAACTGGCGCTCGATCTCGGCCAGCACGTCTTGCCGCGTCGCCATGGCTCGCGAGGGTTAGGTCGGGAACCATAGGATTGGAAGTCGCACCGGGAAACGCAAGAGGGGTCAGGAACGATGTTCCTGACCCCAGGTGACTGCGTGACTACTCGCTTCAGGGTTTCTTTGCACTGTCCCCCTGCTGCCGATCCCGGCGCACATCTCTGCGGTCACGCCGCACGTCGCGGCGGTCCCGGCGCGTGTCACGCCTGTCCTGTCGCACGTCGCGGCGGTCCTGACTCAGGTCGCGCCGGTCGCTGCGGATGTCTCGTGGCGAAGTGCCATTGCGCCGGTCTTGGCTCAGGTCGAGGCGATCCTGCCGGACGTCCCGCCTGTCGTGGCGGATGTCCCGGCGGTCGCGGCGTACGTCGCGGCGGTCCTGCCGGACCTCACGTCTGTCCTTGGCTGAATCCGCCTGTTGAGCCCGGACGGCGGCGGGTGCACCCAAGGCGAGGGCGAGGGCGATAAAGAGAGCGGGACGACGTCGCATAGTTGATCCTAGGTCAAAGGGTCACCCATAAGACCCGGCTGAGGGGTCGGACGTTAACACGGGCCGCAACTCGTTGTGGAAGCTGGGGCTGCCAAGGCGTTACTGCAACAAGGCCGCTAGATTCCACCGCTCATGCCCGCCTCCCGCTCCCGCCTCGGCGTCATCTTCTTCACGGTCCTCGTCGATCTGATCGGGTTTGGGATCGTGCTTCCGATCCTGCCGATGTACGCCCAGCGGTTCGGGGCGCAGGGGAT
>DASQAH010000143.1:0-27283 GCA_035635835.1 Gemmatimonadales bacterium
CGTTGATGTCTGCCGGCATGATGCCCACGCGAACCGCCTTGACGCTCTTCACGGCCGCGCCGTCCCAGGTGAGTTGGGTGATGATGTCCCCCGACTCGCTGGCGACGTAAATGCGATAGTGCGGCACCGGGGCGACCGCCAGGCCGCAGAGCGCGACGGCCAGCACAGAGAGAATGCGCATGGGATGTGGAAGATAGACGGGGCAGCGCAGCCTTGACAGGGCGGACGGTTGCGTCGGCATGAGAGTGTTCAGGGAGGTCGAACGGGCGACGCGCGCCAGCGTGCCTAACCTTTTCCTCGCCCCTCTATCGGTGACGCTGGCACTCGGCATGCTGGATAACGGAGCTGCCGGGCAGACAGAGGCAGCCACGCCTCAGTGCTTTCGAGCCCTAGAGGAGGGAGCACCCCTCCCCACTCGACGGGAAGGGACCGGCGCCGAGCCGCGCAGCGACGGATCGACCAGCCCCGCCAACGGCCTGACTTCAAGGATCTCCAAATCCAAGTAGGGCTTCCCGTCCCACGTGATCGCGATCCGCCGGGGCCACCGGACTCCGGCGCCGTCCAGCTGCCCCGTGAAGCGCACCTCCTGGCGTACCTGCTTATGCGACTCCGGATCGGTGATCGAATCGGTCAGCCCGGTCAGGTTGGCCGCGGAGTCGAAGGCGAGATCCACGCTCGGCCGGCCCGAGTGCGTTACGCGGATCCGCTTGCGGCCGAGGGAGTCGGTCGCCGGAGGCGAGAGCCGATAGGCGGATCCGCGCAGCGGCACGAGGCGCATCAGGTGATACAAATAGAATTGATCGCGCTCGTGGGCGACCGCCTCCGGCGCGAGCGGCGTCATTTGCCGCCCGGTGCGCGACCACCCGCGTCTCCCGGAGATGATCAGGCTCCGGGCCGTTGCCGAGGGCTGACCGTCGAGCGTCGTGGTGACGATGGCGCTATCGGGAGGCTGTAACCGCCACGTGCCCGAGACGTGCAGTGGCGCACGACCCGCGATCGCGACATCGGCCCGGCCACGCCACTCGAACGCCTTCAGCGCGGTGAGTCGCTCGGCACCGCCGGCGGCCACAACCGCCCGGTCCACCAATTCCCGCGCCGTCTCGGGTGGTGGGCGGTGTGGCCCGAGATGAAACCGCATCCCGGTGGCTGCGGCGTCAAGCCGGCTCACCGGCCGGAACAGGTACCACGCCGCACCCGAGCCGAACATGACGTAGGTCCTGTCGTCGACCTGCCAGACTTGGACGTGCTTGGCGCGGTAGACGAGGTAGCCGCCGATGTACAGCGCGACCAGGGCGGCGCCGAGCGTCCAGGCACGCCTCATAGCATCCCCCGCAACCGGTCTTCGACCCCGGAATTCGGCACCGCCACCGCTCCGGCTTCGCGGGCGCTCCGCAGCTCGTCGGCCCGCACGTGCGACCCGAACGCCAACACCGGCACTCCCCGCACAACGAACGCTCGAATCCGCGCGGTCGCGTCCTGTCCCCCGAGCTCAATCAGTGCGAGGTCGCATGCGGCCTCGTCCCGCGTCACCTGCGCGCCCGCGCCTTGCACTACCGCGCCGAGCTTGGAGCGGAACAACAGATCGGTCGTAACGAGGTAGACGCGCTTACCCATGCGCCACCTCCACGGCGGCGACGGCCTCGGCGAGCCGCCCACGCCTCCACAGATCCAGGAGAGACGGGCGACGCAGCAACACCAGCACGGCATCGCCGGGCGGCGGGTCCTCCAGCCCCTGCAGCGTCACGAACGCGGGCGCCCGAAGGTCCTTCGGCAACGTCACGCGGTAGCGTCGCCCATGCCAGGTGATCTCGCACCCCTTTCCTCTTCCCATCCCCCTTCCCCCTTCCAGAAACACGTCGTCATCCACCTTGAAGACGCCGTCCGTGATCCTCTCGCCGGACCGGTAGAACGCGGGGTCAAACGCCTCGCCATCGTGCCGCGCGAAATTCTGCTCGGCAGCCCAGTCGAACGCCTCGAGGGCTGCCTCGTTGGCCCGCCACTCCAAATGGTGGCGGAGCTCGTGAGTGAGCGTGTCCCAGGCTTCTTCCCGCCAGTCGAAATCGCCGCTCCGCGCCCCGCCGCCCAGCTGGGCCAGTGCGGCGAAGGAGCCGTGATATAGGATAACTCGGGACTGTAGGTCGGCGCCGTGGCCGCTCCACTCGAGGGGGACGCACTCCCCCAGGGTATACACATCGCCCCACACCGGATGGGGGACGGTCTTGGGACTGACCTCCACCGCCACCACACCGTCCAGGTACTGTGTGGGCACCTGCCGGGTCAGGCGCTCGACGAGAGAGCGGAAGTCATCCAGTTGCACCGTCGCCTCAACGCAACCTGGAATGTGGAACGCTGCACGCGGAACACGAGCTCGCCGGGCTGTACCGCCTGCTCACTTCCGCGTTCCACACTGCTCAGCCCGCCAGCTTATCCGTGACGTAGTCTGTGAGCCGATCGCTCGCTACACGGACCTGCTGCAGCGTGTCCCGATCTCGCACCGTGACGGTTTGGTCCTGCGTCGATTGGCCGTCGACGGTGATACCGAAGGGCGTGCCGGCTTCGTCCTGGCGGCGGTAGCGGCGGCCGATAGAGCCGCCGTCATCGTAAAACACCTTAAAGCGCTGGCGCAGCATGTCATACAGCCGACGGGCCAGCTCCGGCATGCCGTCCTTGTTGACGAGCGGGAAGACCGCCGCCTTGAGCGGCGCGAGGGAGGGCTGGAAGCGCAGCACGACCCGCTTCTCCCCTTCCACGTCCTCTTCGGTATAGGCGTCGCAGAGCACTACCAACGCGGTCCGGTCAGCGCCGGCCGAGGTCTCGATGACGTACGGGATGTAGCGCTCGTTGGTCCCGGCATCCAGGTAATCGAGCTTCTTGCCCGAGAACTGCTGGTGCCGCGCGAGGTCGAAGTCGGTGCGGTTATGGACCCCCTCGAACTCATGCCAGCCGAAGGGGAACTCGTACTCGATGTCGTACGCCTCTTTGGCGTAGTGCGCGAGCTCCTGCGGCGTATGCTGGTGGAAACGCAGCTTCTCGGGCCGGATGCCCAGGTCCACGAGCCATTGCATCCGCTCGGCGCGCCAGCGCTCCAACCACTCGCCGTCGGTGCCGGGCTTCACGAAGAACTGCATCTCCATCTGCTCGAATTCGCGCGTCCGAAACGTGAAGTTGCCGGGGGTGATCTCGTTGCGGAACGCTTTCCCGATCTGCGCGATGCCGAATGGGATCTTCTGCCGGGAGGATTGCAGCACGTTGAGGTAATTGACGTAAATCCCTTGAGCCGTCTCAGGACGCAGGAAGATCACCGCCGCCTGGTCCTCGACGGGGCCCATGAACGTCTTGAACATCAGGTTGAACTGGCGGGGTGCAGTGAGCGAGCCCTTGGTGCCGCAGACCGGGCACTGCGCGTCCGGCTGGCCGGGGGTGCCTTTGATGCGCGGGTCGTCGGCGCGAAAGCGGTTCTTGCACTGTTTGCAGTCGACGAGCGGATCGGCAAACCCGGCGAGGTGCCCCGAGGCCTCCCAAACCTTGGGGTGCATCAGGATCGCCGCATCGAGGCCCTCGATGTCCTCGCGCGCGTGCACCATCGAACGCCACCAGCGCTCCTTGATGTTCTTCTTGAGCTCGACCCCGAGCGGGCCGTAGTCCCACACCGACCCGAGGCCCCCGTAGATCTCCGAAGACTGAAACACGAAGCCGCGCCGCTTGGCGAGCGACACGAGCTTGTCCATCAAGTTGTCGGCCGAAGGCATAGGAGGCGGAAGTTAGAGACGCACTACGCGAGCGGCAACCCGAGCGCCTCCCGCGCGGCCCGCTCGGCGAGCTGCGCCACGCCGGCCAGGTCGAGCGTTTCCCCCTCCCCGCTGACGGTATGCGCGCCGAGCAAATCGGTAGCGTGGCCCGTGACGATGGCGACCCGTTTCTTGGCAGCCTGGGCCCGGCGCAGCACTTCTCCAGCCGCCTTGCCGACGAGGGACGTGCGGTCGAACGTTCCCTCTCCGGTGATCACCAGGTCGGCCTTGGCCAGCGCGGCGTCGAAGCCGATGCGCTCGAGCACCCACTCGGCACCGGGCACGAGGCTCGCCTTGGCGAAGAAGACGAGTCCGGCACCCAGGCCACCAGCCGCACCGCCTCCAGGAAGTGTGGCGAGATCGGGCCGCCCCTGCTGTGCCCAGAGCGCCGCCAGGCGTTCCAACCCGGCAGCCAGGAGCCGCACCTGCTCGGCAGTGGCCCCCTTCTGCGGGCCGAACACCGGCGCGGCGCTCTTCTCGCCCACCAGCGGCGTTGTGACGTCGGCCAAAGCGATCAGCTGCGCCTCGAGCCCCCAGCCGCCACGCATCGTCGTCAGGTTGAACAACGCGCCACCGCCCTCCGGCAGCGGCGCGCCCTCCCAGTCTTGGAAGGTCCAGCCCAGACCGCGGGCGGCGCCGGTGCCCCCGTCCACGGTCGCCGAACCGCCGAGTCCAACGATCACGGTGCGGGCGCCGCGGTCCACCGCCTCGAAGACGAGCTCACCGACGCCTCGGGTGGTGGCGCGCAACGGGTCGCGCTCCTCGGGCTTGAGGAGTGACAGGCCGCAAGCGCTGGCGCTTTCGAAGATCGCCGTCTCCGCATCGAGCCAGCCCAGTTCGGCGCTCACCGGCGCGCCCAGCGGACCAGTTACGCTGACCCGCTCACGCAGCGAGCCGGCGGCTAGCACGGCATCGAGCAAGCCATCTCCGCCATCGGCCGCTGGGCAAGACAGAACCACCGCTTCAGGCAAGGCGCGGCGGACCCCGCTGACGATCGCGTCAGCGATTTGGCGCGGGCTGAACGTCCCTTTGAAGGCGGTGGGGGAAACGAGGATAGTTGGAGGCACGAGGCTAACTTGTATTGGGCGTGTCGACTACACCAGCGTCCAGTAATGTATTGCATTATGCACTGAAACGTGCATTATGCAACACATATGACCTCGCGCAAGCAGCCTAATTCCCATGAGTTAGACAAGCTTATGCCCAAGGCATCGTTCTTGCTGATCAGGCGCCCAGAGCATCTCTGCAAGGGCAAACCGTCGGTGACGGCGGGGCGCAAAGCTGAGGGGTCTCATACTAGCGAGACGGCCCAGCTGCCAGAGGTACGGCGCGCCCCAACCCGAGAGAGAGCATTTCGCTCCGTTCACATCGGGTTCTAGGGCGCACGATGTCGGACGGGCGATCACCCTCCAGGGGAAACTCTGGGGGGTTCTCTTTTTTGCCCAGGCTCGCAGTGCTCAGTCATCAGTTCTAGCGGATCGCCGCCGATGCGCCAGGAGACCATGCGGTGCACAGGCAACCGGTGCCAGCATGTGCCGCCGAGCGCGCCCGACTGACGACAGCATTGCGCCAGCGCTTCGCCAGCTAAGCCACAGACCGCTTTGAGGCCTAGGCGATTTGGCGTCCTTGGTCAGCTCACCTCTATAATCTGCTCTCTGCGAGTCCCCACGCTCACGTATTGAATCGGCGCGTGCGCCAGATCCTGCAGCCGGTCGAGATACGCACGCGCCGGGGGCGGCAGATCGGCCAGACGCCGCACGGCGGCGAGGGACCGCTGCCACCCGGGGAGCGTTTCGTAGATCGGCTCCACTCGGTCGAGTCGCTCAACGTCCGCTGGCATGCTGTCGATCACCTCGCCGTCCAGCCGATAGCCCACCCCGACTGGGATCTCGCCAAAGGTGTCCAACACGTCGAGCTTCGTGACGGCCAATCCGGTGAGCCCGTTCACCCGCACGGCGTAACGGACGACGACAGCGTCGAACCAACCGCAGCGTCGCGGCCGCCCGGTCGTAGCTCCGAACTCGTCGCCCAGCTCGCGGATCCGCTCGGCCACGCTGGGGTCGGCCTCGGTAGGCAGGGGGCCGTTGCCGACGCGCGTGGTATAGGCCTTCACCACGCCGAGCACGGCATCAATCGCGGTGGGGCCGATCCCGACCCCGACCGCGGCGCCTCCCGCAGTGGTATTCGAAGAAGTGACATACGGATACGTGCCGTGGTCCACGTCGAGCAGCGCGCCTTGGGCGCCTTCGAGCAGCACCGACTCGCCACGCTCGAGCGCCTCGTACACCACTCGTCCGGCGTCCACGGTCAGCGGGAGCAGCCGCGGCGCGAGGCGAGTCAGCAGCTCGCAGTGCTCCCCCGCGTCGGCCCGCTCGACGCCGCCCAGCAGGCCGAGCATTTCGTTGGCGCTCGCGACCCGGGTGCTGATGAGCCCCCGAGCTCGCTGCAGATTCCGCAAGTCGCCGACCCGGATGCCTCGCCGACCGTACTTGTCCTCGTACGTCGGACCTATCCCCCGCCCGGTGGTCCCAATCTTTTCGCGCTGCTCGCGCGCCCGGTCAAGGAGTTTGTGAAGCGGTAGCGTGAGGTGAGCCCGCTCGGAAACATAGATCTTGTGCTCTGTCTTCACCCCTTGGGCTTGGAGGGCGTCCAGCTCCGTGAAGAACGTCTCGGGATCGAGCGCCACGCCGTTCCCGACCAGACAGACCGCGCCTTGGAGGATCCCTGAGGGGATCTGGTGCAGCACGAACTCACCGGCGCTGCTGTGCACGGTGTGGCCTGCATTGGCACCGCCCTGGTAGCGCACGACAAGGTCGGCGCGCTCGGCGAGCACGTCTACCACCTTGCCTTTCCCCTCGTCGCCCCACTGCGCGCCGACCACGACCACGCAGTGGGTTTTCGGTCCGAACATGGGCTCCTTGGGCACACCCGCCAAAAAAAATGCCCCGATGATGCGGGGCGTTGGACTATCCTCTGAGGAAAGCTAGGAGCCCTTCACCCCGGAGACAAGGCGGCGGCCAGGGCCTGGGTCACGGCGCGGCTCCCCTCTAGGGTCAGCCGGTCCACGGTATCGCGTGCAGTGTGCACCCGGCGGGCGGTGCCCCAATTGCCTCGCAGCACGGTGATGCATTCGCGCGCCGCGGGGGCGAGCGCCTGCCCATCCACCAACGCGGGGAGAAAGCGCACCGGGCGCACGCCGAGTGCCGCGGCGACGGCGTCCCCCACCGGGCCCGGCCGATGCCGTAAGACCCGGGTCGGCCCCGGGTCGTCGATCCCGTCCAGGTTCACGACAGCGGTCCCGGCAAGGAGGTTGCCCCGCTCGCGCGCCAGCGCGATGGCGCCTGCCAGACCGAACTCCTCGGCGTCCGGAAAGAGCACCCCTACAGGGGTCCCCGGCGGCAACGCGTCGACCACGCCGAGGACGGTGACCAGCGCCGTCGCGTTGTCCACAGCCCCGGTCGAGCCGTTGTGCACGCGGCAGCGAGACAGGAGCAGCGCCCCCACGATGCCGGGGAAGACCGGCAGGAGCCACGCTGGATGCCAGCCGAATTCCAGGCGTAAGGCGGTCAGCGCGAGGAGCCCGAGGAAGGCCGTCGCGCAGAGCGCCACCGCCACGAGGCGGCCCGCCATGGAGAGTGGCTGACCCTTGGAGTCATAATGCGCCGCCAGCCACACGGTGACGCGGGTGCGGGGCCGCACGCCGATCAGATTTGCGGCTTTGACAGTCGGGATCGGCAGCGGCAGCCCACGTCGCGAGGCCAAGGCGAGCCACACCAGGGCGGCAAGCAGCGCGGGAGTCCAGACGGCCAGCCAGCGCTCGCCGCCCGGCATGAGCGCGAGCGCCACCGTGGCGAAGATTGCGGCCCCGAGCGCTGCCCCCCACACCTGTGCCGCTACCACGCGCACCGGCGAGGCGGCGAAGGCGTGCTCCATGACGACGAACCCGCGGGCGGCCAACTCCCGGGTCAGGACGGCGCGGACGCGGGCGTTGCCCGGAGTGCCGGTCAAGCGCGGGACGGCGAGCTCGGCGAGCAGCGCGTAGGGGTCCGTCACGCCGCGAGCAGCCGGGCGATGCGATCCCGATCGCCCGCCGGAACCGGCGCTAGCGGCGCGCGGATCGGCCCGCCGTAGTAGCCCGCAGCATCCATCGCCGCTTTGACACCAGCGGGGCCGAACTTGCCGACAATCTCCTTGTCGAGCGGGGTGAGCCGCTCCTGGAGCCTGCCCGCACCCACGCGGTCGCCAGCCCGGAAGGCGACTAGCAGGTCGACGCAGAGCCGTGGGGCGAAGCAGGCGGCCGCCAACACCCCGCCCTGGCACCCCAGTTCGAGCCCCGCGTAGAGCAGCGCCGCGGAGCCGACGAACACCGTCCAAGCGGGTGCTGCGTCGCGGTAGGCTGCCAGATTCTTCGCATCACCAGAGGAATCCTTGACGCCGACCACGTTGGGGTGGCCGGCCAGCTGCTGGAGCAGCCCGGCAGCAAGCGGCAGATGGGTGTACTTCGGCATGTTGTAGAGCAGCACCGGGATGGGACTCGCGTCGGCGACCGCCCGGAAGTGATCGACCAGGCTCGCAGGTGAGTGCATGGGGCCGAAGTAGGCGGGAGCCCGCACCAGCACCGCATCGGCGCCCTCCGCCCCAGCCGCGCGCGAGAGGGCGATCGTCTGGCGGGTGGATTCCGCGCCCGTGCCCGCGAACAGTGTCTTGCCGTCCGGCAGTACGTCCCGCAGCCACGCGGTTATGCGGCGCTGCTCGTCCGGATCGAGCAGCGGTGCCTCTCCCGTCGAGCCGGCGATTAGCAAACCATCCAGCCCCTCGGCGAGGAGGCGGGCGGCGTTGTGGCGCAGGTGGACCGGAGCCACGTCGCCCGTGGCCGCGTCGAACGGTGTGGGAATGGGGGCGAGGACCCCGCTGAAGCGCGCCTCGCTCACTGCTCCGGCAGCATGCTCGACAGGTCGTCGGTAAGGCCTGCCGCCTTCTCCGCGTCCACGCCGGCGGTCTCGGTCGCGGCCGCCACGCGTGGGCGCCGGTGCAGGGTCCGTAGCCTCAGCTCGAAATCGGCCGGGTTTGAGGAGGCCGCCAGTGCCGTTTCGGAGGCCACGATGCCCTCGCTCACGAGGTCTATGAGGTGCTGATCGAAGGTCTGCATCCCGTACTCCTCCCGGGACTCCCGGATGTAGTCGGGCAGCTCCATCACCCGGCCGGGGTCCTTGATCATGTCGCGGACGGTGCCGGTCGCGATCAGGATCTCGACTGCGGCGGCGCGGCCTTTGCCGTCGGCGCGCGGCAGCAACCGTTGCGAAATGACCGCCTGCAGCGCCTCCGAGAGCCGCAGTCGGGCGATCTCCTGCTCCTCTAGCGGGAACATCGACACTAGGCGGCTCACCGTGGTAACGGCGTCGGGTGTATGGAGCGTGGAGATCAGGAGGTGGCCGGTTTCGACGGCCTTCATGGCGGTGTCGATCGTTTCGGCATCCCGCATCTCGCCGATCAGGACCACGTCGGGATCCTGTCGCAGCGCCGCGCGCAGCCCCATGCGGAAGTCGTCGGTGTCGACACCGATCTCCCGCTGGGTCACCGAGCAGGCGATGTCCCGGTGCAGGAACTCGATCGGATTCTCCAGCGTGAGGATGTGCTTGTGTTGCGTCTGGTTGATGTGGTTGATGATCGCCGCCATCGTCGAACTCTTGCCGGAGCCCGTGACGCCAGTGACCAGAATCATCCCTCGCTCCGCCGACGCCACCTGACTCAGCACCGGGGGGAGCTGGAGGCTCTCGAACGACGGCACGTCGAAGGGGATGACGCGCATCACGATCATAAAGGAAGAGCGCTGCCGCAGGATGTTCACGCGGAAGCGCCCAATCCCCGGCATGCCCCAGGAGCAGTCATA
This sequence comes from Gemmatimonadales bacterium, assembly GCA_035635835.1. Lineage (GTDB taxonomy): Bacteria > Gemmatimonadota > Gemmatimonadetes > Gemmatimonadales > GWC2-71-9 > 13-1-40CM-70-15. Next base: position 9,679 of record DASQAH010000143.1, read on the forward strand.
GTCGCGCAGGCGCTCGATGCGCGAGCGGTCCTCATCGTTCGGGATTAAGCGCAGAGCGATGGCCTTGGTCTGCTCGGGCGTCAGGCGCTGCTTGGTGAGGGGCACGAGCTTGCCGTCGATGCGCGCCCGGAACACGTCGCCCGCTTTGATGTGCAGGTCCGACGCGCCGCGATCAACCGCCGCCTTGATGATCTTTTCCATTCAGTAGCCGGCCTCCAGGTCCACCACGTTGCGCAGTGGCGCCCCTGCAAGATAGCGCCCGATGTTCTCGACGATCAGCCCCAACTCCCGCTCCCAGAACCGCGTCGATACGGCGCTGACGTGCGGGCTGACCAGCACCCGGGGATGCCCCCAGAAGGGATGCCCGGGCGGCAGGGGCTCCGTGCGGAACACGTCGAGCGCCGCCCCTCGTAGCCGCCCCGCCACGAGCCGCTCGAGAAGGGTGTCCTCGTCGAGCAGCGAGCCACGGGAGACATTGATCACCACGGCGCCGACGGGCAGCCGCTCCAGAACTTCCCGCCCAACCGCCTCCGTCGTGTCCGCCGTGTGCGGCGCGGCGATGACGAGACAGTCGCTCTCGGAGGCGAGACGGCCCAAAGCGTCGAGACCCCCCACCCAGCGCAGGCCGACGGGTCCACCGCGCTCCGGCCGGCGTCGCACTCCGGCAACGCTCATCCCGAGCGCCAGTGCGCGGCGCGCGACGGCGGTCCCGATCCCGCCCAGCCCGAAGACCCCGATGCGCAGGTCGCGAAGCTCTCGCACCGGCACCAGCAGGTCCGCGAATTCGTCCTTGGCCCACTGCGCCGCGTTCTGCAGGGCGCGCATCCGATCGAGCCCCCGGGCGAAGTAGGTGATGGCGGCGAGCACCCAGTCCGCCATGGGCTCGGCGTGAACCCCCGCCGAGTTGGTGAGCGTGACAGCGCTGCCGCGCAGGTAGGGCAGGCTCGCGCCGACGCCAGCCGTGCCGCTGTGGGCCCACCGCAGCGTACCGCCGGCGGCGGCGAGCAGGCCGGCCGGCACGCCGTAGCCCAGGTAGACTTCCGCCCCGCGCGCCGCCACGAGGCTCGCCGGCGAGCCCGAGCCGCCATCGCTGTCAGAGGGCGCCGGCGCGTCCACCTGTACGACCAGCCAGCCGGGGCCGGCCGCGTCCCGGATGGCTCCGACGACCTCATCGGGAGCGCGCCAAGCGGCGCGGGGGGATTCCAGGTCCACCACCAGCCGGCGCGTCACTCGCCCGTCGACACCGTCCGCACGCTCGGGTGGTGGAGCAGCGCAATCATCACCTGGTCGTGCAGGCGCTTGGGGCCCCGCAGCTCGTATTCGATCACCAAGTCGACGTTCTCCCGGCGGCTCTCGGCCTCGACGATCTGGAGCCCGGTCCGGCGCACCACGGTCTCCAACTCCTCGAGCGGGGCCCCGTCGGGCCGCGCGTGGATGGTGATGTGGCTGAGCGAAGATTGGCGCTGCACGACGAACTCTATCCGGCCCAGGCCCTGGAGCACGACGAGCACCATCAAGGTCGAGAGCAATGCCTCCGGGTAGTGGCCCGCGCCGAGAGCGACACCGATCGCCGCGACGACCCAGATGGTCGCAGCGCTAGTGAGCCCGACGACGGCGCCACGGGCGTGGAGGATGGTGCCCGCGCCGATAAACCCGACGCCGGTGACGATCTGACCGGCTACCCGCGAGGCGTCCACGCTCCCGTGGACGAGGCCGATGGACAACTGTGTGTAGAGCGTGGACCCCATACAGATCAGAATGTTGGTGCGTAGCCCTGCCGGCTTGCCCCCGAGTTCGCGCTCCAAGCCAATGGCACCGCCCAGCAGCGTGGCAAGCGCCAGCTGGCCCAGCAACTCGAGCCGGAAGACTTCGACCATATCAGTCATGAGCTCGTGCATCAGGCCTCCGCGGGGAGGAGCCCCATCCGGCGCCGTGCCTCCGCCATCGTGAGGCGCGCGAGTGCGCGCGCCTTGCCGGCCCCCGCCCGCAGGACATCGCGGACGCGGCGCGGCTCGGCCCGCAGGGCCGCGGCGCGCTCGCGCATCGGAGCAAGGGCCGCTATCATATTGTCCGCCAACACCCGTTTGCAGTCGAGACACCCCCACCCGGCGGTTCGGCACTTGTGCGCCACGTCCGCCTGCACCGCGGGCGGCGAGAACCCCTGGTGGATTGTGAAGACGTTGCAAATATCGGGATTGCCAGGATCCTTGCGGGTCTTCCGAGCAGGGTCAGTAGCCGCCGGGCGCAGCTTCTCCCAGATCGCGTCGGGCGGCTCGAACAGGCCGATCGTATTGCCCAGGCTCTTGGACATCTTGGCCTGCCCGTCGAGCCCCAGCACGCGCCGCGCGGTGGAGAGCTGCGCCTGCGGCTCCGGGAAGAAAGCCGCACCGAAGCGCGCGTTCCAACGGCGGACGATCTCACGCATGAGCTCGAGGTGCTGCAGCTGATCCTCACCAACGGGCACCAGCGTCGCCTTGTAGAGCAGCACGTCGGCAGCCTGCAGCACGGGGTAGTTCAGCAGCCCGGCGGACACGCTCTCCTGTCGCTGCGACTTGTCCTTGAACTGGGTCTGGCGCTCGAGCTCGCCGAGCGGTGTCACGATCGTGAGCAGCCAGTTGAGCTCCGTGTGCTCGGCGACGTGGGACTGCACAAAGATGGTGCTCTTGCCGGGATCGAGCCCCGCGGCCAGGAGACTGAGCGCCATCTCCTCGGTGCGTTGAGCGAGGCCTCCCGCCTCGTAGGGTTGGGTGATGGCGTGTAGGTCGACGACAGAGAACAGGCACTCGTGCAGGTCCTGGAGTTTGACCCAGTTCTGCACCGCGCCCAGGTAGTTGCCGATGTGTAACTCGCCGGAGGGCTGGATACCGCTGAAGACGCGCGCCATAGGGCCCTCAACCTATGGCCGGGGGTGGAGCGCCGCAAGGTGCGTGATCTCAAAGACTTAGTCGATGTCGCGATGGCGGCGGCGGCGCGCGCCGCCCGCCTCGTCCGCGAGGCCGCGCCACCAGCGCCGAGCGCCTGGACGGAGAAGTCGCGGCACGATTTCGTCACTGAGGTCGACCGCGCGGCCGAAACTCTCATCGCAGAGACGCTCACGACGAGAGTGCCCGGCTCGCGGGTGGTGGGCGAGGAGCTGAGTCCCTCAGTCGCGCGCGACACGGAAGTCGTGTGGATCGTCGACCCACTCGATGGGACGACGAACTTCCTGCACGGCTACCCGCAGTACGCCGTGTCCATCGGGTGCACTGTGGGCGGTGCGTTGTGCGCCGGAGTTGTGCATGACGTGGCGCGCGACCTCGTCTATCACGCGGCGGCGGGGCTGGGCGCGTGGCAGGGCGAGCGCCGGCTCGCGGTGTCCACGGAGACCGAGCCGCGCCGTGCCTTGGTCGGCACGGGCTTCCCGTTTAAGCAACTGGAGGACGGAGGGTTGGAGCGCTACCTGCGACAGTTAGCCGCCGTCGTGCGGGCGACGAGCGGTGTCCGTCGCGCGGGAGCGGCCGCGCTCGATCTCGTTGACGTCGCGAACGGCCGCTTCGACGCGTTCTGGGAGCTCACCCTAGCCCCATGGGACGTGGCGGCCGGAGTCGTGTTGGTGCGGGAGGCCGGGGGAGTCGTGACGACAACCGAGGGAAGCGCCGCGGTGCTGGATCACGGGTCGCTGGTAGCCGGGAATCCGTCCCTACATCGCTGGCTCCGCGAGCTGCTGAGGACGAGCGAATGACATCACCGCTAGTGGAGTGCGTGCCCAACTTCTCCGAGGGCCGGGACCCGGCCGTGCTGAATGCTCTGCGCGCGGCCATCGTCGCCGTCGCCGGAGTGAGACTCCTCGACGTGCAGGCGGACGCGTCGCATCACCGCTCGGTGTTCACTTTCGTGGCGCCGCCCGTCGCTGCAGTGGAGGCCGCGTTCCGCGCCATCGCGGTGGCGACCGCGCGCATCGATCTGACGAAGCACGCCGGGGAGCATCCGCGGATGGGGGCGACGGACGTCGTGCCGTTTGTGCCGGTGCGCGGCGTCACCATGGACGCCTGCGCGGCGCTCGCGAGCCAGCTCGCCGAACGCGTGGGACGGGAGCTGGCCATTCCGGTCTATCTGTACGCCCAAGCCGCCCGGCGCCCGGAGCGCGAGCGGCTCCCAGACATCCGCAAGGGAGAGTTCGAGGGGTTGCGCGAGCGGATCGGCACCGATCCCGCAGCCGAGCCCGACTTCGGGCCCAAGCGCATCCACCCCACGGCCGGCGCGACCGCGATCGGCGCGCGGCCCTTCCTCGTCGCGTACAACATTTACCTGGATACGGGCGACGTCGCGATCGCCAAGGAGATTGCAAAGACGGTCCGGACCTCCAGCGGCGGCCTCCCCGCCGTGCAGGCGAGCGGCTTCGACGTGGGAGGGCAGGCGCAGGTCTCCATGAACCTCTTGGACATCGACGTCACATCGCCTGCGACCGTGTACGCCGCCGTGGAGGCCGAAGCGCGCCGCCGTGGGGTCGGCGTGATTCGGAGCGAGGTGGTCGGCCTGATCCCGGAGCGCGGCATCCTCGGCGCCGGCGCGGCGCTCCTGAACCTGCCCGACGCGGCCGACCATCTGCTCGAGGCCAAAATCCGCGCGGCCGAGGGACCCACACTCGACGGCTGGCTCGAGGAACTGGCCAGCTCGGCCCCCGTGCCCGGCGGTGGCAGTGCGGCGGCGCTCGCCGGCGCCGTGGCGGGCGCACTCGTCGCAATGGTCGCCCGGCTCACCGTGGGCCGCAAAGCCTTCGCGGCGGCGGAGGCCCGCGCTCGAGAGATCCTGGCCGAAGCCGAAGCGCTTCGGGCCCAACTGCGTCGCCTGGTGGACGAGGACGCGGCCGCCTATGCGAAGGTGAGCGAGGCCTACAAGATCCCCAAAAGCACCGCGGGGCGTTCGCGGACGATCGACGCTGCGCTGGTTGGCGCGGCGGAGACGCCGATCGCGATGGCGCGGGGCGCGATGCGGTTGATCACCTTGGCCAGTGACATCGGGGAGATCGGCAACCCCAACGCACGCTCCGATGCGAGGGTCGCCGAGAGCCTTGCCCGCGCCGCGCTCGCTGGGGCGATCGAGAACGTGCGGATCAACGTGGCGTCGCTGTCGGAGCCGGCGCTGGGGCGAGCGTTGCTGGAGGAAGCCGAAGAACTCAGGCGGCGAGCGTGAGAATCCGGGGCGGCGCCCCGTTCTGTCCGATCGCCACCGTATGCTCGAAGTGGGCCGAGAGTGAGCCGTCGACCGTGACGACCGTCCACTTGTCGTCCAGGGTTCGGATCTCTGGGCCACCGACGTTCACCATCGGCTCGATCGCGATAGTCATCCCCGCCACGAGGCGGGGGCCCCGTTTGGGCTTGCCGTAGTTCGGCACCTGGGGCTCCTCGTGGAAGCTCGACCCGATGCCGTGCCCCACGAGCTCCCGCACGACCGAGAACCCCGCGTCTTCGGCCACTTGCTGCACCGCGAATCCGATGTCCCCGACGTGGTTGCCTGCGCGCGCCTGCGCCAGGCCGGCTTGGAGCGCGGCCTGGGTAACCTGCAGCAGCCGCGCGGCTTCGGCGCTCACGGCGCCCACGGGGAACGTCGCCGCGGAATCAGCGTGCAGCCCCTCAAGCCACACCCCGACGTCCACGCTCAGCACGTCGCCCGAGGTGAGGACGCGCTTGGGAGAGGGGATGCCGTGGACGATCTCGTTGTTGAGGGAGGTGCACAAGGTGGCGGGAAAGTCGTACAGACCTTTGAACGAGGGCCGGGCGCCGGGGTGGCTGCGGATGAAGTCCTCGGCGAGGCGGTCGAGGCGCTCGGTCGACACGCCCGGCGCCACGTGCTGCGCCACCAGAGCGAGGGTCGCTGCGACGATGCGACCGGCCGTCGCCATCGTCTCGATCTCCCGTGGCGACTTGATCGTGATCATCGCCCGATGATCCGCTTGATCTCCTCGGCGATCTGGTCGACGGTCCCGACGCCCGGGACGCGGTGCACGATGCCGCGCGTGGTGTAGTGAGCGATGAGAGGGGCGGTGTCCCTCTGATAGACGCGCAGGCGCTCCGCGATGGCCTCGGGCGTATCGTCCGTCCGGCCCTCCTTGGCTGACCGGGCGCGCATCCGCTTGACCAGTTCCTCTTCCGTCACGTCCAGGAGGAGGATGTGGTTCAGCCGCTGCATCCGCTCGGCGAGGGTCCTATCGACCAGCTCCGCCTGCGCCGCGGTGCGCGGGAACCCGTCGAGCACGGCGCCGTCCTTCGCCGCGGGCCGCGCCAGTTCCTCCTTGATCATCCCCAGGACCACACTGTCGGGAACCAGCCTCCCCGCGTCATAGAATTTCTTGGCTTCCTTCCCCAGTGGGGTGCCGGCCTTCATCGCGGCGCGGAGCAGGTCTCCCGTGGTGATCTTGGGCAGGCCGAGCCGCTCGGCCAGGAACTTGCCCTGGGTGCCTTTGCCAGAGCCTGGCGCGCCAAGCAGGAGGATGTACACGGAGTCGTTACGGCTGGCGGCCGCGGAACTTGACGCGGCCTTCCTTCATGAATCCGTCGTAGTTCCGTAGCAGGAGGTGCTGCTGCACCTGTTGGACGGTGTCGAGCGCCACCCCGACCACGATGAGGAGGGCTGTGCCGCCAAAACCGAAGGGCATGTTGAGCATGTTGCTCACCACGATCGGTAGGATGGCCACGATCGTGAGGAAGATCGCGCCCGGCAGGGTGATGCGTGACAACACCGCGTCGATGTAGTCGGCGGTCGCCGCCCCCGGTTTCACCCCCGGGATGAAGCCACCCTGCTTCTTCAGATTCTCCGCCAGGTCTACCGGATTGAAGATGATCGAGGTGTAGAAGTAGGCGAAGAACACGATCAGCACCGCCATCGTGAGCAGGTAGGCGGGCGACGTATAGTTGAAATAATTGGAGAAGTCTTTCAGGAACTGCACGTTGCTGAACTGCGCCAGCGTGCCGGGCACGATGATGATCGACTGCGCGAAAATGATCGGCATCACGCCCGAGGAATTGATGCGCAGCGGAATGAACGTCTTCTGTCCCTCGCGGATGCGCCCGCGGCCCATCACTTTGCGCGGGATTTGGATCGGGATGCGGCGCGCCGCGACGGTCACGGCGACAGTGCCCGCCACAACCAGCACCATCACCACCAGCACGACGAGGAGCTTCGGGATCGTGAGGTCGCTGCCGGGGGTCTGCAGCGCCTCGACGGTGCGCAGCGTCTCGGGCCAGAACCGCTCGACAATCGAGAAGAAGATCAGGAGGCTCGCACCGTTGCCGATCCCCCGCTCGGTGATCTGCTCGCCCAGCCACATGATGAAGATGCCGCCCGTGGTGAGCGTCAACACCGTGGTCATGCGAAACGCCAGGCCGGGTGCGGCGACGGCACCGGGGATCTGCGTCTCGGTGTACAGCGCGTAGCCGTACGCCTGGAAGATGCAGAGGACCACCGTGAGGTAGCGCGTCCATTGGGTGAGCTTTTTCCGCCCCTCCTCGTCGCGCTGCATCTTCTCGATGATGGGGAACACCGGCCCGGCCAGCTGGAAGACAATGCTCGCGGAGATGTAGGGCATGATGCCCAAGGCGAACACCGCCGCCCGGCCGAAACTGCCACCGGCGAAGAGATCATACAGGCGAAACAGCGTTTGGCCGGCGTTCTGTGTGTAGTCGGCCATCGCCTGCACGTTCACGCCGGGGGTCGCGATATGCGCCCCGATGCGGTAGATGACGAGGCACAGGAAGGTGAACAGGAGCTTTTCCTTCAGCTCCGGCACCTTGAACAGGTTGGGGATCTGCGGACCGCTCACTTGCTCAACCCTCGATGGTCCCGCCCGCCTGCTCGATCTTGGCGCGGGCGGAGGTCGACACGGCGACCCCCCTCACCACGAACTTCCGCTGTACGTCTCCCATCCCGAGGAGCTTGATCGGATGGTCCGGACGGCGCACCAGCCCCGCCCCGAACAGGGTGTCGGGTGTCACCTGCACGCCGTCGGCCAGCAAGCCGAGGTGCCGTACGTTCACGACCTGAGCCGGCTGCTTGAACGGATTGGTGAAGCCGCGCTTGGGGATGCGCCGGATGAGCGGCATCTGACCGCCCTCGAACCCAGGCCGCGTCTGCCCACCGCTGCGGGCCGTTTGCCCCTTGCCGCCGCGACCAGCGGTCTTGCCGATCCCGGAGCCCGGCCCGCGCCCCTTGCGGATGCGCGCACGGTGCGAACCGCGTGGCGGCTTGAGGTCGTGCAGCGACAGCTTCCGCACCGCCGCGGTCTTCGTCTTGGGCTTGGCCCGGGTTTTCGCCGTCGTCATCGGTTACTTGCCTGCTTTCTCGGCCGTCACCTCGACGAGGTGCCGCACCTGGTAGAGCATGCCGCGGAGCGCCGGGTGGTCCTGCTGGACCACGACGTCCTGGTGATGCTTGAGCCCCAGCGCCTCGAGCGTGCGCCGTAACAGCGCGGGATGGCCGCTGCCCGAGCGGACCTGCCGGATGCGGAGCTTCCCTTTGCTCACGGGCGGCAGCTGCGCATCCCGGCCACTTTTGCGCTTGCGGTACGGGCGCGTCGGGGGCTTACGGCCCATGGGTCGTGGCCGCTTGCCGGGCCTTGTAAGGGATCGCCTCCACTTCGATGCCTCGCTCCTTGGCCACGCGGCGCGCCGTCGTAAGACGCTTCAGCCCGTCCATGGTGGCCCGCACCATGTTGTGCGGGTTGGTGGAGCCGAGGCTCTTGGTGAGGATGTCGCGCACGCCAGCGCACTCCAGCACCGCACGCACCGGCCCGCCGGCGATCACGCCGGTACCGGAGGCCGCCGGCTTGAGCAATACGCGCCCTGCGCCGTGGTCCCCCACGATCTCGTGGGGGATCGTGCCGCCGGTGAGCGGAATGTCCACCATGCGGCGGCGCGCGGCCTCAACCGCTTTACGCACTGCCTCACTCACCTCGTTGGCCTTGCCAGTCGCCACGCCAACGTTGCCCTTGCCGTCGCCCACGGCGACCAGCGCGTTGAAGCTGAAGCGTCGGCCGCCTTTGACGACTTTGGCGACGCGGTTGATCGCAATGACGTTCTCGACATAGCCGTCGCCTTCCCCGCGGCCACCGCGGTCGTCCCGCCGCTCGCCGCCGCGGCCCCCTCCCCCTGGCCCGCCACCCCGGCCGCCCCGGCCGCCACGTCCCCCGCGGCCCCGACCGCGGCCTGCACCCCCCCCGCCCCCCCCGCCCCCCCGCCGCCCCCCCCTCCTGCGGTCCCGCCTCCCCCCCCTCCTCCAGTTCCACCACCACCACGCTGCTCCAGGGCCGGCTCGGCACCGGTCTCCGGAGGCGCGGGGGGAAGGGGTGACGCTGTGGCTGCCGGTACGGGAGGCTCCGGCGCCGTCTGCTGCTCTTGATCGTTCGCCATCAGAACTCCAACCCCCCTTTGCGGGCGCCGTCGGCAACCGCCTTCACACGCCCGTGGTACTGGTAGCCGCCCCGGTCGAACACGACCCGGACGATGCCCTTCGCCTTCGCCTTGACTGCGATCAGGTGCCCCAGGGCGAAGCTCTTGCCCGTTTTCCCCTTTGCCTCGGGTTGGATGCCCTCGGTCCGGTCGGAGGCACCGATCAGGGTCACGCCGCGCGTGTCGTCCACCAGCTGCGCATAGATGTGTTTGGAGGACCGAAACACGACCAGCCGCGGCCGCTCCGGCGTGCCGGCGATTTTCTTCCGGACGCGGAGGTGACGGCGGTAGCGCCGGTGTACCTGAGTCTTGATCTGATGAAGAGAGCGCATGGGTTATTTGGTCGCCGCCTGAGCGGTTTTGCCCGCCTTGCGGCGCACCTGCTCGCCCACATAGCGGATCCCCTTCCCCTTGTAAGGCTCAGGCGGCCGCACGTTGCGCAGCTCGGCCGCCACCTGACCCACCAGCTCCTTGTCGATGCCCTCGACCTTCACGAGGACGTTGTTGTCCACCGAGATCTTGATCCCCTTCGGTGCGTGATACTGGACGGGATGGGACAGGCCAACAGTCAGCTGCACGCCGAACGGCTTCACTTCGGCCTTGTAGCCGACGCCCTGGATCTCGAGCTGCTTGGCGAAGCCTTTGGTCACCCCGTCCACCATGTTGGCGATCAGCGTTCGGGTGAGGCCGTGGAGCGCCTTGTGCCGGTTCTCGTCGGAGGGCCGGCGCACGACTACGGCGTTGTCCTCGAGGGCCGCAGTGAGGTCAGCGTGGATCGTCCGGACGAGCTCGCCCTTGGGGCCCGTAATGGTGACGGTGCGGTCCTGCACCACAGCCGTGACGCCCTTGGGCACCGGGACCGGTTTCCTGCCGATGCGCGACATCGTCCCCCCCCTCCTACCAGATCACCGCGAGCAACTCACCACCCACGCGGGCGGTGCGGGCTTCGCGGTCGGACATGACGCCTTGGGGCGTGCTGAGGATCGCCATTCCGAGCCCGTTCTTGATCCGCGGGATCTCGCGCGCTTTGACGTAGCGGCGCAGGCCGGGGGCCGAGACGCGCTTGAGCTCCCGGATGACGGGGGCGTCGTTGTGGTACTTGAGGTAGAGGCGTAGCAGACCGTGACGGCCATCGTCCAGGACCTTGTAGTCCTGGATGTAATGGTTATCGCGGAGGAGCCGCGCGATCTCGACCTTCAGCTTGGACACCGGCATGTCGGCGCGCCGGTGGCCTGCGAGGCAGGCATTCCGCACGCGGGTCAGCATGTCGGCAACGGGATCAGTCATGCTCATCGCGTCGTTCCTTTACCAACTGGCCTTGCGCACGCCGGGGATTTCCCCGCGCAGCGCGAGTTCACGGAAGCATATGCGGCACAGCTTGAATTTGCGGAGAGTGCCGCGACTACGGCCGCACCGCTGGCAGCGGTAATAGCCGCGCACCGCGAATTTCGGCTTCCGCTTAACCTTCTCGATCCAGCACTTCTTCGCCATGCGATGGTCTCCTAGGCGGCCGCGACGGGGGCTTCGCCCCGGAACGGCATTCCCAGTTCCCGGAGCAGGGCCAGGGCTCCGTCGTCGCGGCGGGCGCTGGTCACGAAGGTGATGTCCATGCCGTGGATCTTCTCGACCTTGTCGTAGTCGATCTCCGGGAAAATCATCTGCTCCTTGAGTCCGAGGGAGTAATTCCCCCGTCCGTCGAAGCTCTTCGTCGGCAAGCCGCGGAAGTCGCGCATCCGCGGCAGGGCGACCGAGACGAACCGGTCGAAGAACTCGTACATCCGCGCCCCGCGCAGCGTCACCGAGCACCCGATCGGCACGCCCTCGCGCAGGTTGAAGTTCGCGATCGCCTTCTTGGCCCGGGTGACGAGCGCCTTCTGCCCCGTGATGGCCCCGAGCTCGGCGACCGCCGCCTCGAGCGCCTTCGGGTTCTTGGGCGCGTCGCCCATGCCGACGTTGAGCACGATCTTCAACAGCTTCGGGATCTCGTGCACGTTCGTGTAGCCGAACTGCTGCTGCAGCTTGGACCGCACGTGCTGCTCGTAGTGCTCCAACAGCCGCGGGCGCGGCGCAGGCTCCGCCGGCGGCGCCGGGGCGGCCGGTGCCTCTGCCGGGGCCTTTCCCGGCTTCGGCTGCTTCTTCTCCTTCTTGTCCCTCTTCTCCTGGGTATCCGCCATGCTACCTCACCCGCGGGATCGGTTGGCCGGATTTCACCGAGATCCGCTCGATCGTTCCGTCCTTGTCCCGGCGGCGGCGCACGCGCGTCGGCTCGCCCGACTTGGGATCCAGCAGCATCACGTTCGACGCCGCGATTGGTGCCGGAAACTCGATGATCCCGCTCTCGCCGCCCGGCTTCGTGGCGCGCTTGTGCTTCTTCACGATGTTGACGCCCTCCACGACAACCCGAAACCGCTTCGGGTAGACATGGAGGACTTTCCCTTCCTTGCCGCGGTGCTCCCCCCGGATTACGCGCACGGTGTCGCCCTTGCCGAGGTGCAGCTTGTGGCGCAGCGGTTCCCTGCCCCGGACCCGGCGGCTTTTCCGGTAAACCAGCGGCTTCATATCAGATGACCTCCGGGGCCAGCGACACGATCTTCATGAACTTCTTGTCGCGCAGCTCCCGCCCCACGGGTCCGAAGATGCGGGTGGCCCGCGGCTCGCCCTGGTCCGTGATGAGCACGGCAGCGTTCTCGTCGAAGCGGATGTAGGACCCGTCCTTGCGCTTGGTCTCCTTGGCGGTCCGAACGATCACCGCCCGGACGACCTCACCCTTCTTGACCTGGCCGGTGGGGATGGCGTCCTTGATCGTGACGACGACGATGTCGCCTAGCCCGGCGTAGCGGCGCTTAGACCCGCCGAGCACGCGGATCACGAGCGCTTTGCGGGCGCCCGAATTGTCCGCGATCTTGAGAATCGACTCTTGCTGCACCACGCTCGCGTCCCCCCCCCCTTACTTCGCGCGCTCGACGATGTCGACCACCCGCCAGCGCTTGGATTTGGACAGAGGTCGTGTCTCCACGATCCGGACCGTGTCCCCCGCTTTGGCCCCGAGCTCGTCGTGGGCGGCGACCGTCTTGGACCGTACCAGCTGCTTGCCGTACAGGGCATGCGCGAACCGCCGCGTCAGCGAGACGGTGACGGTCTTCTGCATCTTGTCGCTCACCACGACGCCCGTCCGGACTTTGCGGGTGCCCCTCATGCCTGTTGCCTCTCGCGCAAGATGGTGCGGATCCGGGCGATGTCGCGCCGGATCGTGCGGAACTGGAGCGGGTTCTCGATAGCCTCAGTGCCCGAGCGGAACCGCAGCCGGAAGCGCTCCTCCGTCAGCACCGCGAGCTTCTGCTCCAGCTCGTCCGTTTTGAGCTGCCGCAGATCGCTGGCTTTCTGCTGCTTCGCCATCTCAGCGCTCCTCCCGCTTTACGAACTTGGCCTTCACGGGCAGCTTGGCGGCCGCGAGCGCCAGCGCCTTGCGTGCCAGGTGCTCCTCGATGCCCTCGACCTCGAACATGATGCGCCCGGGCTTCACGACCGCCACCCACCCCTCCGGGTTGCCCTTCCCCTTCCCCATTCGTGTCTCGGCGGGCTTCTTGGTGATCGGCTTGTCGGGAAACAGCCGGATCCACACCTTGCCGCCGCGCTTCATCTCGCGGGTCAGCGCCACACGCGCCGCCTCGAGCTGACGGTTGGTGATCCAGCCCGGATCCAAGCTCATCAGCGCGTAGTGGCCGAACGCGACCGTATTGCCACGCGTGGCCAACCCGGCCGTGCGGCCCTTGAACCGCTTCCGGAACTTGACGCGCTTGGGAGCCAGCATCGCTCACACCCCGGTCGAGTAGGTGCGTCCGTGGAGATCCTCGGTCACCTCACCCTTGAAGATCCACACCTTCACGCCGATGGTGCCGTACGTCGTCTTCGCCGTCGAGGTGGCGTAGTCAATGTTGGCTCGCAGCGTATGCAGGGGCACCCGGCCCTCGTGATAACCTTCGGTCCGGGCGATCTCGGCTCCGCCCAGGCGCCCGGCGCATTTGATCTTGATCCCCTGCGCTCCCATCCGCATCGCGCTCTGCACCGCGCGCTTCATCGCGCGGCGGAACGAGATGCGCTGCGTCAGCTGGTGCACCACGCTGTCGCCCACAAGCTGGGCATCGAGCTCCGGACGCTTGATCTCCTCGACGTTGATCCCCACTTCCTTGCCGGTGAGCTGCGCCAGCTCGTCACGGAGCTTGTCCACCTCGGCGCCCCGCTTGCCGATCACCACGCCCGGCCGTCCGGTGTGCACCGTCACCGTCACCTTGCCGGGCTTCCGCTCGACGTGCACGTCCGCGATTGCCGCGTGGCTGAGCCGCGTCTTCAGGTACTTGCGGATCAGCTCGTCTTCCTTCAGCAGCTCCGGAAAGTCACGACGCGCGTAGTAGCGGGACCGCCATTGCTTGACGATGCCGAGGCGGAATCCGTAGGGATGCGTTTTCTGACCCACTTACTTGCTCGCTTTCTTTGACCGCTTGGCGGCGGTCTTGGTCCGCTTCTTGGCGGGCGCCTTCGCCCCTCCCCGCGGCTTCTCCTGCGCTGCGGCCTTCGCGGCCGCAGGGGCTGCGGGAGCAGGAGCCTTCGGGAGCGCGGGAGGTGCGGCCACGCGAATTTCCACGTGGCTGGTGCGCTTCTTGATGGGCGTCCCCCTCCCCATCGCTGCCATCGTGAAGCGCTTGAGCGTCGGCCCTTCATTCACTACGGCGTACTGCACGCGCAGCCGGTCCACGTCCAGCGGCTCATTCTGGCGTTGTGCCGCCTGCTCGGCGTTCGCGACGGCCGACTTGAGCACCTTATGGATCTGCTTGGCCGCCAACTTTTTGGAGAAGCGCAGGATGGCGTACGCCTCCGGCACCGCGCGGCCCCGGATGAGGTCCACCACCAGGCGCATCTTCCGCGCCGACTGGCGCACCGTGCGCTGAATCGCTCGGGCTTCCATGCCTTACTCCGGCGCCGCCTCGGCCGCCTCGCGCTCGGCCGCCGAACCCTTCGCGCTATGCCCGCGGAACAGCCGGGTGGCCGCGAACTCACCCAGCTTGTGCCCCACCATGTTCTCGGTCACGTACACCGGGATGAACTTGTTCCCGTTGTGCACGGCCAGGGTGTGGCCCACGAACTCGGGCGTGATCGTACTGCGCCGCGACCAGGTCTTGAACACCTTCTTCTCGTTTTTCTCATTCAGGGCCCGGATCTTCTTGAGGAGCGGCTCCTCGACATAGGGACCCTTCTTGACGCTGCGTGCCATTACTGCGTCGCCTTCCCGCGCTTGCGACCGCGCACAATGAGTTTCGTGGAGGCCTTCTTCTTGTGTCGCGTCTTGCGGCCTTCGACCTTGCCCCACGGCGAAGCGGGCGGTCGGCCGCCCGAGCTCTTCCCCTCGCCGCCGCCCAGCGGGTGGTCGACCGGGTTCATCGCCACGCCGCGGACCCGCGGATTCCGCCCCAGCCAGCGGCTCTTGCCGGCCTTGCCGATCGAGAGGAGCTCGTGCTCGGCGTTGCCGACCTCGCCGATCGTAGCGAGGCACTCGCCGCGCACCATCCGCATCTCGGTCGAGCGGAGGCGCAAGGTCACGTAGTTCCCCTCTTTGGCCACGACCTGAACGCCCGTGCCGGCCGACCGGCACAGCTGGCCGCCGCGTCCGATCTTGAGCTCGACGTTGTGCACCGTGCTGCCAAGCGGGATCTCGAACAGCGGCATGGCGTTGCCCACGCGGATGTCGGCACCCGGGCCGGATACGACGGCGTCGCCGACGGCCAGCCCCTTGGGGGCGAGGATGTAGCGCTTCTCACCGTCCGCGTAGTGCAGCAACGCGATCCGCGCGGTGCGGTTCGGGTCGTACTCGATCGCGGCCACCCGGGCCGGGATGCCGAACTTCTCGCGCCGGAAATCGATCCGCCGGTATTGGCGCTTGTGGCCGCCGCCTTGCCACCGGTTCGTGATGTGGCCCTTGTTGTTGCGCCCACCCGTGCGCTTCAGCGGCTCGACCAACGACTTCTCGGGTGTCGTCTTGGTGACGTCGGCGAAGTCCGAAACCGAGCGGAACCGTGTGGCCGGCGTCACCGGCTTGAACTGGCGAATGCCCATATCAGCCCTCGAACACCTGGATCGCGTCGCCCTCTTTGAGGGTCACGATCGCCTTTTTCCACGACGCCCGGACGCCGGCGGTTCGGCCGTACGTGCGGCGCCGGGCGCGCACGACGAGCGTGCGCACGTCCGTCACGGTGACCTTAAAGAGCGATTCGATCGCCGTCTTGATCTGTGGCTTGGTCGCCCGCAGATGCACCCGGAACGCGTATTCCTTGCGAGCCTGGTAGGCCGCCGAGGACTTCTCGGTGACCACCGGCCCGACGATCGTCTCGTGCAGTTCAGGCATCGGCCTTCTCCCCCTCCCCCGCCGACTCGTCCGCTTCGTCCTTCGCGCGCTCCGCCGCGACCCCCTCGAGCGCCGTCGTCTCGATCACCACCGCATCCGCCCACAGGATCTCGTAGGCCGTGGCGTCGACGAACCGCATCACGCGTACGCCCGGGAGATTGCGGCCCGACAGATAGATGTTGTGCGCCTGCGGCTCCTGCCCCGCCGTAAGCACCAGGACCTTCCGCTCGTCTAGTCCCAGCTTCGCCAGCAGCTCGGCCAAGGGCTTGGTTTTCGGCTTGTCGTAGGCCAGCGGGTCGACGACGAACACGGCTTGCTCGCGCGCCCGCGCGTTCAAGGCCGACTTCTTCGCCAGCTGGCGGATCTTCTTCGGGATGCCCAGCCGGTAGGACCGGGGGTGGGGACCGAAGACGATGCCGCCGTGCCGCCACTGCGGCGAGCGAATCGAGCCTTGGCGCGCCCGGCCCGTGCCCTTCTGGCGCCAGGGCTTCTGGTTGCCGCCAGAGACGAAACTGCGGGTCTTGGTCTGATGCGTTCCCTGCCGCTGGTTGGCGAGGTAAGTGATCACCGCCCGGTGCAGCGCCGCCTCGTTCACGTTGCCGTCGAACAAGGCCGCGGGCAGCGCCAGCGCCTTCTTCTTGGCACCCACCGCGGAGTAATGGGGAGCTTCAATCATGGCGGCTCCGGCCTCCCTGCTTGCGCACGGTGACCAGCCCGTTGCGGGGCCCCGGCACTGCGCCGCGCACGAACAAGAGGTTGCGCTCGGCGTCCACTCGGACCACCACCAGGCCGAGCTCGGTGAAATGGCGCGCTCCCATGTGGCCCGGCATCCGCTTGCCCTTGATGATCCGCGAGGGGTCGGTGCCGGGCGCGATGGAGCCGGGCTTGCGGTGCCGTGTGTTGCCGTGAGTCTCCGGCCCGCCGTGGAAGTGGTGGCGGTGTACGACGCCTTGGAAGCCGCGGCCCTTGGTGACGCCGCTGACCTTCACGCGGTCGCCCGCGGCGAAGATCGCCACCGTCACCGCTTCACCAGCCTTGGGCGGCTCGCCTGCGAGCGCGAAGCTCTCCAGCACGCGGGGCGCCGTCTCCAGGCCCGCGCGCTTGACGTGCCCGGCGATGGCCTTCGGCGTGCGCTTGGCTTTGCGGGCGCCGAAGCCGAGCTGCACGCTCGTCGCCGTCACCTGCACGACGGGGCACGGTCCGACCTCCAGCACCGTCACGGGCACGTGCGCTCCGTCTTCCCCGAAGACGCGGGCCATCCCGAGCTTTCTGCCGATCATGCCGTTCATGCGCTCGTCCCTACTCCACCTTGATTTCGACGTCGACGCCCGCGGGCAGATCCAGTTTCGTCAGGGCGTCGACCGTTTGCGACCGCGAGTCCAGGATGTCGATGAGGCGCTTGTGCGTCTTCAGCTCGAATTGCTCGCGGCTCTTCTTGTCGATATGCGGACTGCGCAGCACCGTCCACAGCTGCCGTTTTGTGGGCAAAGGGATGGGGCCGGAGACCTGCGCGCCGGTCTTCTCCGCGGTGCGCACGATGTCGGCCGCAGCCTGATCGATCAGGGCGTGGTCGAAGGCTTTGAGACGAATCCGGATTTTGCCAGCCATGTTCTAACCTCGTCGGAGACTTTACTTCAGGATTTTTGTCACCACGCCGGCGCCGACGGTGCGGCCGCCCTCGCGGATCGCGAAGCGCAACCCCTCCTCCATCGCAATCGGCGTGATCAACTCGATCGTCATCTTCGTGTTGTCCCCCGGCATCACCATCTCCACCCCCGCCGGCAAT